>DATFTG010000094.1:0-38413 GCA_035262265.1 Gemmatimonadales bacterium
TCATTTACGACCTCCCGCAGGACCTGATCGCCCAGGAGCCGCTTCCCGAGCGCTCCGCATCGCGCCTCCTCGTCCTCGACCGCACGAGCGGAGCGATCGCCCACCGCCGCTTCACCGATCTCCTGGAGCTCGTCGCACCGGGCGATGTCCTGGTCCTGAATGCATCGCGCGTCATTCCCGCCCGGCTGCGCGGTATGCGGGAGCACGGCGGTCCGGCGGAGTTGCTCATTGTGGAGCAGCGACCCGACGGCGACTGGCTCGCCCTCGGGCACCCCGGCGGCAAGCTCAAGGTCGGACGGAAGGTCGAGATCGCTCCCGACAGCTCGGTGGAGGTCGTCGGGGTCCTGGGAAGTGGCTTGAGGCGCATCCGGTTCATCGGCGCCCTCGATGGTCCGGCGACACTCGCGCGTTACGGCCTCGCGCCGCTGCCGCCCTACATCCATCACACACCAGACGCGGTCGACCGCGAGCGCTACCAGACGGTGTACGCCGAGCACGACGGATCGATTGCCGCGCCGACGGCCGGCTTGCATTTCACCGCTGCGCTGCTCGACCAGATCCGCGGGCGCGGTACGGCCGTCGCGACGCTCGACCTCCATGTCGGCCTCGGCACGTTCAAGCCGGTGCGGGAGGAGGATCTCGACTCCCACCCGATGCACGCCGAGCGCTTTGCGGTGAGCGCGGCGGCGGCGCTGACGATCAACCAGCGCCACGCCGCGGGTGGATGGCGCTGGGCGGTGGGGACGACGACGGTGCGGACGCTCGAGACGGTCGTGGACGCTTCGGGCCGCATTGCGGCGCGCGCCGGGGAGACGGCGCTCTTTATCCGTCCACCCTATGCCTTCCGCGCGGTAGACAAGCTGCTCACAAACTTCCACCTTCCCCGCTCCACCCTGTTGATGCTGGTGTGTGCGTTTGGAGGATACGAGCGGGTGATGCAGGCCTACCGCGAGGCGGTCGCCGCCAAATACCGGTTCTACAGCTACGGCGATGCGATGGCCATCATCTGATGCGCATCGCCGTGACTGGAGGGACGGGATTCATCGGACGACACCTGTCGCGTGCGCTGGTCGATGCGGGGCACACCGTGGTGGTCATCGCACGGGGGGAGGATCGACGCGACACCGCCATTCGCTCCCTGCCAGGAGTCACCTTCGTCTCTGCCGCAACCGACGATGAGTCCAGGCTCGCGTCGGCGTTCGCCTTATGCGAGGCCGTAGCGCATTGCGCCGGCATCAATCGGGAGCGGGGGGCGCAGACCTACGAACGCGTTCATGTTCGAGGGACCGCCGCAGTTGTAGAGGCGGCGCGAACGACGGGCGTCAAGCGGCTTGCCCTCGTCAGCTTCCTGCGTGCCCGACCGGCCTGCGGGTCGGCTTACCATGAGTCGAAGTGGGCCGCCGAGGAGCTCGTGCGTGGATCAGGGCTCGCCTACACTGTCATCAAGGAAGGGATCACGTACGGCCGCGGTGATCACATGCTCGACCACTTGAGTCGCACGGTGCGGCTCCTCCCCCTGTTCGCCACCGTGGGGATTCAAGAAAGCCCGCTGCGACCGGTAGCCGTCGCGGACACGGTGCGTGTCCTGCAGGCCGCTCTCGTCGATCAACGACTCACGAATCAGACCGTCGCCGTGACCGGACCCGAGAGGATCCCCCTCAGCGAAGTAGTCCGGCGCGTCGCTCGTGCGCTCGGCCATCGGGTGGTAATCCTGCCGGCCCCGAGGTTCGCTCACTATGCGCTCGCGTGGGCGCTCGAGCGCGCGTTCCGTACACCGCTTGTTTCCCTGGCACAGGTCCGGATGCTCGCCGAGGGGATCAGCGAGCCGCTGCCCCCGTGTGACTCGTTACCTGACGATCTTGCTCCGCGCCTGCGACTCACGCCGGAGCTGATCCGGGCGGGCGTGGATCGTGACTGATCCCTCGTTCACATTCACGCTCTCCGCTCGCTGCGGCCCCGCTCGCAGCGGCCGGCTGACCCTGCCCCACGGCACAGCGCAGACGCCGTGCTTCATGCCGGTCGGGACGCAGGGGACGGTCCGCGCCCTCTCGCCGCACGACCTGCGAGCCGTCGGTGCCGAGATCGTGCTCGCCAACACCTACCACCTCCATGTCCGCCCCGGCGAGGATGTCGTGGCCGAGCTCGGCGGATTGCACCGCTTCATGGGCTGGGACCGCCCGCTGCTCACCGACTCGGGCGGCTTCCAGGTCTTTTCGCTCGAAGGATTCCGGCAGGTCGACGAAGACGGCGTCGAATTTCAGAGCCACGTCGACGGCGCCCGCCGCCGGCTCACCCCGGAGCGCGCCACCGAAATCCAATGGACGCTCGGCGCCGATATCGCCATGGCGTTCGATCACGTCGTGCCCGGTGGAGCGGACGAGGCGACGGCACGGGACGCTATGGAGCGAACGCTGCGGTGGCTGGAGCGGTGCGTCAGGCGGCACGGAGAGCTGGTGGATGGACGGATGGGCGGGTTGACGGATGGACGGATGGGCGGATGGGCGGATAGTGCCATCCGACGATCCGACCATCCGCCCATCCGTCAGACACTCTGGCCCATCGTCCAAGGCGGCATTCACACCGCACTCCGTCAGGAGGCCACACGCCGAATTCTCGACCTCGGCGAATGGACCGGTCTCGCGATCGGAGGCCTCTCAGTCGGCGAGGCCAAGGCATCGATGTATCGCACGCTGGAGCAGCTCGAGCCCGCGCTACCCGGTTCCCTGCCCCGCTATCTTATGGGCGTGGGCTTTCCCGAAGACCTCGTGGCCGCGGTCGAGCGCGGCGTCGATCTGTTCGATTGCGTCGCCCCGACGCGGATGGGGCGCAATGGGACGGCGTTCACCCCGGATGGCGTGGTCAATATCCGCAATGCGAAGCACCGCACCGATGCCGGGCCGCTCGATCCGACCTGCGATTGCGAGACATGTACGGCGTATTCGCGCGGCTACTTGCGCCATCTGTTCGCCGCCGAAGAGCTGCTGGGCCTGCGCCTGTTGTCGCTCCACAACGTCCGCTACCTGATCCGGCTGGCCGGCGACATGCGCCGCGCCATCGCCGCGGGCGATTTGGCCGGGTGGGCCGACGCGTGGCGCCACCGTTACCTCCAACCGGAACCCGCATGACGCTCCCCCTGCTCGCACTGCTGTTCACTCCCGCCGGCCAACAAGGGTCGGGGATGACCGTCCTCCTGCTTCAGGTCGGCGCGATCTTCGCGATCTTCTATTTCTTCATCATCCGGCCGCAACGGCGCCAACGGGAGGAGCACGACAAACTGCTCGCATCCCTCCAGAAGGGCGACCGTATCGTCACCTCGGGCGGAATCATCGGCGAAGTCGTGTATATGAAGGAAACCGAAGTCACGATCAAAAGCGGCGAAGCGAAGCTCGTGATCCTGCGCAGCAACATCGCCACGATCACGAATCGCGAAGCCGCTCCGGCCGCGCCCGCCGCGGCTCCCGCCAAGCCCGCGTGAGCCTCCGCAAACTCCACCTGCTCGGCTCTCCCGTCCTGCGGCAGCGCGCCGAACCCGTCCCCGGAGTCGATGACGCGGTGCGGCAGTTGATCGACGATCTGTTCGAAACGATGCACGCCGCCAAAGGGGTGGGGCTCGCCGCCAATCAGGTTGGCATCGCGCAACGCGTCGCCGTCGTCGACACGGGAGGGGAGGCGCCCCAGCCGCTCGTGCTCGTGAACCCGACGATCGTGCACCGGGGGGAGGAGACGGAGACCGCCGAAGAAGGGTGTCTGTCGATCCCGGAGGTCTTCGGCGACGTCGAGCGGCCGGTGTCGATCATCGTCGAGGCCACCGATCGCTCGGGCACCCCGTTCCGGCTCGAGACGTCCGGGTACCAGGCCCGGGCGATTCAACACGAGGTCGACCATCTCGACGGCGTGCTTTTCCTCGACCACCTGTCGGCGGTGAAACGCGGCCTGCTCCTCTCCAAGTGGAAGCGGTTGCGCAAGGGAGAAACCGGCTACCTCAAGGAGGTGACGCCGGAGCCGGCAGGCGAGCTCTAGTGGACGTCGTCTTCTTCGGCAGCCCCGACTTCGCCGTTCCCTCGTTGCGCGCGCTGGTGGGCGAGGGCTTCAATGTCCGCGCCGTCGTGACCCAACCCGACCGGCCCACCGGACGCTCCCGCTCCTCGTCGGCCCCGACGCCCGTCAAAGCGGCCGCGACCGCCGAAGGTCTCGACGTGCTGCAGCCGGAGAAGCCGACCGACGCAGCCTTCCTGCAGCACCTCCGGGACCTGGCACCCGACGTCGGCGTCGTCGTTGGCTATGGACACATCCTCCGCTCCGAGCTGCTCACGCTGCCGCGCCGCGGCATGGTGAACGTGCATCCGTCGCTGCTGCCGGCGCTGCGCGGCGCCGCGCCGATCGAGTGGACGATCCTCCAGGGCATCGAAAGCACCGGCGTCACGATCATGCAGCTGGACGAGGGAATGGACTCCGGGCCGATCCTGCACCAGCTGCCCCACCGCGTCGATCCAGGCACGACCGCCGGCGAGCTGCGCGCGCATCTTGCCGAGATGGGTGCGCAGGCGCTGATCGAAGCGCTGGCGCTGTGGGCGCAGGACAGCCTGAAGCCGGTTCCTCAGGACGCCGCACACGCGACCTACGCGCCGAAGCTGACGCGCGAGATCGCGCACATCGACTGGACGAAGCCCGCCGACGATGTTGCGCGACAGACGCTGGCACTCGACCCCAGGCCCGGCGCGTGGACGGCCCACGAGACGAAGGAAGTGAAGCTGTTCGGCGGGCATCCCCTCCCCGGCCGCGGCACGCCCGGCGCCGTGACGGAGGCCGGGGCGCGGCTCGTCGTCGCCGCCGGCGACGGCTTTGTGGAAATCGCGGAGGTCCAACCAGCCGGGAAAGAGCGCATGCCGGCGAGCGACTGGGTGCATGGCCGCGGCACCGCCGTCGGCCGCCGCTTCACGTGAAGCCGGCGCTGCCGCGCCTGCACGCGATCACCGACGAGCGCATCGCGCGCCGCCCCGATCTCGGCGATCTCCTCGACACGTTGGCGGGCATCGAGCTGGCTGCTCACGCCCGGGGACGGTCCCTCTCAGGTCGGGAGCACTTTGATTTGGCCATCCGCCTGTCCGCCCATCCGCCTATCCGCCTCTTCGTCAACGACCGCCTCGACATCGCGCTTGCGTGCGGCGCTGCGGGCGTACAGCTCTCGCGTACGAGCTTCCCGCCGGCGGACGCCCGCCGCCTCGCCCCCGACTGGTGGATCGGCAGCTCGGTGCACTCCCTGGATGAAGCACGCACCGCGAAGGATTGGGGGGCCGACTATCTTTTGGTGGGTCCAGTGTATCACACCGCCACGCATCCCACGGCGACCCCCCTCGGACCGGAAACGCTCGGCGCCATCGTCCGCCTTGGGCTCCCGGTGATCGCGATCGGTGGAGTGACCCCGGAGCGGGCGCGGGAGCTGGCCGGCGCGGGCGCTTACGGCGTGGCGGCGATCCGCGCCATCTGGGATGCGGACGATCCCGGCGCGGCGGCGCGGAGCCTGGTGGAGGCAGTCGCATGATCGAAGTCCTGGTGAACGGAGAACGACGCGCGGTGCCGGTCGATGCCACCCTGCTCGACCTGCTGGGCGTGTTGCACCTCGATCCACGCGTCGTCGTGGTAGAGCACAACCGGCAGATCGTGCGCCGCACCGAGCTCGAGCAGTCGCGCCTCGCACCGGGCGACGCGATCGAGCTGGTCCACTTCGTCGGTGGCGGCTGACCATGACGGTCACGGCCGATCTCACCCGCGACGTCCCGTTCACCATCGGCGGGCACACCTTTCAGTCGCGGCTCTTCGTGGGGACCGGGAAATACCGGTCCAACGAGGAGATGGTGCGCGCGATCGAAGCGAGCGGCGCCGAGGTGGTCACCGTCGCCGTACGCCGCGTACCGCTCGATCGCGGCAGAGACGACGGCATTCTCCACCATCTCGATCCCAAGCGCTACTTCCTGCTCGCCAACACCGCCGGGTGCTACGCGGCGGAGGACGCGATCCGCTACGCCCGCCTGGCGCGGGAGGCCGGATTCAATGACTTCGTGAAGCTCGAGGTCATCGGCGACCAGGAAACGCTGCTCCCCGACGTAGCCGGCCTGCTCGAGGCGACGCGCGTGCTCGTCCGCGACGGATTCAAAGTGCTCGCGTATACCAATGAAGACCTGGTGACCGCGCTGCGCCTCCAGGAAGCGGGAGCGGCGGCGGTCATGCCGCTCGCCTCACCCATCGGCAGCGGGCTCGGCCTGCTCAATCCGTTCAGCGTGCGCACCATCAAGAGCCGTCTCACCGTCCCCGTGGTCGTGGATGCCGGTGTCGGCACCGCGTCCGATGCCTGCCTGACCATGGAACAGGGCGTCGACGGCATTCTCATGAACACCGCCGTCGCCGCCGCGCGCGACCCCGCAGCGATGGCCCGCGCAATGCGGCTCGCCGTCGATGCGGGACGCGCCGCGTTTCTCGCCGGGCGCATGCCGCGTCGCGAGGTGGCGGTGCCGTCCTCCCCGCTCGAGGGGATGCTGGATTAAGGGCGCGACCGCCGCGCGCCGCGCGGCTCTCGACATCCTGCGCGCGGTGAGCGGCGGAGCGCCGTTCGCCGACGCGCGCGACCGGGCGGTGGGCCCCTTGTCGGAGCGCGACCGCCGCCTCGCATTCGCGCTCTCCGCCGGCGTGCTGCGCAGCCGCCGCTCCCTGGATGACACCCTCGACCTGCGCCACGCCGATCCGCGCCTGCACGACATCCTGCGCCTCGGTGCGTACCAGTTGAATCGACTCACCCGAGTCCCCGCCCACGCCGCCGTCTCGACCAGCGTCGAGCTGGCGCGCGAAACGGCGGGAGAAGGGGCTGCGCGCTACGTCAATCAGGCGTTGCGCCGGCTGACGACAACGGGGAGTGGGGAGCGGGGAGTGGCGCCCTCTCACCCGGACTGGTTGGTGACGAGGTGGAGCGAACGCTTCGGTGCGAGCGAAACAGCCCGTCTGCTCGAATGGAACGATCAGAAACCGGCGCTAGTGTTGCAGCCCGTGCGTTGGGGGGTCGACGAGCTGAATGCAGCGCTGATGGACGCGGGATACCGGGTCGCGAAGGCGGCGTACGGCGAAGGGCTCGTCGTTTCAGGCGGACCCACCACCCCCCACTCCCTTCCCAGGAAGCTCCCCGGCTATTCCGAAGGTGCGTTCATCGTTCAGGACCCCGCTCAGGCGCTGGTGGCCCGTTTCGCCGCGATCGACCGGGGCGCTCGCGTGTACGACGCCTGCGCGGCGCCGGGCGGAAAGGCGATTGCGCTCGCACGCGCTGGAGCCCGCGTGACCGCCGGCGACGCGCGTGCGCCGCGGCTTGGGCGGCTGGTGGAAACGGTGACGCGCACCAGAGTGGCGATCCCGATCGTAGCTGCCGATCTTCTGTGCGCTCCGTTTCGGCCGGCGCAGTGGGAGGCGGTGCTGCTCGACGCGCCTTGCTCGGCGACAGGCACGATGGCGCGGCATCCCGACGCCCGCTGGCGGGTGCGGCCCGAGGCGATCGGGCGCCTCGCCCGGCGGCAAGCGGCGCTGCTCGACGCCGCCGCCCGGCTGGTGCGACCGCGCGGCGTGCTCGTGTACGCGACCTGCTCGCTCGAGCGGGAGGAGAATGCGGAACAGGTGGAAGCGTTTCTCGAGCGTCACCAGGACTTTCGCCGTGCCCCGGTGCCGGGCGCAGTGCCGCCCGAGCTCGTGACGGCTGCGGGCGATCTCCATGCCCTGCCGCAGCATCACGCGATCGACGGGGTCTACGCGGCGCGTCTCGAACGGAGCGCGGCATGAAATTCCGGCGCCACATGCCGCCGCTGCACCAAATGCGGCTTCCCAAACTGCAGCTGCCCGGGATCCCCGAGTTCGAGCACGACGACGCGATCCGCTGGGGGTTCTGGCTCGTGGTGGCGCTGGGCATCGGCTACCTGATCGCCGCCATCTTCGTCTTCCCGGCTCCGTTGTTTCCGCACCACCAGGAGGTGCCGCGGGTGCTGGGGATGACGATCGCCGACGCGCGCACCGCCGTCACGACGGCGCGCTTTGTCCCCTCCGACGGCGGCAGCGAGCCGCACCCCTTCGCGCCGGTCGGCACCGTGATCTGGCAGGACCCGCCGCCCGGCGTGGAGGCCCCTGCGGATATGCACGTGGCGCTGACCGTGAGCTCCGGCCCGCCGCGCGTGCCCGTACCCGATGTAACCGGACTCGAAGGTGGGCTCGCGACGCGGTTGATCAACGCGGCCGGGCTCACCGTGAGCAAGGTCGAATCGGTGCAGGCGGCGTTTCCAACGGGCCTCACGATGGTGACGCGGCCGGTTGCCGCGACGGCGCTCGCCCCGCGCAGCGGCGTGGGCCTCGTGATCAGCCGCGGCGCACCGACGATCACGGTTCCCGACCTGATCGGGCTCTCGGTCGGGGATGCCAGGACGAAGCTGGAGGGGCTCGGTCTCGAGCTGGGGGGCGTGACGCGCAGGCGCACCACGGAGTCGACACCCGGGACGATCATCGCGCAGCGTCCGGCCGCCGGCACGCTGGCGGCGCCCGGGACGAACGTCGACGTCGTCTCGGCGCGGTTGCCGCAATGAGCGGCGCCGTGCGCATCGCGCCGAGTGTGTTGTCGGTCGACCTCGCACGGCTGGCGGAACAGGTGCGGGCCGTGCTCGACGCCGGCGCCGACTGGCTGCACGTCGACGTCATGGACGGCCGCTACGTCCCCAATCTCACGTTCGGCGCGAACATGGTCGCGACGCTGCGCGCCCTGACCGACCGGCCGATCGACGTGCACCTCATGGTGGTCGAGCCGGAACGCTACCTCGAGCCGATGGCGGAGGCGGGAGCGTCGGGGTTGACGTTTCATCCCGATGCGACGGTGCACGTGCAGCGCCTGCTGGCCGCGGTGCGGCAGCGGGGTCTGCGCGCCGGGCTGGCCCTCAACCCGGGCGCGCCCCTGGCGCTGATGGAGGAGGTCATCGCAGACTTGGACGTGGTGCTCATCATGTCGGTCAACCCGGGATTCGGCGCCCAGCATTACATCCCCGCGTCCACGGACAAGATCCGCCGGACGCGCAGCGCGCTCGACCGGGCCCGGTCGCCCGCCTACCTCGAGGTGGACGGCGGCATCGGCCCCGATACGATCGCGGCCGCCCACGCCGCCGGGGCGGACACGTTCGTCGTGGGGAACGCGGTGTTTGGGAGCCCCGATCCCGGGGCGATGGTGCGCGAGCTGCGGCAGCGCTGCGCGGTGAGCGTGTAATGCAGCGGCGCCGCCTCACCCTGCTCGTCGGCCTCGCGATGGCCGCCGTGCTCGTCACCGCGCTCGTGATCCGGATCCTGCCGCAGATCGAGCTCGTCGGCGTCGGCTCGGCCGCCCCCGTCTTTCACGCCGTCGATCTGCGCAGCGGCAAGCCCGCGAGCCTCGAAGACTATCGCGGCAAGGTATTGCTGCTGAACATCTGGGCCACGTACTGCCTGCCGTGCCGCGTCGAGATGCCGGCGATCGAGCGGCTGTCGCGCCGCATGACCGGGACCGATTTCCACGTCCTCGCCGTGAGCGTCGACGTTGTCGATTCGACGGAGGTCAACGCCTTCGTCAACCAGCTGGGGCTCACCTTCGACGTGCTGCACGACCGCCAGGGGGAGATCTCGCGGCAATACCAGACCACCGGGGTGCCCGAGAGCTTCGTGATCGACCGCCACGGCGTGATCGTGAAGAAGGTGATCGGGGCGGCGGAATGGGATGGTCCGGTGAACGACGTGTTGATCCGGCGGCTGCTCGATGACCACTGAGCCGCGCCGCGGCCTGTTCCGCAACTGGGCGCTGAAGTTCGCCGCGGTGTTCCTCGCCCTCATTCTGTACGTCGCCGTCGCCGCTCAGGAGCAGGTCACCCAGGAGCAGCCGATGCAGCTCCAGGTCCGGGTGCCGCCTGGCCGCACGCTGCTCGGCGCTCCGGAATCGCTGACCGTCGTGCTGCGCGGCAAAATCGCGGAGCTGTTGCGGGCGCGGCTGTTCCATCAGGTGCTGGTGCTGCAGGTCCCGGAGACGCTCAGCACCGCCACGTGGACCACGGTACTGCAGCCCGCGAGCGTCGAGATTCCCAAAGGCACCGACGTGCAGGTCGCCGAGATCAAGCCCGGGACCGTCACGGTGCAGCTCGACTCCGTCGCCTTCAAGGACGTGCCGGTCGTCGCGCGCGTATCGGTCCGCCCCGATTCAGGTCAGTCGCTCGATGGCGGCCTGCAGATCATGCCGAGCGTGGTGCGGATCGTCGGCCCGCGCCGGCTGCTCGCCGCCATCGAATCGGTCGCGACGATCCCCACGGCGCTCGATGCCGTGCGCGGCGGCTTCAGTCGCACCGTGGCGCTCGACACGGCGCCGCTCGGCGTCGTGCGGCTCGCGCCGAAGGAAGTGCGCATCTCGGGCGCGACGCTGTCGGTGTTCGAGCGCGTGTTCAACCTGCTGCCGGTCGAAAGCGGCGCCGGGCCGCTCACCGGCTACGAGCTACGCCCGGCCCGCGCCAACGTCGTGATCCGCGGGCCGGAGGCGATCGTCGCCGGGCTCACCAAGGACAGCCTCAAGGTGATTATCCACCTCGGTGGTCCCATCTCCGACAGCGCGATCGTGCACCTGATGGTGCTGGCGCCCCGGGGGATCACCGCGCGGGCGGTCCCCGAATCGGTGCTGGTCGTGCGAAAGCGCGGCCATGGCTGACGTCGTCCTGGGGATCGAAACCTCGTGTGACGAGACGTCGGCCGCGGTGCTGGTGGGCGGTGCGACGCGGCCTCCCGAGCTGGCGAGCCTCGTCATCCTCTCCCAGGACATCCACCAGGTGTTCGGCGGCGTCGTTCCCGAGCTGGCGAGCCGCGCCCACCTCGCCGCGCTGCCGGCGGTGGTCGACCGCGCGCGCGCCGAAGCGGGGCTCGCCTGGAGCGCGATCGATGCCGTCGCGGTGACGGCGGGGCCCGGACTCGTCGGGGCGCTGCTCGTCGGCGTCGTGTACGGCAAAGCGCTCGCGTACGCCCGGGACCGGTCCCTCATCGGCGTCAATCATCTCGAGGGGCATCTGTTCGCGCCGGCGATCGAGGACCCCGATCTCGCCCCGCCGTTCGTGGCGCTGCTCGTATCGGGCGGGCACACTATGCTACTCGACGTGCCGGCGTGGGGACGCTACCGCCTGATGGGGGCGACGCGCGACGACGCCGCGGGCGAAGCGTTCGACAAGGTTGCGACCCTTCTCGAGCTCGGCTATCCCGGCGGCCCGGCCATCGAGCGGCTCGCCGCGACCGGGACCCCCGAGCGATTTCCGTTCCCGCGTCCCATGATCGATCACGGATTCGAGTTCTCGTTCTCCGGTCTCAAGACGGCGGTGCTGCATGCCGTGCGCGGCTCGCCGGACCTGGAGCGCGATCGCGCCGACCTGGCGCGCGGTTTTCAGGACGCGGTGCTCGACGTGCTGGTAGCGAAGCTCGACCGCGCCGTGCGCCTGACCGGATATCGCACCGCCGTGCTGGGCGGCGGCGTCGCGTGCAGCCGCGCCCTCGCCGCCCGCGCCGCGCAGGCGCTCGCGCCCCACGCCCGTGTCGCGGTCGCGAGCCCGCGCCTCAACGCCGACAACGCCGCGATGATCGCCCGGGCGGGGTGGTGGCGCCTCGCCCGCGGCGAGCGCAGCGACTGGATGCTCGATGCCCGGGCGAATCTCCCGCTGCCCGGCCTCGAGCCGTTCACTCCCCTGCACCCCGCACCGCGCACTCCATGACCGTATATCCGCTGGTTCTGCATATCGGCAGCCTCTCGGTCACCGGCTTCGGCCTGATGATGATGCTGGCCTTCATCATGTCGGGATGGGCGATTCAACTCGAGCTGCGGCGGCGCGGGCTCGACGAGGAATACGCCGCCGACATCGTCATCGCGGCGGTGCTGGGCGGACTCCTGGGAGCGAAGCTCTGGTACTGGATCCTGACCGGCGGGTCGCTGTTCAGCCGCGGCGGGTTCGTGTGGTACGGCGGGTTTCTCGGCGGCGTGGCGGGGGTCATCTTCAACAGCTGGCGCCGCAAAGTGCCGATCGCGTTCACCGCCGATCTCGTGGCCCCCGCGCTCACGCTCGGCTACGCCATCGGCCGCGTCGGCTGCTTCGTGGTCGGAGACGACTACGGCCGCCCCAGCTCGTTACCGTGGGCGGTGAAATTCCCCGAAGGTCTGCCGGCGACCACCGTCAACAATCTGCAGGCGTTCCACGTCGCCTTCGCCGCCGGCACGAACCCGGCCGATCTCGTCGCCGTGCATCCGACGCAGATCTACGAGACGGCGCTGATGCTGCTCGCGACCGCCTGGTTGTGGAAGCGCCGCGACCACCGCCACGCCACAGGATGGCTGTTCGCCTGTTATCTCGTTATCGCTGGCGTGGAACGGTTCGCGATTGAATTCCTGCGCGCCAAGGACGATCGCTTCTTGAACGGCTTCACGATCGCGCAGGCGACGAGTGTTGGATTGGTTCTGGTGGGTGTGTATCTGCTCAACAAGTTGAAGGCGCCATCGGCTGTCGGCAGTCAGCCGTCGGCCTTGATCAAGAACGCGGCGTCTCAAGCCGACGGCCGATAGTCGAAGGCCGAAAGCGCATGACCAGCGCCGCCGCAATCGCCAGCGCCACCAGCAACCCCTGCAACGCCAGCGACTGCAACGTCGGGTAGACGCCGAGGAACGGCACGCGCAGCCATTCAAGCGCCGGCACCACCGTCGTCCCGATGACTCTCCCCTCCTGCAGCTCGGCGATTCCCTTCCCCGCGAAGACGAAGGCCATGTAGTAGAGCAGCGCCCCCGTAACGGCGAAGAACAGCTTCATCGGGATGCGCATCCCGAGTCGCATGATCCCGACGTAGAGCACCACCAGCGCCACGGCGCCGAGGGCCACGCCGAGCACCACGGGGCCGGCGTCCCCGCTTCCTCCCGAGACGAGCAGTGCCTTGTAGAAGAGGATCGTCTCCACTCCTTCGCGATACACCGCCAGAAACGCGACGGATGCGAGCGCCAACGCGCTTCCGGAGGAGAGCGCCGCGTGGACCCGTTGCTTCAGGAACGCCGTCCACCTGTCGGCTTCCACTTTGGAGAGTAGCCAGTAGCTGACGAAAAACAGGACCACGACCGCCACGAGCATCGTGATGCCTTCGAGGGCGTCGCGCTGTCCCGGAGTCGTTTCGATCAGCAGCTCGAACAGAATCGCCGTGACGACGCTCGCTGCCACGCCGGCCCAGGCGCCCCAGGCAACTTCGCCACGCCGCTCCGCGGCGCCCGCCTTCGTGAGGAAGGTCATCAGAGCGGCGATGATGAGGATCGCCTCGAACCCTTCGCGCACGAGCAGGAGAAACGACTGTACGAAGAGGTTGGCCGTCGAGCTCTTGTCCGTCACCGCGCGCTCGGCATTCTCGAGATCGCCAAGCAGCTGGCGGTGCACGGCGGTGACGTCGCCCGTTGCAGCGCGCTCGCGCAGCTCGCGGAATTCGTTCTCGATCCGACTCGCAAGCGCCGGTTGTCTCGCCTGCACGGCGCTCTCCACGACCTCGAACGTCATGTAGGCGTCGAACGCCACCTCCCCCGATCGCGTCGTGACGGCTGAATCGAGCTGGCGGCGCACCGCAGCGAAAACCGCTGCTTCGCGCGACCCGCCGTACTGCAGCGTCTGCACGTACGCGGCCACCGCCCAGCGATCGCTGTCGGCCAATGTCCGCTCGAACGCCGGCATCGCCGTCCCGGCGACGCCGAGCAGCAGCTGGCGGTAGAGATCGACGCGCGACTTGGCGCCCATCACGGTGGCGTCGGTCAGATTGGCCGGCGGCGGCACGATTCCCCTGGCGGCCGGTCCGTCGCCGCGTCCCGACGCCCCGTGGCAGCCGGCACAGGCGCTTTGGAACACCACCGCACCTCGTGCCAACGCCGCGTCTTCGCCCTGCGGCGCTATCGGCTCGATCTCAGCCCCCAGGTCCCGTGCGAGGCGTTGCGCCAGAGCCTGCGCGACCGGAGCGATCTGCGCGGGTGCGGCGGTACGGTCGATGAGCGCCCGGATCACCTGCAGGGCGCTGTCGCTATGACCGCGGGCGGCGGCGGGGAGACCGGGGAGCGCGGCACGCGCCTGGTCGATGAACAGCCGGCCTTCTTTCACCTCTTCGCTGTCGGTGACGACTCCCCCGGCGGGCGGGACGCCGAGGGCGTACTCCTTGACGGCGAGTGCGGCGGCGGCGGCCACACGCCGGGCCACGGCGACCGAATCACCTGTCTGCGCGTGGAGAGGAGCGATGAAGCCGGTGACGAAAATGAAGCTGCGGAAGACGTTACGGTAGATGAGAATCGTTCTCAAAAAGGGTGCCCCGAAGTATAACCTCCTCAGCCCTCGAGCAAGGCGATGGCGATCGCCGCTTCGTGGCTGTGCGACAGCGAGACCATCACCTGCTGCACGCCGAGCTGCTCCGCCACCTCGTGGGCGAGCCCCGTCAGCACCACCTCCGGCCGGCCGTTCTCGTCGCGCACCACCTCGATCTCACGCCATCCCACCCCACGCGCCGCCGGCGAGCTCTGCAGCGCCTTGTAGACCGCCTCCTTCGTGGCCAGTCGGACGGCGACGCTTTCGGAGGGATCGAGCTTGGAAAGACAGTAGCGGGCTTCGCCGGGTGTGAGCAGCCGCTCGAACACGTGCGTCCCCTTCTCGGCGAGCATGCGACGCACCCGCGGCACTTCCACGAGGTCGATCCCGACGCCGATCGTGCTCATCGCGTCACGAAGAGCCGCCGCCGCAGCACCCGGCCGTCGAGCTGCAGCACCACGATGTAGGCCCCGTTGGGGACGCGGTGCGAGCCGGCGGTCAGGTCCCACGCGTACTCGGTCGACCCCGGCGTCAGGGCGGCCGAGACGAGCCGGTCCCCGCCGAAGGTATAGACGCCGATCAGCGGCGCACCCGTTCCCGCGGGCCAGGAGAAGACAACCTGAGATCCGTGTACCGGGTTCTCCGAAACTTCGAGCGCCGTGACCGGTGGGAGCGCCGCAAACGCGGCGGTCGAATCACTCGCGAAGCCGACTGCGTCCAGCCACCACGTGAACGCGGCGGAGACGAACCGGACCCGCGCGCCGCGCGACCCTCCGAGCGATGGGAGATCCACGCGTACGGGATACCACGCGGGTCCGTCGCCCAGCACCAGGGCGACAGTCGACCAGGTGATACCGCTGTCGCCCGAAACCTGCACCAGCCCGTGCTGCTCCGGAGTAAACGTCGATCCGCGATGTTTGGTCCAGAACTGCAGCCAGATGCGCGTGCGGCCGGAAAGATTTACGACCGGCGAGGTGAGCGTGTCGTCCATCGTCGTCGCCCAGGCGTAGGTGCCGGTGAGCGCATCGCCGCTTCGCGTCCACCCCGTCCACCCCAGGTCCGCATCTTCGGCGCCGGCGATCGAAATCAGCTCCCCCTCGAGGCCCGCTCCCTCCACGCGAACGGCGCGCGCCCGATCGATGGTCACATCAGAGCGCCACCACGTCCGGACGGTGCCGCGCGCCAGGGAATCGGTCTGCAGCGAACGCTGCAGAATCCCGCCGGTCGGACCGCGCACACTGAGCGAAAACGGAACCGGTCCCCCCGAAGGCAGACTCACCCACACTTCGGGCCAGATCGATTCGACGCGCGGCGCGGTCGGAAACGCTCCCGTTGGACCTTGCGCCAGCGCGGGACCGCCAGCGGCAGCGATCGCCGCGAGCGCGAAGGGGAGATTGTCGTGAAACACGCGATCGACGAGCGCGGAGTCGTCGGGAAAGACGAAGCCGTAATAGAAATTCGAGTCCGGGGTACAGCAGCCGCTCGTCAGCTCCGTCGTGAAGGCGATCGTCTGGTGCGCCCGGTAGGCCCAGTCGGTGTACTCGCCGTTCGTGGGATACAGATTCCACCCCGGTCCCGGATGGTAGTACGAGTGGAAGGTATCCGGGACGCTGTCGTGCACCGCCGGGAGCAGATCGGAGCCGCCGAGCGCCCGGTAGATCGGCAGATCGGGGGCCAGTGCGCCGTCTCGAAAACCGTAGGGAAAGAGCACCAACCCGCTGTACGTGTGATACGACACCGACACGACGGGCGGGTGCGCCGCGTGAAACGCGATGATCGACTGGGTCTCCGGTTCCGAGGCGGGCGCGGGGCCGCGATACACTTCGCTCCCGGTTGCGCCGCTCGAGCCGGAGTTGTCGTAGCCCCAGAACTCGGGATAATTGCGGTTCAGGTCGACGCCGAACGAACCATCGCCGTTGTCGCGGCGGTTCTTCCTCCAGAAACGATCGGTGGTGAAGGTGTACTGGTAGCCGTCGGGATTCTCGACCGGGATCACCCACACATCGCGGGTGGCGAGCATGGCGGGCGGCGCCGAATCGGCGAGCCAGCGGATCAGGCGCATGGCCATTTCCGTCGACACCCATTCGCGCGCGTGATGCGTTCCCATGAACAGGACATTGGGCCGGCTCGGCGCGTCCGCCGCGGCGCCGATCTTCACCGCCAGAATGGGCCGCCCCTCGACCGACGCGCCGACCGAATCCACGTGAATCATGGTGTCCGCCGCCGCCCACGTGGCGAGGGTGGCCCGAATGCCGGTGACCGGCTTGTCGAAGGAGCGATAGACGGAGAAGCTGTCGCCGGCGGCCCCCAGCGGAGCACCCGGGACCGGGGCCACAGCGAGACCCGCTCCGGCAAGGAGGCGCTCGGTTGCGGGAGAGGCGACGACGATCGCCTCGAGTCCCGCCGGCGTGCGGCGCGCGCCGGCAACCTCGAAGCCGAGCCGGGCGAGCGAGTCGAGCCCCCTGGGACCGGACACGCGCACGACGACGGGGCGCAGCTGCGCCGTCAGCGGCGGACCGGCGAGCAACAGACCGGCTAGAAGCCCAGCAGCTCTGCGAGCCATTGCGGTGCCGGGAGGTATCCGCCGAGCACGAGCCCGAGCCAGATGGCGATGGCGGCGAGCGGCGTCCAGATGACGAACACCGGGACCAGCGACGGTCGCCACGACTTCACGGCGTCCACCTCTCCCGTCCAGCGCGCCCGTTCCTGCTCGACCTGGCCTTCGAGAATCAGCCACGCCGCCTCGAGGCGGCGGGCCGCGGCTTCCTGCGCCGCGCGCCATACGCCCTGGGTGGTGGTATCCCCCGGCCAGCTCCGCGCCAGCGTTTCGGTCGCGCTCGACACCTGATTGAGCGCTTCATCGAGCGTGTCGCCACCCGACGCCAGCCGTGCGGCGATCGCGCGCCGCTCGACGGGAGAGACCGCCAGCTGGCGCTGCCGGCGCCGCGGCATCCGCACCCGCTTCGCCTCGGTCTCCAGTGTCCGGTCGAGTACCGCCACGATCCGGTCGGCCGCTTTGCGCACCGCGTCTTCCCAGGCCTGCGTCCACGCATCGCGGTCCAGGGCCGTAAGCGCGCGTGCCCCTCCCTTGGCTCCGTTGGATGCCTCGCGACGCGCCTTTCCGGCGCCCTCCATCACGCTGGTGGCCAGCGCCTCGCGAACGTCATCCAGGGGAACCCACAGCTCGGTGACGCGCCGCGGCACGATGAGGCGTCCGAGATAGGGACCGAGCTCCGGAACGTCGAGCTTCACAGCGCGAGCTGCGCCGGCCGGCCGGTGCGGCGGCGGTAGGCGCGCATGAAATAGGGGAGCGATTCCGAGCGAAACTGCCCGCGCTCGAGACCCGTGGCCACGATGGCGCGCTCGATCGCCCGAGGCGGGCCCTCGACTTCCAGCAGAGTGTCCATTCGTGGATACCGTTCCAGGCGCAGGATGGCCTGCCCCAAACGATACACCTCGACGCGCCGGTCGATCGCCATCGTGACACGGTAGCCGAGCCGCGAGAGCACGGAGTGCAGCGTCCCGGGATCCGGGATCTCGAGCTCCAGCTCGAGGCGGTGGCGGTAACGGCCGCGCGCGCGGGCGCTCGCCGCTCCCTTCCACGTCAGGACGGCGTGCGCGCGACCGCGCCCGGCGGGGCGGTACGTCCGCACGCGCAGGACCTCATCCACGCGCGTGAGCACGCGACCGCGGTCATAGCGGCGATCGGCCATGGCGCCGCGGAATTCGACCCTTGCCCCGGCGCGCAGCAACCGGCGGCGCAGCTCGGCGACGTTGATGATGCGCGCTTTGACTTCCAGCTCGCGCGTGGGGCGCGTCACGACAACAGCGCCTCGAGCACGCGGACGGTATCGGACAGATCGGAGAACACGTGCGTCGCCCCCGCAGCGGTGAGCGCCGCAACGTCGAAGCCTCCCGTCGCCACCGCCACGGTGCGCGCTCCAATCGGGCGACCGCAGACCACGTCATCCGGGGTGTCGCCGATGATGACGACGTCGGACCCGGCGATCGCAATCCCGAGCCGCTCGGCCGCCCGGCGCTGGGCGATGGCGGGCAGCTCGGGACGGTGCGCCGCATCCGAGCCATAGGCCCCCACCCGAAACCGCGTCGGGTCGATCCCCCCCGAGCGCAGCTTGAGCGCGGCACCGCGCTCCACGTTCCCCGTGAGCAGGCCGACCAGAGCGCGGCCGTCCGCCTCTACCGGCTCCAGGGCGTCGAGCAGGGAGCGCACCCCGACCATCAGCCGTGTGGCCTGGGTCGGCTTCGCCAGCTCATCGGCGAGATGACCGACGTAATGATCGCACACCGCCCAGACCCGCTCGTCGCTCGTCGCCGCCGGATGACCGGCGAGCGACAACAGCTCGCGCACGATCTGCGGGTCGGTCTTCCCGTCGAAGCGGTGGTCGGTGATCGGTCCCGCGGTACCCGCGATATCAACCAGGGCGCGCTCGATCGCGCGCCGCCCGGCGCCGTCGGTGAGGAGGATCGTGCCGTCGATATCGAACAGAATCAGACGCATCAGCGCTCCACCCGCCGCACCACGACGAGCTGCTCGCGCAGCGTCTTGAGCCGGGCCTGGTCCGCAAACAGGTCCTCGCTCACCACGCCGCCGCGCGACAGCGTGGAATGCACGATGCGGCCGGCGCCGGCCCACAACGCGACGTGCGAGATCCGCTCGCGCTCGGCGAAGAACAACAGGTCCCCGACGGCGTATCCCGCTCCCGACCCCGACAGCGCGACCGGCTCCCCGGACGCGGCCTGCTGATCGCTGTCGCGCGGCAGCGCGACGCCCCGCGCCGCGTACACCGCCTGCACCAGCCCCGAGCAATCCACACCCCATTCGGTGCGGCCGCCCCACAGGTAGGGCGCACCTCCGAACCATCGCAGCGCGAGCTGCGGGATCGCCATGAGCCGCGTCTCGGCGTGCAGCTCCGCTTCGGAGCGTACGACGCCGGCCACGACGCGCGCCAAGCGGCCGTCGGCGGTCTCGACGCCGCTCCCTTCGCGCAGCGGAGCGAGCCGCGCGCCGATCGGCAGCCGCACGCGCTCCCCCTGGTATTCGAGCTCGCAGCCGAGCGAGCGGATCGTCGCCTGGCGCAACCAGCCTTCGAACCAGTCGGTCAGACCGACGCGCACGTATCCGGAGTGGATCCACGCCACGTAACCGTCGCCGCCACGCACGCGCAGCCAGTCGTCCTTGCGCTCCAGCAACGTCAACGGCTCCCCCTGCACCGCCTCGTTGACGCGCGGAGCACGCACCGCCGGCCGCTCGAGCAGGGGCGCGAGCGCGGCCGTCACGACGGCGACGTCGCCGCTGTCGACGGTGGCGTTGGGCAGCAGGGTGACCGCGACTTCCAGCCCGGCGGCACTCCCGATGCGGCGGACCTCGGCCTGTGCCTCGCGGCTGGTGGTCGATCCTTCGATGCGACCTTCCTGGACCGCGACGTCGAACACGCCGATGCGGCGATCGGGCACCCATTTGCGCTGCAGCTCGCCGAGAGCGCGGATCAGCTGTTCGGTCATGTGCGGCTCCCGAGGCCGGGTGTGACGGCATTGCCGGCGGCGAGTCGGACGGCGCGCTCGAGCGCCTCAGGCACCGCCGCGGCCGCCAGAGCCTCGGCCTGCAACGGAGACGACGGCGCCAGCGCGGCAGTGCTGGCGGCGAATATGACGTCGCCGTCGAACAACGTCCCGAACGGCGTGATGCGGCGCGCCAGGGCGTCGCTCGCGGCGCGCGCCAGCGATTGCAGCGCCACCTTGTCGAGCGTGAGATTCGTGACCACGACGGCGAGCGTCGTGTTGTTGGGGGACGCCGGGCCCGCGCCGAACGGCGCCCCACCGCGGCCGAGATAGTCGAGGCAGTCGAGGAATTCCCCACCATCGCCGCGCGCGCCGGCGAGGATGCGCCCGCTCGCGTCGCGGACGTCGCCGACGGCGTTGACCACCACCAGCGCGCCCACGACCGCGTCGCCGGCAACGGCGGCCCAGCTGCCCACGCCTCCCTTCATCGCGCGCGCGATCCCCGCCGCCTTGCCCACCGTCGCCCCCGCCCCGACGCCGATCGATCCTTCGGGGATCGCAGTGCCGGCCGCGTCGCAGGCGTGCGCGGCGTCGGCGGGGCCGGGCCACAGCGGTACGTCGCCGGTATTGCCGAGATCGAAGATGACGGCGGCGGGGACGATGGGCACCACGAAATCGGCGCGTACCGGGAAGCCGCGTTTGCGCGCCAGCAGCCACTGCATGACTCCGTCGGCGGCGCCGAGACCGAACGCCGAGCCGCCGGTGAGGAGAATCGCGTCCACGTGGCCGACGATGTGCCGTGGGTCGGTGGCGTCGATCTCGCGCGTGCCGGTGGCACGGCCGCGCAGCGACGCCGCCGTCCGCATCCCACCCTGGGGCGCGAGCACGACGGTGCACCCGGTGGCACCGCTGGGGTGAGTCCAGTGTCCGACGCGAATTCCGGGAACGGCGGCGAGGTTCGGAGCGGCTGCACCGGAGGTCACGCGGCGAAGATAGTCGCGCTTGCTGGGGTTGTGCAGGTCAAATAGCTTCGGTGCACATGCCGACCAGCACACCCGCCGCGCCGACGTCGATCCTCGTCGTCGATGATGAGCTGGGGATCCGCCAGGCGCTCGATCGCTACCTCAAGCGGCTGGGATATCGCGTGTCGCAGGCGGACAACGGGGCGGCGGCGCTGCAACAGATCCAGCAGGACCCGCCGCAGGCGATGTTGTGCGACATTCGCATGCCGCAGATGACCGGCGTCGAGCTGGTGCCGAAGGCGCTCGCCGCCGAGGCCGACCTCGCGATCATCATGCTGACGGCGATCGACGATCCCAAGACCGCCATCGAGTGCCTGCGTCTCGGCGCCTACGACTACCTGATCAAACCGCTCGATCTGGAAGAGCTGGACGTGTCGCTGCGCAGCGCGCTGCGCCGGCGGCAGCTGGAAATCGACCGGCGCGAGCTGGAAGGGTGGTTGGCGCGGGAAGTGGCGGAGCGGACACAGGCGCTGGAAGAACGGACCAATGCGATCGCGGAGATCGCCCTGCAAGCGCTGGCCGCCGCGCCGGACTGGCCCGGCGCCGCCTCGGCCACCGAGCGGCTCGCCAAGGAGCTCGGCACTCCGCTCGAAGAGCTGACCCGGGACATCGACCAGCGCCGCAGCTAGGCGCGCGACGCCGCCTTCGCCTTCTCTTCACACGCCTTGCAGCGCGTCACTCCCCGGAAGGTGCAGATCAGACAGATGAACGTCCCGCAATCGGAGCAGGGATAGCCTTCCGACGCCCGCTCCTCGTTGCCGCAGGAGCGGCACGTCATTCCGTCGTGCTCTTTCAGATCCGGCTTGTCCATACCGCCTCACAGGTCCAGGGCGTACGCCCTAATCTTATTGATCAGCGTCGCCCGCGATATCCCGAGATCCCGGGCGGCGCGGGTCCGATTGCCGCCGTGATGCCGTAACGTCCGCTCGATCTGGTCGCGTTCCACGTCGTCCAGGGTGCGCGGCCGGTAGGGCAGCTCCTGCGTGGTGACGCCTCGCCAGCGACGCGCCTCGGCCGCGCGCGCCACCGCCAGCGCCAGGTGCTCCGGGTCGAGCGGACGCACCACGAACTGCTCGGCTCCCTCCCGCAGCGCCCGCACTCCTGCCGCCACCCCGCCGCGGCCCACGACCACCACCACTCCCGCCCCGGATGCCACGAGCTGCGATACCACCGCCAAGGGACCCGAGACGTCTTCGTCCCAGATCACCACGTCGGGCTGCGTCCCTTCGCAGGCAGCAAGCCCGCCGGCGCCATCGCGCTCGCGTACCAGCTCCGCACCCTGGGCCATCCCCGCCACGGTGCGGACCAGCGTCTCGTCGCCGGTGACGACCAGGACCCGCTCGGTCATGAGGCCGGCCGGGTGAGATTGCGCGGCAGATCGTGCGGGTCGACCAGCACGCGCAGGGCGCCGGGGAGGGCCCGGGCTTCGAGCGGGGTGGTCCCGATCAGCTCGCCGTCGAGCTGCGCCGGCATGGAGCCGCCGTCCATTGTGACCCCGATCGTGCGCCCGCGGCCGCGCCACACCTGGCTCGGGCCGCCGCCGAACAGCAGCTCGAGGACGGCGGTGATGCTCTGCCACGCGCCCGTCGCCCGCAGGACGGCGACATCGAGCACGCCGTCGTCGGGTCGGATGTCGGCATGGACGCGCAACATCGGCGGCATCAGGTCGGCGCAGTTGCAGACGAGCACCATGGCGGCATCGAGCACCGTCTCTGTGCCGTCGATCGTCACGCGAACCGGCGCGCTCGCGACATCGGGCAACGACGTCAGCGCCGCCCGCACGTACGCGGCGCGGCGCCAGCGGTGCTTGCTCGCCGTGTCGGTGCGCTGCATCAGCGTCGCGTCGAAGCCCGCGCCGCAACACACCGCGAAGTAATGCAAGCCGTCGGCGCGCTGCACGGTCCCCAGATCGATCGCGATCGGCCGGTGTTTGAGGATCGCATGCGCCGCCGCCAGGGGTTGGCGCGGCAGCCGCAGGTTCCCCGCCAGCACGTTCCCCGTGCCGCCGGGGAGCAGCCCGAGCGGGATACCCGTCCCGGCAATCGCTCCCGCGATCTGCATCGCCGTCCCGTCCCCGCCGTAAGAGAGGACGGCGTCGAAGCCTTCGTCGCGGCCGCGCTCGGCGAGGCGTCGCGCGTCGCCCGCGGCGGTCGTGACGGCGAGCTCGACCGTCCAGCCGCCGCCTTGCAGCACGTCACGCACGGCGCTGATCGCGCGCACGTCGGTGCGCGCCGCCACCGGATTGGTGATCAGCAGGGCGCGGGTCACGTCAGTAGCGCCGCTCCCAGAACAGATCGGCGCCCACCTGCCGCTGCAGGGTGTTGACGGACTGGGTGCACTGTCCGACCGTCTCGACGCTCGCCTCGGTACGCCATTCGGGACTGAAGCGGAATTGCAGGCTGGCGCCGACGGCCGTCCCCACCGTGTTGGGGCACACCCGCGCGCGCACGATGAAGAACGTGCGGGCGCCGATCTGCTTGCCGACGGCGAACGTCGCCCCCTGGAACGGGTTGTCGGGATCGCCGGGGCGAATCTCGACGTAGTCCAGCGGGATGCCCAGATCCGAGACTACGCTGCGCTCGATTTCGCCCGCGGCGACGCTCGCTGCCGTGCTCACCAGCAGCGCCTTGCGTGCCTGGGCGGCGGTCGTCTGACCGCCGCTCGCGATATCGGCGCTCGGCTGCCCGAACATCAGATACGAGATGATGTCGGTCTGCGGCATGGTGCAGTCTTTGGTGCTGAGCGTGAGGCGCGGCACGACGAGCGTTCCCCCGATGTGCGCGACCACCACGACGTCGCCGTTCGACGAGCACCGGCTCGTGGCGGTGTTCACCTGTTGCGCGGCCACCTGCATCGGATGCACGACGTGCTCGGCCTCGATGTCCAACCCGGCGTCGAGATCGGGTGTCCCGAAGTAGTTGACCGTTCCGCTTGTCACGAGGAACTCGCGCGTCACCGGGCCGACTTGCATGCGGTAGGTGCCGCGCGGGGCGAGCAGCGTCCCGGTGAGCCGGTAGTTCCGATTCAATTTGTTGACGGTCATCCGACCGCTCAGCTGGATGTTGGCCTCGTTGGAGCGCAGCCACACGCTGCTCCCCATGTTGAGCTGCAGATCGCGGATTCCCAGGCTGTCGAGGAAGACGTTGTGGAACGTGGGGCCGAGACCCTGGCGCCGGATGATGGCGGCGAGCGAGGTGTCGATCAGCCCGGCCAGCTCGGGATCGGGCGAATCGAGATCGATGATCCGTTTCTCCACGAGGTCGGCGAAGTACAGGACGCCGTTCGTGACGGTGCCCTGGCCCGTGAGCGTCGCCCCGAACACCGGCCCCCGCAGCGCGAGACGCGCGGTGGCGGTGGCGCTCACGTTGCCGCGGATTTCGAGCGCCGTGAAGTCGGCGGCATTGATGTCGAGCGAGAGAATCGGACGCGACAGGCGCTCGAGCCGCACGAAGCCGGCCAGGTCGGCGCGGCCACGCTCGCCGCTCCGCACCCCGAGCGTGTCGACGTAGATCGTGTCGCCGCCCAACCGCAGCCGGCCGGCGATCCCGTTCCACGACACGTTGAGCGATGGCAGGTCCAGGCCCCCGGAGTCGATCCGCATACGGCCGTCGAGGTGCGGCGCGTCCCAGGTGCCGCGGATGCCGAGATCCGCGGTGAGCCGGCCCCGCACGTTGCGCAGGCTCGAAGTGAAGGCCTGCACCGCCGCGAGGTCGGCGCCATCGGCGCGGGCGCGGATCGCGAGCGTGTCGGGCACCTGGCGCCGCCGCACCGGCTGGAGCGAGAGGTCGAGCGGGAGGTGCGCCGAGAAGCCCACGACCTCGTGCCCATCGCTCTTCAGCGACGCCGCCCCGTCGAGCCGCCGCGCGGCGTAGGTGAACGTGCCGTCGAGCGACGGCGCTCCCGCCGAGTCGGGGACGATGGCGAACCGGCCTCGATACGTGGGATCGCGCCGCGATCCCGACAGCGCCAGGTCGGCAGCGACGTTACCCGCCGCTCCCAGCGTATCGCGCTGCAGCAGCGCATACACACCCGCGAACGGGAAGCCGGCGACGTGGAGGTGCGCCTCGCCCTGGCCTCCCGCCGTGGGCAGCCGCCCGTCGGCCTCGAAGCGACCGGGCCCGTCAACCTGCTCCAGCACCAGGCTATCGACGGTCAGCGTCGAGTCGTGCCACTGCAACCCCGAGGGGCGCGTGAGATACCACACGCCGTGCGGCAACAACACCGCGAGCGAGTCGATCCCCACGACCTGTCCGGTGATCGAGTCCCGCCGATAGCGCCCACCGGCGACGATCGCGCTGAGATCGCCGATGCGCGTGCGACCCGACCATTGCAATGAATCGAGACGGCCTTTGATGTCGCCCGCAGCGGCGCCGAAGGCGGTGTTGCTGTGCTCCAGCGAGTCGGCCTGTGCGTCGAGCCACACGAGCGGGTGGCGTCCCGGCTCGTACTGTCCGCGGAACGACGCCTTCGTCACGTCCCAATCGCCGTAGGCGATCCCGTCGGCGGTACCGAGGAAGCCGATCGCCAGCGAGTCGAGCGCGCCCGCCACGCGCAGGTGCGCCACCGCCGCACCGCGGTCGAGCACCGCGCGCGCGGTATCGCGCGCGGTGCCGCTGATCCAGGCCACGAGCGGGTCGAGGAAGCTCAGGCTGTCGGCGTCGAGCGTCAGCAGCGTTTCTCCCGCGTTCGGTCGCCGCCACCCCAGCGTGCCCGCGCCGTCGGTGATCAGTCCGGGCTGGCGTACCCACAGCGTGTCGACATGGACCACGCCGGAGGCGATGCGCAGGCGCACCGCTCCGCTGTCGAGATCGGTTCCGGCGATCTGCGACGGACGCAGGCGGCCTTCGACCTCGCCGCTCGCCGCAGCGCCGGAGGTGTCGACGAGCAGTGTCGCGCTGCCGCTGAGGTTCAACGCCGACGGCGGCGCACCAGCGAGCCAGCGATCGAGCGAGAGATCGCTCGCCGCGACTTCGAGGTTGCGCGTGCCGTTACGGTCCGGCAGCAGCACGAGGCCGCCGTTGGCGCGGATGCGGCCGCCCCCGCCCAGCCGGGACAGGTCGACGTGCGTGTCGAGGGAATCGAGCCGCCCCACGAGCCGCGCCGTGCCGCTCACGGCGCCGCTGAGGCGCAGCGCGGGGAGGCTGGGCTGCAGGCCGTCGAACGACAGCGTGTCGACCTGGGCGTCGATGTTGAGCGCCACTACATCCCCGAGGGCGTTGGCGGCGAACCGGCCCCGCGCGACACTGGCTGGGCGCTGCCCATCCCGATGCCGCAACGTGCCCTCGAACGTGAAGTTCTTGATGGGGCCGGCGATGGTCCCCTGGGCTTCGAGGGTGCCGAGCAGCGGCGACGGCACGAAGTGGCCCACCGTCCCAAAGTCGAGCGTGGCCGCCTCTATGGTGAAGGGCAGGAACGAAATTCCGGCCGGAGCGTTGAGATCGACGCGTCCCTGCCCTTTTAAATGCGAGACCGGCTGTCCCGGGGCGAGGGAATCGCGGAACGCCCAGTCCGTCCCCAGCACCAGCTCTTTCGTCGGTCCCTCGGCGGTCGTATGCCCGCTCAAATGGCCGTGAAACGGCAGCGAATCTATGAAAGCGTGGAACAGTGAGAGATCCAGATCCCGGGACTCGACGTCGGTGTTGCGCAGCGCCACGAGCCCCGAGTCCGCGGCCATGATCGCCGTCAGTTTCCCCTTCGCCGTGCCGCCGCGGTAATCGAGGTCGAGCGGATCGAGCTTGATCTCGATGACGCGCGCGCCATGCGAGCGCACCGCAACCTCGCCGTGCAGCAGCGCGCCATCGGGGAACTTGGAGTCGAGGAACCGCACGTCAGCGAGCGACGCCTCGGCGGCCTTGATGTCGAGATCGTAGCGCAGCGTGTCGTGGGGCCAGGAGACTTTGCCCTGTACGGCGACGCGTGAGTCGGGCAGCCGCACGGCCGGGAGATCGGCCTCGAGCGAATCGCCGTCGATGCCGACGGTGCCCCGCATGTCGGTCAGGGTCACGGGAGGATCGTCGATCTCCACCGCGAGGCCGGCGAGATCGAGACGCATCCCCCGCTGTCCCGGCGCCTGGATGCGGAATGCATTGAGGAAGGTGTTGAGATGCGTAAAGCGGCGCACGCGCCGGCGACCGTCGGTGCCGAACGCGTCGATCTCGTGCAGCGAGTCGTCCGGCGCCGGACGCGACTGCAGCCGCAGCACGAGATCGCCGTCGGTGATGGTGACGTTGCGCAGGACCACCAGCTGCTTCGGCCCGGGATGCGCCGATGGCGGCCCGCCGAGGCGCAGCAGCTCCTCGATATTGAGACGGCCACCTTTGTGCTGCACGATGTTGAAGTAGGGCCGCACCAGCAACACGCGTTGCATGACCACGCGGCCGGCGGTGAAGTCGAGCAGGTTGTAATCGACCTCGACGCGCGGCAACCAGGCCACGAGCGTCGTGTCCGCGTCGTACAACCGCACGTCTCTGAGCGACAGGCCGGTGAGCACCGTGCCCGACACCGAGCCGACCTCTACCGTTCCTGAAACCGCGCCCTGCAGCGCCGTCACGGCGACCCGCCCCAGCAGCTTGCGCCCGGCGCCGGTGCCCACGAGCGCCGAGAGGCCGCCCAGGAAGCAGGCCAGGATCCCCACCAGGGTCCACAGCACCACGCCGAGGGAGCGCCGCATCAGAACGCCTGGCCGATCGCGAACTGCACCAGCAGGCGGCGCAGGAATGTCGAGGGCCGCGGTTGCTGGAAGCTGTTGCGCAGCCGCGTGAGGTTCTGGTCGTGGGAGTACCAGAGCACGCCGGATTCGGGCGCGTAGTCGTTGTACGCGACGTCCATGCGGACCGGCCCGAGCGGCGTGACAATGCGGAACCCCACGCCCGGAGTCACGCGCATCGCTTTCAGCGAGAGGATATCGCGCTGGCGGATGTAGACCTGACCGGCATCGACGAACGCCGCGAGCTGTACGCGCTCCGGCAGAATCGGCGACGGCACGCGCAGCTCGAGATTGCCGACCCACAGCGCGTTCCCCCCGGTGGGGGACGTCTGGACGCGGTAGAACGTGGTGTCCGTTCCCGTGACCGTGATCGAATCGGTGACGTAGACCTTGGGGCCGAGCTCGTTGGCGCTGAAGCCGCGTACCGAGTTGGGACCGCCCGCGTAGAACCGCTGGTCGGGGGGGACGAACTGCTGGGTGCTGTCGACGCCTTTCACGGTGACGAGTCCGGGGAACACCGCCCCCACGTGGAGCCGCCATCCGAACGTACCGCGGCGGCCGAGCTGAAGAAAGCGCGCCACCTCGATCTCGCCGCGGTTGAACTCATACAAGGAAGAAGAGCCCAGGAAGCGCGAGGAATTGAGCAGCGTCGCCCCCACGTGGCCGCCGGAAATCGGATCGAGGGGATTGTTCTCCGTGCGCAGCGCCGCCGTCACCCCCACCGACGCGAAGGGTCGACGGGTGTTGAAGAACCGCTGCGTGCTGTCGTCGCAGGCATTGAGCACGCTGCAGAAGACGGCCGGATCGGCATCGGTACGGCCGACGGTGTACGTGTACGTGACGCCGACCGGGACCTTCCGCCTGGCGTTGAACGTCATGCTGAACGTGGTGCCGACCTGCGTGCGGGCGAACGTCTTCACCTCGGAGTGGCGCTCCGCGAATACCCCGATGCTGGCGGTATGCCGGGGCGACAGGAATGCCGGCTGAAACAGCGTCAGCGAGATGTTGTAGTTCAGGGTATCCGAAAAACGGTCGTTTTGGGGCGGCTGGATATCATTGTTCAACAGCGCGCGACAGACGTTGTGCGCGAACCCCCCGTCGAGTGGCTTACCGACGCCGATCTTCGATACCTGCAGCCCCAGATCGAGCACGCGGGCATCTCCCAGAAACCCGAATGACGACCACCCCGCCTGCCCCCGGAAACAATCGAGGGTCCCGTAGCCGCCGCCGAAGCGGATGCGGTGGCGCGGTCCCTCGGCGACGTTCACCTGAACGTCCGCCAGCGAATCCCCGGGCTCGGGGGGCTGGCTGTCGACGAGGGTGACGGTGGCCGAGCGGAATACGCCGCTGCTGTAGAGATCCCGCTGGCTGCGATAGAGCTGGTCCTCATGATACTGATCGCCCGGCTTGACCGAGAGCGTATGCAGCACCGTGCCGGTATCGACGCGCTGCAGCCCTAGCACGTCGACCCGCCCCACCCACATGCGCCGTCCCGGTACCGCATCGAACAGCACCGCCGCCGTGTCCGCACTCAGGTCCGAGTCGAAGTTGCGCAGCACCTGCGCGTAGGGATAGCTGCGGTTGCGCAACCAGGCGCCGATCGTGTCGGCGGACGCCTGAAACAGCAGGCGGTTGAACGGATCGCCGACCTTGAGGGGAAGCGCGCGACGCAGCTTCGCGGAATCGATGATCCCGGCGACGCCCGTGATCTCGAGCCGACGCACGCGCACCGGCTCGCCTTCGTAGACGCGAAAGGTGATGTACACGTCGTGGGGAGTGCGGCGGACGGTGGTATCGATCACCGCCTGCATGTACCCGCTTTGCCGGTAAAAAAGGATGAGGCGTACCACGTCCCGCTGAAACTCCACTTCGTCGAAATAGCGCTTCGCTCCGAGCCCCAGCCAGCGCAGCCAGAACGCCGTGGCGAAATAACTGGAACTGGACGTCGCGATCACCGTCTTCAGGGTATAGTCGTCGATTGCCTTGTTGCCCACGAACGTCAGCCCGCGGACCACACGCTCAGGTTCCTGTTGCGCTGGGAGCGGGCGGGCCGCCAGCGCGCATAGAGCGCCGAGGGCGATTGTATGGGCGAAACGCAATTGACGCTGTGTTTTGGGCTCCGTATGTTGGCCGGCCACCACCCTGACTGTCAACCTTTTCGACACCAGACTTGATGCCCCGGTTCCGCCATTTCTTCATCGTCTTGCCCGCGCTCGCCGCCTGCGCCGGAGAGTCCCGGCCGTCGGCGCACGCGCCACTCGTCTACTACGAGAGCTACGACCCGCGCTCGCTCGACCCCGCCTTCTCCACCGACGTCCCGACCGGCGAGATGGTGACGCTGGCATATGACGGGCTCACGCGTTTCGACGTCAACGGACGGTTGCAACCGGCGCTGGCCGATCGCTGGACCAGCGACGCGCGCGGCCTGCGCTACGTCTTCCACCTGCGTCCCGGCGTCCGCTTCGCCGACAGCACCCCCGTCACCGCGACCGACGTGCGCACGAGCTTCCTGCGCGTACTCGACCCGAAATCCACCGGCGGACGGGCCTGGCCGCTGCTGCCGATCCGCGGCGCAAAAGAATACGCCGCCGGGACGGCACAACAGGTGTCCGGCATCGAGGTCGTTGGCGACACCGCGGTGGCCCTGACGCTCGAGCAGCCGCTCGCGGTGTTTCCGAAGTTTCTCGCGATGCCGGTCGCCTCGATCGTCGCGCCGCAGTCGGGCGCGCGAGACGTCCAGACGATCGGGACGGGGCCCTGGAGGTTGGTGAGCTGGGCCCACGACGACGCGCTGCGCTTCGCGAGAAACCCGGCGTACTGGGACACACCGCCCCAGGCGGAGTCGCTCGTCGTCCGCATCATCCCCGATCAGCTGGTGCGCGCCGCCGAGCTCGAGGCCGCTCGACTCGACGTCGTCGAGGTCCCCTTCGGCGAGACGGCCGAGTGGCGCGCGCGGCACGCGGCGTGGCTGCAGGAGAAGCCGGCGCTGCGCGACGTCTACATCGCCCTCAACACCCGCCGCGGCCCGTTGCGCGACGTGCGTGTCCGTCAGGCGATCAATTACGCCGTCAACGTTCCCCAGATCCTGGCGACGGTCTACAGCGGCCGGGGCATCCGCGCCCGGGGCGCCATCCCGCCCAGCCTCGCCGGCGGCGACACGACCCGCGAGGCGTACACCTACGACCCGACGCGGGCGCAACAGCTCCTCGCCGCGGCCGGGGTCGCCGCCGGCACGTCGCTCGAGCTGTGGCGCGCCGCGGACAACGAGACGCTGGGCCGTGTGGCGCAGGCGGTGCAGGCGGACCTGGCACAGGTCGGACTCCGGATCGAGATCGTGGCGCGCGACGCCTCGAGCCAGCGCGCCACCGCCCGCGCGGGCAACGCCGACATGGCCATCCTCGACTGGTGGGCCGATTACCCCGACGGCGACGACTTCCTCTTTCCTTTGTTCTCGAGCACCAGCTTCGGCGCCGGCGGCAACTACGCGTTCTACTCGGATCCAGCGACCGACGCGCTGCTGCTCGAGGCGCGGCGCACCCAGGACGACGCCGCGCGCGAGCGCCTGTACCAGGCCGTCGATACCCGAGTCTACCGCGCTGCGCCGTGGCTGTACCTGTGGTTCCCGGTCGATCTGTGGGCACAATCGCCGCGCATCACCGGGTGGGAGCTGCCCGTCATCTTCAACGGACAGCGCTGGACCGACGTGCGGCGCACGCCCGCGCCGTGACGCGAGCGCTGGGGCGCCGCATGCTGCTCCTCCTGCCGACGCTCGGCGGTGTGCTGGTGGCGGCGTTTCTCCTGCTGAATGTGGCTCCGGGTGATCCCGTCCAGGCGATGGTGGGCGAGCGGGCCGACTCGGCCACCATCGCGCGGCTGCGGGCGGAGCTGCATCTCGACGATCCCCTGCCCCTGCGCTTCGGGCGCTACGTCGTGGGCGTGCTGCACGGCGACCTCGGCCGTTCCTACATCACCGGCCGCCCGATCGCCCAGGACCTGGCGGAGCGGTTCCCCAAGACCGCACAGCTCGCCCTCGCGGCGATGAGTTTCGCCGCCACCGTCGGCATCTCGCTCGGCGTCGTGGCGGCGGTGCGCCCCGGCGGGTGGGCCGATCGCCTCGCCCGGCTGACGGCCTATCTTGGAGTGTCGTTCCCGGTCTACTGGGTCGGCCTGCTGCTGGTGCTGCTGTTCGCGGTCACGCTGCGCTGGCTGCCGCCGTCGGGGTCGGGCGGGCTCGCGTACCTGATCCTCCCCGCGGCGACGCTCGGGATGCGGTCGGTAGCGGTACTGGCCCGCATGACGCGCGGCGCGATGCGTGAGGCTCTCGGCAGCGACTTCACCCGCACGGCGCGGGCGAAGGGGGCGCCGGAGCGCGTCGTCGTGCTGCGCCACGCCCTGCGCAACGCGCTGATCCCGGTGATCACGGTGCTGGCGCTCGATACCGGCAGCTATCTCACCGGGAGCCTGTTGACCGAATCGATCTTCGCCTGGCCGGGGCTGGGGCGCTACGTCCTCACGGCGATCGAGAAGCGCGACCTCCCGGCGGTCCAGGGCGCCATACTGTTCATGTCGGTGTTGTTCGTCCTCGTCAACCTCTTCGCGGACCTGCTGTATGCGAAAGCTGATCCTCGCATCGCTTACGATTAGCGGCGCCCTCGCCGCGACGCGCGCGCTCGATGCCCAGACGAACACCCGGCGCCACGGCTCGCTGCAGCGGCGGCTCGACGGGTTGCTCGACCAGCGCCCCTTCGATCGCGTGACGTGGGGGGTCTACGTCCAGGATGACCGCGGAGCGGTGCTCTACCAGCGCAACGCCGACCGCCTTTTCGTGCCGGCGAGCAATACGAAGCTCGTCGTCTCGGCCACCGCCGCGGCGCTGCTCCCGTCCGACTACCGCGTTCGCACCAGCGTGTACCTCAACGGAACGATGAAGGACGGCGTGGTGGACGGCGACCTGGTTCTGTACGGCCGGGGCGACCCCACGTTTTCGGAGCGCTGCTTCGGGATCGATACCCTGGCGCCGGGTGCCTGCGATTCCACCTACACCGCGATCGACGCGATCGCCGACTCGCTGGTGGCGCGCGGCGTGCACCGCGTCAACGGCCGTCTCATCGGGGACGGCAGCTACTTCGAGCCGCAGATCGTGCACCCGTCGTGGAACGAATTCGACCTCAACTGGTGGTACGCGGCTCCCGTTTCCGGGCTCGGCTTCCACGACAACAGCGTCGACTTCCGCATCACACCGTCCGACTCGCTCGGGCGGCCGCCGACGATCACCTGGAGCCCCGAGCTCGGGCTGTTCACCTTCGAGAACCGGGCACGCACCGGTCCCGGGGACTCGGGCTCGACGATCGGCGACAACTTCTTCCGCAAGCCGGGGACGATGGACATCTGGGCCGAGGGCACGGCGGCGCAGGGCCGCTCCCCCTGGATCGAGAGCTTCGCCCTCCCCGACCCGAACCTGTACGCGGCCCGCGCGCTCACCCACTCGCTCCAGGCGCGCGGCGTTGCGGTGCTCGGCGGGACCGCGAGTACGACCGACTCGCTCGACGATCGTGCCGCGCGGTGCTGCGGGGCGCCGTTGGTGGAGTACCGCGGCCGGCCCCTCCCCGAAATCCTGTTTCCCATCCTCAACACCAGCCAGAACTGGTTCGCAGAGATGCTGCTGAAAATCGTCGGACGGGAGCTTGGGGGCGCGGGGTCATGGGATGCCGGACTCGAGGCAGAGCGGCACTTCCTCGTCGACTCGATCCACATCGACTCGACCGCGTTTTCGCTCGAGGATGGCTCGGGCCTCTCCGCCGGGAATCTGGTGTCGCCCCACGCGTTCGTGCAGCTGCTCGCGTACATGTACGCGCACCCCAGGCGCGCGCCGTTCCTCGCGGCGTTGCCTCGCTCGGGAAAGCCGGGGTCGCTGCTGCGCCGCTTCATCGGGACGCCGCTCGAAGGACGGGTGCTAGCCAAGACGGGGAGCATCGACCGCGTGAACACGCTGTCGGGGTACATCGAGCGCCCCAACGGCCATCCACTGATTTTCAGCATCGAGGCCAACGCGCACGCCATCGGTGGGCGGCCGATGTTGTCGCAGATCGATTCGATCGTGGTGGAGATCGGCAAGACCAAGTGACGGAGCGCCTCGACGAGCTGCGCTCGCGCATCGCCGCGGTCGACGAATCGCTCGTCCGTCTCGTGGCCACCCGCCTCGCCCTCGCGCGCGAGGTCGGCGAGGCGAAACGGGCCGCGGGTCTGCCGGTCCGCAACTACGCCACCGAGTCGGAAGTGCTGGCCCGCTTCCACGCGCTCGCCGCCCAGGCGGGGCTCGACGACCTCCTCGCCGAGCGTTTCAGCGAGCTGCTCATCGGCGAGGCGGTGCGTACCCAGGAATCGGACATTGCGGCGGGCGGCTCGCCCGGCAGGCGGATCCTGATCGTCGGGGGCGCGGGGAAGATCGGGCGCTGGCTCGCCGACTTCTTCGCCAGCCAGGGCCACGGCGTGACGATCCTCGACCCCGCCGGCGCCGTGCCCGGATTCCCTGCCGCGACCGATCTCGCCGCCGCCGTCCGGGGAGCGGATGCGGTCATCGTAACAACCCCGCTCGCCGTGGGGCGCGATGTGTTGGGGGAAATCCTGGCGCTTGGGGCCCGCGCGCTCGTCGCCGACGCCTTCAGCCTGAAGAGTCACGTCCTCGATCTGCTCGAGGCAGCGGGACGGCGCGGGCAGCCCGTCGCGAGCATCCATCCACTGTTCGGACCGGGAGCTCGCACGCTCTCCGGGCGCGTCATGGCGGTGTGCGACTGCGGCAACACGGCCGCCGCCGACGACGCCGCCGCGTTGTTCGCCGACACCGCCCTCACGATCACGCGCATTCCGGTAGCCCTGCACGACGAGCTGATGCAGTACGTACTGGGGCTGAGCCACCTCGTGGCGATTCTCTTCTTTACGACGCTCGCACGGAGCGGCCGCTCGTATGGCGACCTCTCGCAGGTGGCGAGCACCACGTACCTGAAGGAAGCGCGCACCGCAGCGGAAGTGGCGCGCGAGAGCCCCGGGCTCTACTACGAGATTCAACGTCTCAACCGCCACTCGGGTGAGCTGTTCGCGCTGGTGCGCTCCTGCCTCGCCGAGATCGAACGTGCGGCGCTCGCCGACGACACCACCGCGTTCAGCGAGCTGATGCGAGCGGGCCGGGCGTTCTTCCCCGATTCGCTGCCGGCCGAGCTGGGGTAGGGTTCGCCGCGGGATTGATAAGGGGAAGACGGCAACGATACTTATGGGGAACGCCCCATGAAGATCTACACCAAGAAGGGCGACGCGGGCGAAACCGGCCTTTTCGGCGGAGAGCGCGTCCCCAAGGATCATCCGCGCGTCGCGGCCTACGGCGACGTGGACGAGCTGAACGCCAGCATCGGGCTGGCGCGCGCGTTCGAGCCACGGGACTTCGAGGACGCGCTGCTCCAGGCCATCCAGCGGGACCTGTTCGCGATCGGGGCGGTGCTCGCGACCCCCGACCCGGCCCGGCTGATCAAAGCACTGGGCGGCCCCGGCATCGCCGACCCGGCCGTGGCGCAGCTCGAAGCCGCGATCGACCGCCACGAAGCCACGCTCCCGCCGCTCAAGACCTTCATCCTCCCCGGCGGGGCGTCGAAAGGGGCAGCCCTGCACATGGCGCGGACGGTGTGCCGGCGTGCCGAGCGCAGCGTCGTGGGCCTGGGGCGCGTGGGGGGGACGGCGGTGTCGCCGGTGATCGGGCGCTACCTGAACCGCCTCTCGGATCTCCTGTTCGTGCTGGCCCGGGCCGCCAACCGGCGTGCCGGCCAGGGCGACATTCCGTGGTGACGGTGCGCGTCCCGCTGATTTCGGAGCGGGACGCCTCCTACGACATCCTCATCGACCGCGGGCTGTTTTCGGACCTCGCCCGCCTCGTGGTGCGCCATTGCCCGGCGCATCGCTACGCGGTAATCAGCGATTCCCACGTCGCCGAACTGTACGGTCCCCGCGTGCTGCAGAGCCTGCGGGAAGGGAACCTCGAAGCCGAGCTGTACACCTTTCCGGCGGGGGAATGGAACAAGACGCGCGACTCGTGGGCCGCGCTGTCGGACCGGATGCTCGAGGCCGAGCTCGGTCGCGATGCGGCGGTCCTGGCGCTGGGAGGCGGTGTCGTGGGCGATGTGGCGGGGTTCGTCGCCGCGACCTACTACCGCGGTCTCCCGTTCGTCCAGCTCCCGACGACGCTGCTGGCGATGATCGACTCGTCGATCGGCGGCAAGACGGGGGTGGACACGACGCACGGCAAGAACCTGCTGGGCGCGTTCCATCAGCCGCGCGTGGTGATCGCCGACCTCGACACGCTGGCGACGCTCCCCGCTCCGCAGCTCATCGCGGGAACGGCGGAGGCGATCAAGCACGGCGTGATTGCCGACGCCGGCTACTGCACCGAGCTCGATCGCGATCGCGACGCGGTCATGGGCACGCAGCGCGATCCCGCGGCCCTCGAGCGCCTGGTCACTCGTTCGGTCGAGATCAAGGCGGCAGTCGTTGCGGCGGACGAGCGGGATGGGGGTCGGCGCGCCGTGCTCAACTTCGGACATACGATCGGGCACGCGGTCGAAGCGACGAACGGCTTCGCGATCCTGCACGGGGAAGCGATCGCCATCGGCATGGCGCTCGAATCGGCGCTGGCGGAACGGGTTGGAGTCGCCGAACGCAATACCAGAGCCGCCATCGTGCGGCTGCTGCAGCGATTCAACCTGCCGACCACGCTTCCGGGTGAAGCGCGCAGCGACGATCTCCTCGCCGCGATGCGCCACGACAAGAAACGACGCGGCGACGATCTCCATTTCGCGCTGCCGCGCCGCATTGGTGAGATGTGCGGGGACGCGACGCGGGGCTGGACGACGCCCGTTTCTGAGGACATTGTGAGAGAGTGCTTGGGACAATGACTTGAGGGGAAACGATTTAGGTTGATTTCGGTCGCTTTTCAACAAGTTACGAACAGGATTTACACTCAACGCTCTTTCCACAGCCATTGTGGATAGTGGACAAACGGCGCAGTCTTCTTCTGCCTAACGATTTGTGATGTGGAAAACTAAGTACATTTGCACGTGGGAATAGTGGTTCCTATATTGAGCGCGCTTCCCCGTCCCCTTTCTCAACGCGACCGCCTTGCTTGGGAGTCCAGCGCATGGCCCGTGCGTCGTCGACAGGCAAGACCAAGTCTTTTTTCAAAGCCACGCCATCCGGTGCATTCGACCAGTACCTCCAGGACATCCAGAAGCTGCCGCTGATCAAGGACCCCGCTGAAGAGCGCCGCCTCGCGCGACGCGTCCAGCGTGGCGACGAGAAGGCGGCGGAGCGTCTGGTCACCGCCAACCTCCGGTTCGTGATCTCCTACGTGAAGAAGTACCAGGGACACGGGCTCGATCTCTCGGAGCTGGTGGCGATCGGCAACGAAGGACTGCTCAAGGCGGTCAAGAAGTTCGATCCCGATCAAGGGGTCAAGTTCATCTCCTACGCCGTGTGGTGGGTGCGCCAGGCGGTCCTCAAAGCACTCGCCGAGCAGACCCGCAGCGTCCGCATCCCGTTGAACCAGAATTCCCAGCTGATCCGCATGAGCCGCACCGAGACCTATCTCTCCCAGGAGCTGGGTCGCGAGCCCACCGACGACGAGATCGCGCTGGCGCTCGAGGATTCGGTCGAGAACGTTCGCACGGCGCGCCGCATGACCGCGGCCGAGCTGTCGCTCGACGCCCCCGTCGACCGCACCGACAAGGACGCGGCCACACTGGGCGAGCGGTTCGCCGGAATCGAGGGCGGCGAGATCGAGGACCGCACCGACGGCAAATTGATGCGGGAATTCATCGACCGCATCTTCCAGAAGTACCTCACCCCCCGCGAACGCAAGATCCTCTATCTCTACTACGGACTCGAAGAAGGCAGCGAAGCGATGACGCTCGAGAAGATCGGCGCGCTGATGGGCGTCACGCGCGAGCGCATCCGGCAGATCCGGGAGCGGGCGTTTGAAAAACTCCGGGAATCACCAGATGGACGGGCACTGAAGGGGTTCTGGCGCGCGGCCTAAGGGACAATCGATCCGCGATTCAGCAGGGGCCGGGACAACCATCCCGGCCCCTTTACCTTTATATCGATGCCTGATCGTGCCGTGGTCGCCGAACTCGAACGGATCGTCGGCCCCCGTTACGTGCGTTTGTCGACGAGCGACCGCCTCACGTTTGCCTCCGACGGCCTCCCGACCCATCGCCGCCTTCCCGGCCTCGTCGTCTTCCCCGGCACGCGCGAGGAGCTGATTGCCGTCGTCCGCGTGTTCGCGGCGCACGGCGTCCCCTTCGTCCCCCGCGGCGCCGGAACGGGTCTCTCGGGCGGGGCCCTCGCCGATCCCGATACCGCGCTCGTCGTGCTCACCCGCCTCAATCGCATCCTCGAGATCGATCCCAGGAATCGCCGCGCCACCGTGGAGCCCGGTGTCGTGAACGTCCGCCTCTCCGCCGCCGCCGCGCGCTACGGGCTGCACTACGCTCCCGACCCCTCGAGTCAGACGGCGTGCACGATCGGGGGCAACGTCGCCGAGAACGCCGGCGGGCCCCATTGCCTGAAATACGGCGCCACCACGGCGCACATCCTCGCCCTCGAGGTCGTGCTCTCCGACGGCCGCGTCATCGCGCTTGGCTCCCCCGCCGGCGAGCCGTGGGGACCGGATCTCGTCGGCCTGTTCGTCGGGTCGGAAGGCAACTTCGGCGTGGCCACGCGCATCACCGTACGACTCACCCCGACGCCCGCCGCCA
>DATFTG010000095.1:0-13678 GCA_035262265.1 Gemmatimonadales bacterium
ACGCTCCCGCCTTCATTGCCGCGACGGCGACGTCTTCGCCGATTGTCCCCGAGACGAAAATGAAGGGAACGTCGAGCCCGCGGTCCTTGACCAGGTTGAGCGCGGCGGTCCCGCTGAATTGCGGCATGCTGTAATCGCTGATGACGATGTCCCAGATGTTGCCCTCGAGCGCTTCCTGCATCGCATCCGGGGTATCCACGCGTCGGTGGGTGACGTCGTAGCCGGCGGTGCCGAGCTGGCGCACGAGCAACCGGGCGTCGTCGGCAGAATCTTCGACCAGCAACACGCGCAACGGGGTTCCCATTAGCCTTCGCCCCCCCGCCCGGCGTCGGCATGCGCGCCGCCGGCGGGCCACCCCAGATTGATATCGGGGTTCTGGTTGAGCATCATCCAATAGACTTCCAGGGATTTCACGAGCTCCAGCAGACTGTCGAATCCCACCGGCTTCACGAGATACGAATTCGCGCCGAGGTCGTAGGCGCGATTGATGTCGATCGATTCCTTGGAGGACGTGAGCACGACGATCGGCAGCCGCTTCAGTCCGGGCTGCGAGCGGATCCATCCCAGCACTTCGAGCCCCGAGCGACGCGGCAGCTTGAGATCCAGCAACACCAGCACGGGGAACGGGTACGCCTCACGGTCGGCGAACGGGCTCTCGCCCGACAGGTACGCCACCGCCTCATCGCCGTTCGACACCGTGCGGACCGGGTTCAGAATGCGCGCCTTCCCGAACGCCCGCTGGATCAGGAGGACGTCGTTCGGGTCGTCCTCGACCACCAGGATCACCTGGCCGGAGCTCACGTCAGTGCTCGCCCGCAGCCGGCTGGAGCTCGACCCAGAACCGGCTGCCGTGACCGGGATTCGATTCGACCCCCACCTGGCCTCCCATGCGCTCCACCGCCTTGCGCACGATCGCGAGTCCGATGCCCGTCCCCGGGTAGTCATCATTGGAATGCAACCGCTCGAACACGCGAAAGATCCGCGCCTGATGCTCGGGAGCGATGCCGATGCCGTTGTCTTCTACCCACACGCGCACCAGACCGTTGTGTCGCTCGGCGTGGACGCGCAGCTCCGGAGTGCGCTCCGGTGGCACGAACTTCAACCCGTTGCCGAGCAGATTGGTGAGCACCTGCGACAGCGTCGCCGGATGGCCTATCACCGCGGGCAAGGCCTCGTCGACGTGGACGCTGGCGTTGCGGGCGCGCAGCGCGCCGCCTAGCTCGGCGAGCGCGCTGTTCGCCACCGGCGTCAAGGGAACCTTCACCAGCTTCAGCTCGGCACGGCTGACGCGGCTGTAGGAGAGCAGATCGCGGATCAGCTCGTCCATACGCTTCGCTCCGGCGACGATGCGCTCGGCGTATTCCCGGCCCATGGCGTCGAGTCGGTCACCGCAATCCTCGAGCAACGCCTGGCTGAAACCCTGCATCGCGCGCAGCGGCGCGCGCAGATCGTGCGAGATCGAATACCCGAACGCCTCGAGCTCGTCGTTGCGCTCTTCGAGCTCGGCGGTCCGCTCGCGCACCTGGTCCTCGAGGCGGGTGTGCGCTTCGTGTACCCGGCGCGCCATCGTCGTGAACGTCGCGGCGAGCTGGCCGACTTCGTCGTCGCGGTGAACCGCCACTTCGCGTGAGAAGTCTCCGGCTGCGATCGCGGCCGAGGCGGCGGTCAGGTCGCGCAACGGCGCCGCGATGCGGCGCCCCATGAACCATGCCGTGATGAGTCCGAGGACCAGCAGCGCAAATCCGACGAGGACGAGATTACGAAGGAGGATAGTTGCGGGAGCGGCCACGACACGCTCCGGAAACTCGACCAGCACGACCCAGGGCAGCGGCGCGAGCGTGCGCGCGGCCGCCATCACGGTGCCGCTCTGGGGGCGCTGGTAGGTGATGATGCCGCTGGTGTTGCGCACGTCGACGGGGGGCTTGGCCGCCTGGCTCAGCAGATCGGTCCAGAAATCACCGCGGTCGTTGCCGACGTAGAGCGAGCCGCTCGATCCGATCAGCTGCAGAGTCGCTTTCCTCGATTTCGGGCTGGACGTCGCTCGGCGCCACTGGACGACGTACCCCAGGGGACCATCGTGTCCCTGGATCAGCGCCGACACCGGGTAGATGAGCGAGTCCCCGCTCAGCTGCAGTCTCCCGACCATCCCGGTGTCGACCTGGCCCGCCCATTGCACCCCTTCTACCTGGCCGCTCGAAACGATCGACGCCGTCTGGGTTCCGGTCTCGAGGAGTCGCTCTCGTTGAGGGCTCCACAGCTCCACGTCGATCACCTGCTCCACGACCGGCCCCATGTGTCGCATGGCCGTGAGGGCGTCGAGGCGGTTTTTCGGAGTGGAGGCTTCGAGAAAGCGACGCAGGGTGTCGTTTGCGGCGGCTTTAGCGACGGCGGCTCCGACCTGGCCCGCTGATGTTCGCAGCATCGACGCCAGCTGGTCGGTGACGCTATCGAGCCGTTCTCGGGCGGCGGTGAAGGCGTTTTCGCGCACTTTGTAGTAGGCCGCGGACGACGACGCCACGATCACGGCGACGATAAGCGCCGAGATGAACAGGGGCAGCTTGTACTCGATAGAAATCCCGGCGAGCAGACGGCGGGGTGCAGTCCGCCCTGTAGGGGAGTCGGCCATCGCGCAGCCAATATTGGGGTTGCACTATGGCGGAGCAAGCAACGGCCGGCCGATTCCTCCTTTGTCAGTATTTCGCGTACAGCAAATCTCCTAGTAAATCAGGCGCAATCCTACGCGAGGGACGCGCAGCGCTCGCCAGACGGCCAACTCCCGCGCCGGTACCGAGCCGTACACCAGCCCCGAATAGGCGCCGGTTGCCGACCCGAGTAATCGGTCGAACATCCCCCACCGAGCCAGGCCGTACCCCTCCGGCTCGAGCAGGGCGAACACGAGGCGACCCAGCGGCTGGGCCGTGGAGACGAAGTATGCCCCCGCAGGAGCGGTGCGCGGCGACCGCGCCGTCGTGGCGGTCACGGTGAGGAGGTGGTGGCCCTGAAATTCGCGCGCGGCCCAGGTGAGATCGCTCGCCTCGAAGGTCTCTACCGTGTCGAACGACGCGGCTTCGAGGCGTTGCACCGCGATGCCGTGACGCAGCAGCAGCTGGACGACGTCCTGCGACGCCGCCGGAAGGATGTACCCCGCCGGGAGCGGTCGCGTGACGGAATCGACGAAGCGGTCGTTCACCGGCAGCTGCACCGTGCGCAGTGTCCCCGTCGGCAGCGGAGGGGCGTTCTTGCTCGTGTCGCCTCTCGGCTTCACCACCTCGAGCGACACCGGCTCGACGCCGCGACCCGCAAGCTTGTAGGCGATCGCGAGCGTCGGCCGGGGAACCTGTCCCGCCCCTTCGAGCGTGGTCTGGCGATCGGCGTCCCGCTCGATGCGCCGGATGTCCTCGCCGTGCTGGGCGGCGTAGTCGAGCACCTCGGCGACGAAGTCGTGAGTGACCTGAACGCGCGTCTTGAAGTCGGCGTGGGAGTAGGCTTCGGAGAGAATCGCCATGCGCCCGCGCAGTCCCATGTAGTTGATGCCGTACCAGCCAACCGGGGCGTAGGTATCCCAGCTCTTGGGAGCGAGAGGATCGTCGACGTTGCCGTAATCGAAGATCGGCTCGTGATAGCGATCCTGCAGCGTCTTGCGCAGCGCCGGGAGCATCTGATCGCGGACGTAGGCGGTGGGTCCCGCCGGGCCGATCGGATCGAGCGGCGGCGCATACGTCAGCAGGTAGCCGTGTCGCGTTCCATCGGTGGTGTGCAAATCCATCATCAGCGCCGGATCCCAGGTCGTGATCACGCGCGCCAGCGAGCCGCGTGTTTCGGGCGCCTCGGCTTTGAAGTAGTCGCGATTGAGATCGAGGTTCATGCCGTCGGCGCGCTGTCCCACCTGCTCGGGCCCATTCTGCTCGGAGCGATTCACGGCCTGCGGCCCGAAGGCGTCGTTGCCGTCGGGGTTGTAGTTGGGCGCGACGAGCACGACGAGCCGCTGCAGCAGCGCTCGGCGCGGCCCCGCGATTTCCCGCAGCAGCGCCTGCACCGCTTCCTTCCCCTCGACTTCACCCGCATGGATGTTCGCCTGGATGTAAACGACCAGCTTGCCGGCGGCGGCCGCTTGGCCCGGCGTCGTAATGGCGGGATCCGACGCGATCACGAGGTAGATCGGATGGCCGAGGGTCGACGTGCCCATCTCGCTGATCGCGATCGGCGCGCCGGCGAGCGCCAGGCTGTCGAGGAAGGCGCCGACGTCGGCATCCGTCGACGTCGCCTGGTAGGCGGTGCGCTCAGCGGTGGTGCGGGGCAGCGCCTGTGCGACCGCGAGCTGGACGGTGAGGAACGGCAACACGAGGCTCGGGAGACCGCGAGGAGGGAAGGTCATGGACCGCCAATCTACTCGGCGGCACCAATTTCGGGGGATTCTCGGGCGCCGCTTCCATAGTCATGTCACGGCCAGCCGATGGGGTACGGAGATCGGGACGAGAAACCCGGGGCCGCGTTCCGACGTTGGGACTCCGATCCTCTCCTCCCGGGACTTCTGATGCGACAGATCGCGTTCGCGTTCCGCACGCTCTTCCGCACGCCGTTCGTCACGACGATCGCCGTCCTCTCGCTCGCGCTGGGCATCGGCGCCAACGCCGCGATCTTCTCGATGTTCGACCAGATCATGCTGCGCCCGCTCCCGGTGCCGGACGCCGATCGCCTCGTCAACCTGGCGGCGCCGGGACCGAAACCCGGATCGACCTCGTGCGGGCAGGCCGGCGATTGCGAGGTGGTGTTCAGTTACCCGATGTTCCGCGACCTCGAGCGGTCCCAGACGGTTTTCACCGGCCTGGCCGCCCACGACGAATTCGGGGCGAGCCTCTCCTACGAAGACGCCCCCATGACGGGCCAGGGGATGTACGTCTCGGGATCATACTTCCCCACCCTCGGCCTCCGTCCGGCCGTGGGGCGACTGTTCACCCCGGACGACGACAAGACGATCGGCGGCGACTTCGTCGTCGTGTTGAGCTACGGCTTCTGGGAGCAGCACTTCGGATCGGATCGGCAGGTCATCGGCAGGACGCTGAAGGTGAACGGCCAGAGCCTGACGATCATCGGCGTCGCGCCCCAGGGTTTTCGCGGCACCACCCTCGGCATCCTGCCGGTGGTCTACGTCCCGATCGACATGCGAGGGGTGTTGTCGTCCGGGTTCCGTGGCTTCGAGAACCGCCGCAGCTACTGGATCTACGTCTTCGGTCGATTGAAGCCTGGCGTCTCAGTGGCGCAGGCCCGATCCGGCATCAACGCGCTGTACCATCCCATCATCACGGACGTCGAAGCCCCGCTGCAAAAGGGGATGAGCGAGCAGACGCTGGCGCGGTTCAGGGCTAGGGAAGTGGACCTCGCTCCGGGGTGGCGCGGGCAGAGCAACATGCAGCGCGAGGCCAGGACGCCCCTGTGGATGCTGTTCTGCGTCACCGGCATCGTGCTGTTGATCGCGTGCGCCAACATCGCGAACCTGCTGTTAGCGCGCGGCGCCAGCCGCGCCATGGAGATGGGCGTCCGGCTCGCCCTTGGCGCAAGCCGGCGGCGGCTCGTGGCGCAGCTGCTCGTCGAGTCCCTGCTGCTGGCGGGACTCGGCGGCATCGCGAGCCTCCTGATCGCCCAGTGGACGCTGCACGGCCTCGCCGCGCTCCTCCCCCCGGACGCCGCGGAGACGTTCCAGTTCACGCTGCAGCCCGCGGTGCTCCTGTTCGCTGCGGCGCTCGCCCTGGCGACCGGCATCTCCCTCGGCCTGTTCCCCGCCTGGCACAACACCCGTGCCGATCTCGTGACCACGATCCGGTCGAACGCCGGGCAGATCGTGGGAGCGAGGAGCGCCGCGCGGTTCCGGGCGTCGCTCGTCACGGCCCAGATCAGTCTCGCCACGGCGCTGCTCATCGCCGCCGGGCTGTTCATGCGCAGCCTCGTGAACGTGACGCGCGTGGATCTCGGCATCCGCGTCGACAGCGTCGTCACGTTCTACATCGCTCCGCAGCGGGCCGGCTATGACAGCGTGCGCATGCCGCTCCTCTATGCCAGAGTCGAGGAGGCGCTGGGCGCCCTGCCGGGGGTGACCGGCGTGACGAGCGGGACGGTGCCGCTCCTCGCCAACAGCAATTGGGGCGATCAAGTCTATGTACAGGGGTTCGCGACGGGACCGGACGTCGACCGCGATTCGCGCTTCAACGAAATCGGCCCGGCGTACTTTTCGACGCTCGGCGTTCGTCTCCTCTCCGGCCGGGAGTTCACCACCGCCGACCACCTCGGGACGTCTCAGGTCGCGGTCGTTAACCAGGCGTTCGTCAAGAAGTTCAACCTCGGGCAGGACGCGGTCGGCAAGTTCATGTCGACCAGCTCCCCGGACTCGCTCAATATCCAGATTGTCGGCGTCATTCCCGACGTCAAATATTCGGAGGTCAAGCTCCCGGTGCCGCCGGTCTTCTATGCGCCCTGGCGCCAGGACAGCCGACCCGCCGGCCTGAATTTCTACGTCCGCTCGCCGCAACCGGAGACGGTGATGCGCGCGATCCGCGGCGCCATGAAGGCGATCGATCCGGCGCTGCCGGTCGAGGACCTGAAAACGATGCCGCAACAGGTCCGGGAGAACGTGTTCCTCGACCGCATGATCAGCACGATGTCGGCCTCATTCGCCGTGCTCGCCACGCTGCTCGCGGCCATCGGACTGTACGGCGTGCTGGCCTACACCGTAACGCAGCGCACTCGCGAAATCGGGGTGCGCATGGCCCTCGGCGCGGACGCCGCCCGGGTGCGCGGCATGGTGCTGGGACAGGTGGTGCGGATGATGCTCATCGGCAGCGGCATCGGTCTCGTCGGGGCGGTCGGCCTGGGCCAGGCCGCCGGCTCGCTGCTGTTCGGGCTGAAGGGCTACGACCCGCTGGTGTTCGGACTCTCCCTCGTGGCGCTGTCGATGGTCGCCCTGGGCGCGGGATACGTTCCGGCGCGCCGCGCGTCGCAGGTCGATCCGGTACAAGCCCTGCGTTACGAGTAGACGCCGCTCGGTAGGCTCAGGGCGCGGTCATTGCCGCGCCCTGGGCAGGGCCCGCGGCTCGGGGACGATGTCCTGGGCGAACTCCGCCAGACGATCCGCCAGGTTTTCGAGCTCGCGCACGCGCTTCGTCGTGATGTTGCGATACACGGTGCGCGCGGTGATGTAGGTGGCCCCGAGCCACAGCGGCACGATCAGCGCGACGGCCGGCCCGAGATGCAGGGCGCCGCCCAGGATGCCCATGATCGGCCCCATCCCGCCGCCCCCCATGCCGCCGCCGATTCCGCCGAACACCCCGCCGATCACGGGGGCGAGGTTCTCCTGGATGGTGATACGCGTGCGACCGCCGCGCACCGACACGGCTACTTCCAGGTCGCGCCGCGACGAGGCGTGGCGCGCCGTCACCCACGAGAACGACCGGCCCAGCTGGTTCACCTGACCGACATTCTGCAGGATGCGGCGAATCTCCTCGACCATGATCGGGAATTCCGATTCTGGAACTTCCACCTCCACCACGCGCTCCGTGTAGATGCGCGTCGGTCCGGCGATCCACCGGTTCACCGCGATGTTCGCCGGCGCGGCCGCCGGGGTACTGCGCCGCCGCACTTCCTGCGCGGCCTGCCGCACCAGGTCGGGCTTGATGCCGACTTCCGCGGCCAGCGCCTCCACTCCCCCGATCGTCATCGCACCACCGACGGTGGGCGTCGTCGCCTCGAGCTCTGAGGCGCGTTTCACGATCTCTTCGACTTCGCCGCCGCTGTACCGTCGGTGCGGCGTCGGCTGGACAACGCCCGTGAGATCGTCGATCAGCGCGGGCGGAGACGGCGTGCGCTGGTCGTGGCGGGTCGACAGGCCGCGCACCAGCGCGCCCTCGATGCGCCCGCCCAACCCCGCCAACGTCGCCCGATGCGACGGCGGCGCCTCGAGAAACCGCCCCTGACGCACCGCATCTTCCGTCGGCCAGCGCCCCGGCAGCTCGCCCACCAGCATCTCGTAGATCACGACGGCGAGACTGTAGACATCGGTGCGCGCATCGAGGTCGGTGAGCCCGGCCGCCTGCTCCGGGCTCATGTAGCCCGGCGTTCCGACCGGGAAGCCGGTGCGCGTGAGATTCGCGCCGCCCGCCGTGCTGATCGCCTTGGCGATCCCGAAGTCGGCGACGACGGGATGGCCCTGGGAGAAGAGGATGTTCTCGGGTTTGATGTCGCGGTGGAAGATGCCCATGCGATGGGCGTAGCTCAGCGCATCGGCGACCGGCGAGGCGATGGCGAGCGCTTCGGACGTGGAGAACAGGGACCGCGCGCCCAGCTGCTGGCGCAGCGAGGCACCCTCGATGTAGGGCATGACGTAGAAGAGGAAGCCTTCGGCTTCCCCTGAGTCGTGCAGCGCCAGGATATGCGGATGGGTAAGGCGTGCGGCGATTTGTATCTCGCGGAGAAACCGCTCTACGCCGAGGAAGGCCGCGAGCCCCGGGAGCAGGACCTTGAGCGCCACCTCACGGCCATGTTTGACGTCGAACGCGAGGTAGACCGTCGCCATCCCGCCCTGTCCCAGCACGCGGCGCAGCTCGTAGCGCCCCGTGAGGGCGGCGGACAGGGCGGCGGGGATCTCGAGTGTCACGAAGCACGAATATAGGCCTCCCGCACACCCGCCGCCCTGAGACGGTCCGCCAACTCAGCCACGGTAGGATGCGTCCCTTGAAGTGTCGCGTTGAGGATCGCCTGCGTCACGGCGCACAGCATCCGCCAACTCCTCGATTCAGCGCCGGGGCGGCTCGATGCGGGCAGGACGATGTGGAGACGCCCGGCCTGGGGATCACTCCGTCGTACGACGCGAATCGAGAGCCGCGCTGCAACGCGTGCGCCGGGCGCAAACGCAACCGTCGCCACGGCGCTCGAGTCAGTTCCCCAGGAGATGATCGCGACCGCGGTCGAGTCGCTGAACTGCCGCGCCACCGTCTCGGCGCTCGCCCGCGGCGCACGCACGATCGTGTATCCGTGCGAAGCCAGATATTCCGGCAAGGACCGCTCCAGCGCCGCCGGTCCGCCCGCGGCGAAGATGACCACCGGGTAGCGACCCGAGTCCCGGGGCGCCCAGGTGCCGGTCTCGACGCGCACCGCATGGTGCCCCGCCTTCAGACCGAACGGCAACACGCCGCGCTGGGCTCCGAAACGGGAGCCCAGCGCAGCCACCGCGGCGACGAGCAGCGTCGAGCGGCGAGCAAGGTTCACGGGAACGGCCGGGGCATTGGGCGCGGCTGCGGCCAGGGCCACGGATTGATGTGGCCGCCCCCGAGAGCGCGGGCGGCTGCGGCCCGCATCTCGGGATCGCTGCTGCGTAACACGTCAACGAACGCCGCGCGCGCCGTCTCATCGTCCATTTGCGACAGAGCCCACAGCGCCGTTTTGCTGACCTCATGGTCGGCATCGCGCACGGCGTCCTTCAGCGTCGGGACGGCGCTCGCATCCTCGATGTGCCCGAGCGCCCATGCGGCGCGCTGGCGCACCGATGCCGAGGGATCCTTGACTGCGGCCACGAGGGCGTCGGGTGCGCGCTCCGCACCGATCTGCCCCAGCGCCCACGCGGCGTTACCGCGAACTTCCGCGGAGCTGTCCCGTAGGGCCGCGGCGAGCAGCGGAACGGACTCCTTGTCTTCGATCTGCCCCAGAGCCCAGGCGGCGGTGGTGCGGACCTCGGCGTTCTTGTCGTCGCGTAGAGCCGCGCCGAGCGGCGCGATGCCGGCGTGATCTTCGATCTGGCCCAGCGCCCAGGCGGCGCGCACCCGGATCTCGGGATCGGCGTCCTGTTGCAGGCGGCGGATCAACACGGGCGCCGCGCCGCGGACTCCCATTTCGCCCAGCGCCCAGGTCGCCATTTCGCGCACTTCGCGTTCCGTGTCGTCCGTCGCCTTGGCGAGTCCGGGTATGGCCTCGGCAGCCTCCATCTGGCCGAGCGCCCAGGCGCAGATACGCCGGACGCTCGGGCTCTTGTCGCCAAGGGCATCCGCGAGTGCAGGGATCGCGCTCTTCGCTTCCATGCGGCCGAGTGCTTCGGCGGCAGCGATCCGCACGCGTTCGTCACTGTCGTTCTTCAAAGCGTTGACCAGGGCACCAACCGCAGCGGTGTCCTGGAGCCGGCCGAGGGACTGGGCCGCGGCGGCGCGCACGCCCGATATCGCGTCGGCCAGGGCGTGGCGCAGCGGTGGGACCGCCCGGCGCTCATCGAGCCCGCCGAGCGCCCACGCGGCGGCGGCGCGCACCGGCGCATCGTCGTCGCCGAGCCGGGAGATCAGCGGGTCGAGCGCCTGCGTCGGGTCGGCGAGCCCGAGAGCAACGGCCGCGGCGCGGCGCGTGCCGGCGGCAGTGGCGCTCAAGGCGCGGACCATTCCGGTGGTCGCGAGGCGGGACTCGATCTGGGCGACGAGCCGGGCGGAAAATTCGCGGACGCACGGATCGTCGTTGCCAAGGCCGTCGAGCAGCACCGGCACGGCGGCATCGCTGTGTGAACGGGCGTGCCGCCAATCAGGCGAGCGATCGAGCGCCCATTGCACCGCGGTCGAGGTGTCTCCAACGCTCCCAGGTGGCTCCCATGGTCCGAAGCCGAAGCGTCCCCCGACCGAGCGGGTCGCCAGCGCGCACAGCACGGCCGGCGCTCCGTGGGCAGCGGCGAGCACCTCGCGCGCTGCCGCCGCCTCATCGACGACCGGACCGGCCGCCGCGGAGCGGACATGCCAGCCGCCGTCGGAGAGGCCACCGACGAATGCCAGAATCGCGAGAGTGGCGAGTTTGCGTGTCATTGACCGATTCCTCCATCGAGAATGAGCCACTGCTGAAATTTCAGCACTATGCTGAATATTCAGCACTCGATGGGGAATGTCAAGACCCTGGCGGAAAACACTACGGGCGCCCGGTCAGGGCGCCCGTATGGAGGGGAGTCAGCGAACGATCGGTATTGGCCAGGGCCAGGGCCACGGGTCGGCGTGGCTCCCGGATAACGACCGTGCGGCGCGCGCCCGGATCTCTGGATCTTTGTCATTCAGCGCCTCGATCAGCACCGCCTGCGCCGCATCGCCGCCGACCTGCCCCACGGCCCACATTGCGGCCTTGCGCACTTCGGCCGACGAGTCGCGAATGGCAACGGCAAGCCGAGCAGCCGCAGACGAGTCGCCGATCTGACCGAGCGCCCACGCCGCCCTCATCCTGACTTCGGGCGCACCATCACTCAACGCGGCGACGAGACCACTCGGCGCCTTGGCAGGAGCAATCGTGCCCAACGCCCACGCCGCGCGGCCGCGCACTTCCGGCGCGCCATCGTGCAGTACCTGCTCGAGCGCCGGCACTGCGGCGGCGTCCTGCACCTGCCCGAGCGCCCACACCGCCATAGCGCGAACATCTGGGGCGCCGTCGTGCAACGCGGTTGACGCCAACACTTCAGTCGAGGCATGGCTCTGGATCTGGCCCAGCGCCCAGCAGATCATCTCGCGCACCTTGGGCGCTAGATCGTGCGGCAGACGGGCGATCAGCACCGGGACCGCCGCCGCCGACTCGAGATGGCCGAGGGCGTAAGCTGCGTCTTCTCGAACCGACGCGACGGAGTCTTCGAGCGCGCGCTTCAGCGCCGCGATGACGGCGTTCGAATCCGCGCCCTGCAGCGCCGCCGTCCCGGTCATCCCGGTCACCCTTGCGGGTGTGGCGGGCTTTCGTGACGGCGCCGGAACGGCGACAGGCGCCTGGTTGGGCTGCGGGGCCGGCTGCGAACGTGGGGCCACCGTGTCCCGCGCGACCGACGAGATCACCGGCTCCGCCGGCGCTTTCGTCCCGGCAGGGGCGAGCGCTGCAAGCGGGATCACGAGCGACAGCGCCAGCGCACCGAGCACCACCGCGTGACGGCTCGACGCCGGCTCGCGTCGTGCTTCCCGCTCGAGAATCGCGAGCATTCTGCCTTCGAACTCGTGGCGCTGCGCCATCGGCAGCGCGATCGCCGGCGTGCGCGAGCGCGCCGCACGGCAGACGATCTGCAGCAGGTGATCGGCGTACTCCGAGGCGCGCGTGCCGACACCCAGCACGAGATCGTCGGCCGCCCGCTCGCTTTCGACGCGCAGCTTGCGCGCGGCGACCCATACCAGCGGATGGAACCAGTACACCGCGCAGGCGAGCTGGCCGAGTGCGTTGCCGATCAGATCGTAGCGCGACAAGTGGGCCAGCTCGTGAAACAGCACCGCGCGCCGGCGCCGGTCGTCCCATTCCGCGGCGCCCACGGGCAGTACGATCGCCGGCTGCAGCACGCCACAGGCAAACGGCATCGGCAGCCGGTCGCTCATGACGAGCCGTGGCAGCCGCTCGAGGGCGAGCCTGTCGGCGGCCTCGAGCAGCGGGTGCCGCCACTCCGTGTTGTCGAGTGCCGTCCCTTTGCGCACCACCCGCCGCAGCAGCACGGCGCCGATCACCAACCGCCCGATCAGCCAGACCATCCCGATGCCCCAGATCGCCAATACGATCGAGAGCAGCGTTGCCGGCGTAATCGAGAGCGTGATGCCGGGAGACGTTGTCCCCGGCGTGGCGGTTGTCGATTGCGGCTGCTGCGTCGCCGGAACGGCCGGAGTCGGCTGCGGGCCCGCGACGTCCCGCGCGGTGACAGGCGCCCGGTTGATTGGCGGCGGAGGAGCCTGGACCAGGCTCGCGAGCCCGATCACCGGGAGTCGCCACGGCAGGAGCGACGCCAGGGGCAGCGCGAGCAACATGGCGAGCCCAGTGCCCCACACGAGGTGCCGCACAGCGGCCGAGGAATGCCGCAACGCGGCGGCGATGGCGAGGACGACGGCGAGCAGCACCGTCCCTTTGATGAGCGTCCCCAGCGCCCAAACCGAGAAGGTGCTCATCGTCCCTCCTCCCCCGCCTTGCGGATCGCTTTGGTGAGGTGGACGATTTGCGCTTCGGAAAGATCCAGGTCGGAGCGCGTCAGCAGTGCGGCGAGCGCCCGCTCCGCTGAGCCGTCGAAAAAGGTGTTGACGACGTGGTCGAGCGCGGCTTTGCTGGCCCGGTCGGCCGTTACTGCCGGGGCGTAGACGTAGCGCGGACCGTCGGCGCGGTGGACGATGTGGCCCTTTTCGGTGAGGACCCGGAGGATGGATCGCACCGCCGAGTAGGTCGGCGGGTCCTTGAGATCGTCCATCACTTCCGCGACGGTCGCTTCCCCGCGGCGATACAGCACGTCCATCACTTCTCGCTCGCGGCGGGACAGCGTCTCTTTGATGTCAGGCATGGCGCTACGCCTCAATGCTGAAATTTCAGCATAACGTAGGGGCCAAGGCCTAGTGCGTCAAGTGCGGCCGAAGTCGATGTGTACTAAGGAGTTCGCGTTCCGGCTGAACCGAAAGCCATCACCCGGTCGCGCCAATCGGCGACGATTTGTACCCACGGTTTCGCAAACAGACGCTCCATGGCTCCGCGAAAATCGCCACCGCTGCTATACAGCCGCTTCACCGCTTCCGTCCCGCCTTGATCGTACGTCATGGATACGAAGACAGCGGCCGCCGGATACAACTGCTTCGCTGGCAGTCTACCATCGACCACCGAATCGAGGGTGACGCTCGGATGTTCGGCGAGATAGGCCGAGAACTCGCGCGCCGCTCCGCGGAAATCCATCCCTGTCGTC
>DATFTG010000096.1:0-17991 GCA_035262265.1 Gemmatimonadales bacterium
GTGTGCCCAATGTAGGGATTGGCGTACAACTAGTCGGAAAATGACTACAAGACTGCCAGGCGACTTACGACATAAAGCAAGATAACTCAACGACTTATGTTATACCTGGTGACTTGCAACACAAATGTGCGGATGCATAGCTGTCGGTGGAGGTTATGCGTATTTGAGGTTTTGCCGATTCTAGCAGAACGCGGAACCTGCCCGAACTTCGCAACACTCGCAGCTCGAGACCAAAACATCGAACTGACGGCATAGTGTCGCTAAACTGTTATCGGACTAATCGAAGCCGAGCCGGTGCGCCAAGGGCTCGACTACGTCGACCTGCTCAGGAGTGAGGACGCTCCGCACCCGGGCAAACTCCGTCTGCACGTCGAAGGGGATGTGGCCCGCCGTCAGCTCCAGGGCGTCCACCAAGTCGAGCACGTGCGCCAGCGCCCCTTCGGCAGGAAGCGAGGCCAGCGCCGCTATCGCCCGCAGCAAGCCGTCGGTGAGCAAGTCCGCCAGCGCCGCGGTGCCCGACCCCAAACGGCTGCGCTCGTCCGCCGTCAGCGTCCTAGCGATCACCTCCGCCCGCAGGGCGCCGACGACAGGTGTCCGATAGCGCTCCGGCAGATCTCCCAGCTCGAGCCCCTGGGCCGCCTTCCCGTCCCCCTCGATCGTGAAGCGAGGGCCCGCGCCGAGGCGGCGGTCGGGCTCTACCCAGCTGAGCTCGAACGTCTCCTCCCGCCCTGTACGGCGGCTGCGCACCGTCACGCGCGTGCGCGTCCCCTGCTCTTCGCTGCGCGACTCGTAAGCCGCCCCGCGTTCCACGTCGGCCTGAGGTGCGAGCCGCGCACTCGCGATCGCACCCGCCCCCACGCGAGCCGCCACCGGGAACCGGGGCCGCACCTGAGACAGGTACAGATCCCGGCCGGTAGGTGCGCCGGTGGTGCCGCTCACAGCGTGCGCGAGGCGCTCCAGCAGTCCCGACTCGAAACGCCCCGCTTCGGGCCCGGCGAGCGCGATGGCGCGGGCGGCGTACCGCAACACCTGCAGCGCTTCGATCCCGGAGATGTCGTCGAAGAACCACCCGCACGAGGTGAACATGCTGAGGGCGTGCCACTCGAGCTCGAGCAGCTCCCGGGCACGGACGTTCGCCCCTGCCGGCACTCGCGACCGCTCGGGCGCGTCGTCGGGGACGTAGGCGTCCCGCGCCGCCCAGGGATCGCCGAGCAGCGCCGCTCCCTCGCGCTCGAATACGCCGTGGAGCTCCCCGGCGAGCCAGTCGAGCGCCTGCCGTAACGGCGCGCGCCAGTGCATCGGGCGGCCGGCGGGATCGGGCGCCATGCGGCAGGCGCAATCGGAGCGCCAGCGCTCGACGCCGTGCGCGCAGCTCCACGACGTCGGCGCCACGAGCCGCACCACGTGCCGTGGCTCCTGCCGGGCCAGGACGGCTGCGAAGTTCTCGACCCGCACGTCGGATCGATGCTGCAGCGCGTCGAGCATCCAGGCCAGCGCCACCTCGCCGAACCGGTGGTGGTGCCCGTAGGTCTCCCCGTCGGTGGCCACGGCAACGAGGGCGCGCCGGGTGCCGTTCGCGTCCGGCGCCACCATGCGATCCGCCCAGGCACGTGCGTCGTGCAGCAGCCCGCCGAAAGCGACGTCGTTGGCAATGGCGCCGTCATAGGTGAACAGCGCGATGTGCCGGCCGCCGCTCGTCGGGTAGCGTCCCGGTAGCCCGTCGGGCGTCGCTCCCTCGACCTGATGGGGCGCGAGCACCGTGAAACGGATCCCCGCCTCGGCGAGCACGTCGAGTGTCTCTTCGTCGACGGCGGTTTCGGGAAGCCACATCCCTTCGGGCGAGCGTCCGAAGCGGCGCCGGAAATCGGCGATCCCCCAGCGCACTTCGGTCATCTTGTCGCGGCGGGTGGCGAGCGGGAGAATGAGGTGGTGGTACGGCATGGCGAGGGCGTTGCCGTGGCCGAACCGCTTCACGCTGAGCCGGTCGGCGCGCACCATCCCCTCGTACGAGCGCGGCGCGTGGCGCTCGAGCCATACGAGCAGCGTCGGGCCGACGTCGAAGCTGATCGACTCCAGGGTGTTGACGATGGCGGCGATGCGGCCGTCGGCGGCGTGACGCCGCGCGGCGATCACCGTCCGGTAGCACTCCTTGTCGATGCGCTCGTTCCAGTCGTGAAACGGCGCCGCGGACGGCTCACGCTCCACTTCCTCCAGCCAGGGATCCTCGCGCGGTGGCTGGTAGAAATGCGCGTGCACCACTGCGGAATGCGTGGACGGTCGCGTCACCCGATGGCGGAAGCGGGAGCCGAGATCGCCGCCGATACGGCGTCCAGGACGTCCGGGAACACCGTATCGCGCTGCCACAGCTCGTCGGCGAGGCGCGCCGCGCCCTCCAGCGCGCCCGAGCGCAATCCCTCGAGCAGCCGGCGCGTATCCTCGCAATGTCCGATGAAGCGGCGCTCGGCATAGTCGGCGACGGCGCCGGTGGAGATGATGAACTGCCAGTCGGACGATTGAGCGAGCAGCAGCTCGCGCGCCGCCTGCGCCACGATCGGAAGGGCGCCGGGATTGGCGAGCGCCGCCGGGACCGCGTCCCAGAAGGCATCCTCCAGCGGCCACAGCCGGTCCCAGGTCCAGCGCGTCTGGTCGTTCATCCACATGCTGTGGTCGCCGTTCACGCCCCAGGACCCTTCCGCGAGCCGCAGACCCGTATGCTCGGGATGCGCCGCCAGGTGCTGCCCGCCGGTAACGGGGCGGACCGACGGGCGATGCCGCAGCTCGCGATACACCGCGGCGAGGAAGTCCACCCCCTCGAACCACCAATGACCGAACAGCTCGGTGTCGAACGGCGCGACGACGAGCTCGGCCTTGGACTCGCCGATCGACACCAGCAGATCGGTGAAGTGGCGGGCGTGGTCCCCCGCGCGCTGGCGCGCGCGCTCCGGCTCGTAGGAGCGCTTGTCGCCCAGGTCGACTCCGCTGCCTGTGACGCGCCACAGCTTCAGTCCGCCAGGCCAGCGGATCTTGTGGAACTCGAGATACCACTCGTCACCGGGATATCCCTGTTGCCGGCTCCACACCTGCAGCGACGAGCGCGGATCGCGCACCAGCGCCGCGACGCCGGGCTTCGCCCGCGACACGCGGTAGGCGATGTAGGGAGAGCGAATCGCGGCGACCGGTGGGGCCACGGCGTCGCCATGACGCTCGGCATCGAATCGCTCGGCGCCAAGCGGCACCTCACCATACGTCCCCAACGCCTGACCGGCGCGCGCCTGGTGGGCGTCAGTGAAGAAGTATTTGAAACCGGCCTCGATCAGGTGCTCTTCGATCCCGGGACGACGTCCGTGCTTGGGGCGATAGGCGCATTCGGGGAGCCAGCATCCCGTCGGCTTGACGCCGAACAGGCGGCGATGCTCCCGGATGCCGACGCCGAGCTGCAGCCGGATGCTCTCGTCGCGGCGCAACAGGGGCAGGTAGCCATGCGTCGCCGCTGAGCCCGTGATCTCGAGCCGGCCGCGCTCCTGAAAGGCGCGGAACGCCGACAACAGATCGCTGCCCGTCGCGTGAAACAGATCGCGCAGCCGCTCGAGGTGCCGGCGCCAGTACTCGACCAGCGGGATCAGGGCCGCGTCGCCGGTGGTCGACATGGCCGGCGGTGCCTCGGCGCAGGCCTTGAGCCGCTGGTCGAAGAACGCCTCCAGCTCGCGACCGAACAGGGGACTCGCGAGCTGATTGGCGAGAATCGGGGTGAACCCGATCGTCACCGGCGCCGGCGTCCCTTCCGCATCGAGGGCGCGTAGCTGCTCGAGCAGGGGGAGGTACGTGTCGATCGCCGCCTCGCACAGCCAGTCGCTGCCGTGCGGCCAGCGGCCGTGATTGAGCACGTACGGCAAATGACTGTGCAGCATGAATACGAATTCCATCGGCACCTTCAGGCGGCGGCGCGCGCGGTAATGGCGCGCTGGTACACGGTGTCGTACTGCGTCGTGGGATCGTCCCATCCGAATCGCCGCGTCATCGCCCGGCGCATCAGCGCCCGCCAGCGACGCCGATCGGCGTAAACCTCGAGCACGCGCTGGATCGCGGCATCGAGCGCGGCCGGCGAATAGTCGTCGAACAGGAAGCCGGTTTCGCCGTCCACCACGCTGTCGCACAGCCCCCCCACGGCGCGCGCGATGGGGATCGCGCCGTAGTGCTGCGCGCGCATCTGCGTCAGCCCGCAGGGCTCGTACAACGAGGGCATCAGCAGCACGTCGGCGCCCGCGAGGAGGCGATGCTCGAGGCGGTCGGTAAAGGCGAACTCCGCCACCACGCGATCGGGATACACCGCGGCGACCTCGCGCAGCGCTTCATGGTAGCGATGTTCGCCCGAGCCGAGGAACACGAACTGCGCGTCGACGGAGGAGAGCGACGCGGCGCGCAGCACGAGATCGAGTCCTTTCTGCTGCACGAGGCGGGCGCTCATGCCGATGAGCGGGGTGTCCGGCTCGACCGCGAGGTCGTACGCCTGTTGCAACGCGGCCTTGTTGCTCCGTTTCCCTTCGAGCGCCGCGGAGTCGAAGTGAGCGTTGAGGTGCGGATCGGTCGCGGGATCCCACACCGCGAGCTCGATTCCGTTCAGGATGCCCACGAGCCGGTCGCCCAGCGCCGTAAACGTGTCATGCAGCCCGAATCCGCCCTGCGGCGTGCACAGCTCGCGCGCGTGCGTCGGGCTCACCGTGACGACCATGTCCGAAAAGGCGATGCCGCCTTTCAGTACGTTCACCTGATCGTACCACTCGAACGCTTGCCAATGATACAGCTCGGGAGCGAGCCCCAGCAGCTGCATCGCCTGCGGCGCGTAGTGACCCTGAAAGCCCGCGTTGTGCACCGACAGCATCGTCGCGAGCCGGCGATGGTAGGGCTGATCGGCGAATGCCGTCCGCAGGTAAACGGCCGACAGCGCGGTGTGCCAGTCGTGGGCGTGCAGCACCTCGGCCGCGGGGGCGATCGTGGGCAACGCGGTGAGTGCGGCCTTGCAGAAGAAGGCGAACCGGACGGCGTTGTCTGCGTAGTCCCCGGACTCGTCGCCGTAGATGCCGCTGCGATCGAAGAAGTCGGGATGCTCGATGAAGTAGACGGCAGGCCCGGGTGGCGGCTCGGCGAGCCGGTAGACGTGCGCGTATTCGGTGCGCGCGCCGATGGACACGGGAAACTGATGGCCGACGCGCTCCAGCGCTTGGCCGTGTTCGCGCACCATCCGGTACAGCGGCATGACGATGGCGACGGCGGCGCCACCCCTGGCCTGCGCGGCGCCGAGACCGCTTACCGCTTCTCCCAGGCCGCCGGTGCGCGCATACGGCCAGCACTCCGCGGTGAAATGCACCACCCCGATGCGCGACCCTGATGCAACCGGGGTGGGCCGCCGATAGGTCGCGGTGCGCGTTCCGCGCGGAGACCGCCGTGGTTGTGTCACCTGGTCATCGACTCCCATCGCCCTGTCCCCACGACGCCGTCGTCACGCCGTCGGTGGATCGTCCTTGATGCCCTCCCCCCGCATTGCTGGAACGTAATACTGCGTCGTGTATTGCTGCACCATCCGCTGGGCGGTGAATCGCTCCCCCGCCACGCGCATGGCATGCTTCATCTTCTCCACCCACCCCACCGGGACGCCCCGCTCGTCGCGCGTGTAGAACAATGGCACCACCTGCTCTTCCAGCAGCTGGTAGAGGTGTCCGGCGTCGACGGCATCGGCGTCCCCGCCCTCGGGAGCCGGGGGGATGGCCCACCCGTTCTTCCCCTCGTACCCCTCGTGCCACCAGCCGTCGAGGGTACTCAGCTGCGGCACGCCGTTCAGCGCGGCCTTCATCCCGCTCGTGCCCGAGGCTTCGAGGGGCACCCGGGGCAGATTGAGCCACAGGTCCACCCCCTGCACCAGGCGGTGGGCGAGGTGCATCTCGTAGTCTTCGACGAAGGCCACGCGGCCTTCGAACCGCGGGTCGCGGGTGAACTCGTACACCTTCTGCAGCACCTGTTTTCCGGGCTCGTCGGCCGGGTGCGCCTTCCCCGCAAACACGATCTGCACCGGGCGCCACGGGTTGATGAGCAGGCGGCGCAGGCGCTCGACGTCGCTGAAGATGAGGTTGGCGCGCTTGTAGGTGGCGAAGCGGCGGGCGAAACCGATCGTCAGCGCCCGCTCGTCGAGCAGGGTCCCCGCACCGACCAGGTGCTGGGACTCGGTTTTCCATTCCTCGACCCAACGGCGCCGGGCCATTTCCCGAATCGAGCGCAGCAGCACGATCTTCAGATTGGCGTGGGTGTTCCACAGCGCCGCGTCGTCGATCGTCAGCACGCGCTGCCAGAACCCGGGGTCCTCGAGGTGCAGCCCCCAATCGGCGCCCAGCGTGCGGCCCAGCAGCGACCACAGCTGGTGCGACATCCAGGTGTCGATGTGTACGCCGTTCGTGACGTAACCGATCGGCACGCGCGTGGGATCGCGGGCGGGCCAGAGATCGGCCCACATGCGCCGCGACACCTCGCCGTGGGCGCGCGACACGGCGTTGACGTGCCCGGAGAGACGGATCGCCAGCACCGGCATGTGGAACTGGCCGTGATCGTGACTGGCGGAGTGCCCCAGTCCCATCACGGTCTCGCGCGACACCTTCATCTCTTCCCAGATCGGGCCGCAGCAGCGCTCCACCTGCTCGATGGTGAAGGCGTCGTGGCCGGCGGGAACGGGAGTGTGGGTCGTGAAGACGCTGCTGGCGCGCACGCGGCGCACGGCCTCGTCGTAGGCGACGCCGGACGCGGTGAGCTCGCGCAACCGCTCGAGCAGCATGAAAGACGCGTGCCCTTCGTTGGCGTGCCAGACCGCCGGCGCGAGGCCGAGGGCGCGCAACACGCGCACGCCGCCCGTTCCCAGCACCCATTCCTGGCGCAGCCGCAGCTCGCCCGAGCCGCCGTACAACCGCTGGGACAGCTCGCGGTCGGAAGGATCGTTCTGCGGCAGATCGGTATCGAGCAGAAAGATCGGGACGCGGCCGACCATCATGCGCCACGCCCCGATCGACACCGTACGGCCCTGCGCCTGGATCGTCGTCAGGCCCGGCTCCCCCGCGCTGGTGAGCACGCGATCGAGCGGCGTGACCGTGACGTCGAAGCGCTCATCGACGTCGCCCTGCCAGCCGTCGAGCCGCAGGCGCTGGTCGAAGTAGCCGCGCGTATACAGCAGACCGAGACCGATCAGGGGAATGCCGAGGTCGGACGCCGTCTTGCAGTGGTCGCCCGCGAGCACGCCGAGGCCGCCCGAGTAGATCGGGACCGAGTTGTGGAATCCGAATTCGGCGCAGAAGTACACCACGGGGCACTGTTGCAGCGCGGCGTGGTGCGTCATGAACCAGGTGCCGTCGCGCGACTGCTCCCGCTCCACCCGCTGCATGACCTCGTCGAAGTGACGCAGGAACTCCGCGTCTTCGGCGCACTGCGCGAGTCGCGCCGGATCCACACGCCGCAGCAGCTCGATCGGGTTGTGACGGGTGAGATGCCACAGCGGCTGATCGATCGATTGGAACAGCGCGCGCGCTTCGTGGCTCCAGCTCCACGAAAGGTTGTGCGCGAGATCGGCCAGCCCGATGACGCGGTCGGGGAGGTACGGAATCTTGCTCTGGGGGTGTGTCATGGGCCCCGCAAGCTACACCGGAGCGGTCGCGCGCGGAAACGGAAGCGCCATCACCTCTTGCGGCCGGTCGTCGGGGCGGCGCGCGCCCGATCGGGGGCGGCGAGCGATTCGACGCCCTTCCTGGTGACACGATGAGAAATCAACGGCAACGGCCGCTCCACCAGCTTCTCGCCGACCGTGATGGCCCGCTCCAGCGCTTCGAAGCCGATCTGGATCCCGGCGGGGTCGCGGGCGAACACCGACGCGATCGGCTCGCCGGCCAGCAACTTGTCGCCCGGCTTCACCGTGATCACGAATCCAACGCTGGGCTCGACCGCGTCTTCGACCTGGGTCCGACCGCCGCCCATGGCGACGATCGCCCGTCCGATGGTGCGCGGCTCGACCGCCGTGACGACGCCGGTGCCCCGCGCCGCGAACACTTCGACCGCCTGCGCCTGCGGCATCACCGATGGGTCCTCGACGACCTTCGGATTGCCGCCCTGCGCCTCGATGATCTGCTCGAACTTTTCGGCGGCCAGTCCGGACGACAGGGCGTTCTCGAGGCGCTGCCGCGCCTTGGCCGCCGTCGGCTCGACCCTCGCCATCACGAGCATTTCGACACCCAACGCGTAGGTGACCTCCATCAGATCTTCCGGGCCCTCGCCGCGCAGCGCCAGGATCGCCTCTTCGGTCTCGAGGGCGTTGCCGCACGCGCGACCCAGCGGCCGGTCCATCGCCGTCAGCAGGGCGGCCGTCGGGCAGCCCCGGTCCTCGCCGAGGGCGATCATCGTCTGCGCCAGCTCGAGCGCGCGTTCCGTCTGCGGCAGGAACGCCCCGCTGCCGTGCTTCACGTCGAGCACGAGACCGGTGAGCCCTTCGGCGAGCTTCTTCGACATGATCGACGCGGCGATGAGCGGGATCGCGGCCACCGTTCCCGTCACGTCGCGCAGCGCGTAGAGCCGCTTGTCGGCCGGGGCGATCTCCGGCGTCTGGCCGATGAGCACGGCGCCGAGCTTCTGCAGCTGCGCCTTGGCCGCGGCGAGCGGGAGGTCGGTGCGGAATCCGGGAATCGCTTCGAGCTTGTCGAGCGTCCCGCCGGTGTGTCCCAGTCCGCGGCCCGACATCATGGGGACCGCGACGCCGCACGCCGCCACGAGCGGCGCCAGCACGAGCGAGACCTTATCGCCCACGCCGCCGGTGGAGTGCTTGTCGATGCGCGGCGTCGACCAGCCTTCGAAGGAGAGGCGTTGCCCCGACGCGATCATCGCATCGGTCAGCGCGGCCAGCTCGCCGCGCTCCAGTCCGCGCCACACCACTGCCATCAGGAGCGCCGAGATCTGATAGTCGGGAATGCGCCCCGCGGTGTAGCCCGCGACGAGCGCCGACCACTCCTCCGGCGTGAGCGCGCCACCGTCCCGCTTGCGCTCGATCAGCGGCACGACCAACATTAGACAACCCTCCTCGTGAAATCCCGCTTATGCGCACCGCGACGACTCTGACCGCGCTCGCACTCCTCGTCGCTCCCCGGCTCAGCGGCCAGACCGCCCCGGCAGAGCATATCGCGCTCGGCGACAGCGCGCGCGCCGCGCTGCACGCCGAGGAATCGCTGCGCCACTACCAGGCCGCCGTCGAGGAGCTGCAGCACAGCCTCGGCCGCGGACCGCATGACACGACCCCCATCACGCCGACCAACCCGCTCTACTGCGAGGCGCTGTGGAAAGCGGCGCGGGAGATCTCCGACGTCGCCAAACAGATCCTCGGGAATGCCGACTCACTCAAGCACCGCCGCGACAGCCTCTACTCGGTCGGCCGCACCTGGGCCGAGGAGGCGATCCGCGCCGACTCGAGCGTCGCCAACTCTCATTTCTCGCTCGCCCTCGTGCTCGGCCGCCTGTCCCGCACGCGCGGCGGAAAGGAGCGCGTCCGTTTCGGCCGGATCATCTACGACGAGACCGAGCGCACCATTCGGATGGATCCCCGCCACGACGGCGCGTACCACATCCTCGGCATGTGGAACGCCGAGGTGAAGCGGCTGTCGGGCTTCACCCGCTTCGCCGCCAAGACATTCCTCGGCGCGGGGTTCATGAGCCGGGCCAGCTGGGACAGCGCCGTCGCCAACATGGAGCGCGCGGTGCAGCTCAACCCGCAACACGTCTACCACCGCCTCGAGCTCGCCGGCGTCTACCTCGACGTCGAGCAGCCGGCCAAAGCCAGGGAGCAGCTGCAGGCGATCGCCGGCCTGCCCGACGGCGACCCGATGGATCCGTATTACAAACGGCTCGCCGCCGCCGCGCTCGCCGACATCGACCGGGGCAAAGCCGACGACGCCGACGATCGGCTGCGCAAAGGCTAGCGGCGCATCACCCGCTCGATCTCGTCGGTCTTCTTCGGCAGCCCGGCGCTGAGCCACTCGGCGCCGGTCGCCGTCACCAGCACGTCGTCCTCGATCCGCACGCCCAGCCCTTCGTCCTGCAGGTAGATCCCCGGCTCGATGGTGAAGACCATGCCGGGCGCGAGCGGGGTGGTGTAGTCGCCGGCGTCGTGCACGTCCATGCCGAGCCAATGGCTCACGCCATGGAAGAAATAGGTGTCGCACGTCTTGTCGCCGCACAGCGACCCGGAATGATCGCGCATGTAGGTGTGCGCGATCCGGTCGAGCGAGTCGAGTCGGATGCCCGGGCGCACCGCGTCGAACGTCGCCTGCTGCGTCGCCAGCACGAGGTTGTAGATCGATTTCTGGCGTCCGCTGAATTTCCCGTCCACCGGCCAGGTGCGGGTGATGTCGGCGGTGTACTGCCCGTACTCCGCCCCGGCGTCGACGACGACGAGCTCTCCGTCCTGCATGCGGCGCCGGTTGGTGTCGTAATGCAGCGTCGTTCCGTCGGGACCGCTCCCCACGATCGTGGGATAGCCGAGCCGGTCGGCGCCCTGGCGGCGGACCTCCCCCTCGAACGCCGCTTCGACTTCGTACTCGTACGCCCCCGGCCGCCCCGCCCGCATCGCCGCGAGATGCCCCTGCGCGCTGACGTTCACCGCCATGCGCAGCCGGGCCAGCTCGTCGCCGTCCTTCACCAGCCGCATCGAGTCGACGACCGGCCGCAGATTGCGCACATCGCGCGCGTCGAAGGTGAGCCCGCGGATGCGGTCGTCGTCCTTCGTGGTGTTGTCGAGCGGCACGTAGAGCGGCGCGCGGGTCCGGATCAGGGCGTAGCGGAGTCGGCGGTCGAGTGAGTCGGTCGAGAGCACGGTGGAAATGCCCGACAAACTGGCCGCCTGATCCCCATCAGGCCCCAGCCGCACGCCGGTCCAGCGCTCCTGGCCGCGGTCGCGAGGCGGCAGAAAGAGGACGATCTCGGTGGAATCGGGAGTCGGCGCCGACATCAGGAGCCAGGCGTCTTCGGTCTCGAGCTCCGTGAAGTAGAAGAAGGTGTTGTGCTGGCGGAAATCGTTGTCCTGGACGTACTCGGTCTCGGTGTCGCGCTCGTGCGCGGCCGGGATCAACACCACGCCGCGTCCGAGGCGCGTCATGAGGGCCCGGCGTCGCGCCGCCGTCGCCACGACATCCACCCGGCGGCCCATCCCGGGCAGCTCGGGGACCATGATCCAGGCCCCCATCGGTCCCGCCGACAGCGCCGGATCGGGACGTCCCTGCGCGGCGAGCGCGCCGGCGGCGAAACAGAGCACCACGGAAAGCCGCATGGCGACGAAGCTATCCCGCGCTGTGTGAGGCGGCAACTTGACGCGCCATGCGCAGTTACCCCATTGTATGGCGCCATGACTATTTCATCGGCTCTCACCAGCGCCGAAGCGGAGCGCCTCGCGGCGCGGATCGCCGAGCTGGAGCACGAGCGCAAGCACCTTCTCGCGGTGATCGAGATTCTCAAGGAGGTCTCGGGCTCGCTGCATTTCATCGACATCCTGCAATCGATCGCCCGCAAGCTGGGCGAGTCGTTCGGGCTGGATCGCTGCTCGATTTTCCTGTCGGAGCGCGGCGGGACGCACGTGCGGCTCGTGGCATCGTATGAAGACCCCACGATCCGCAACCACCTCGTCGACCTCGAGCGCTACCCCGAGCTGAAGCGCGCCATCCACCACGGCGAGACGGTGTTCATCCCCGACGCGATGACCGACCCGACGCTCAAACACGTCAAGAACGAGCTGTCGAGCCGGCGCGTGAAATCGATCACCGTGGTGCCGATCAATTGGCGCGGCGTCGCGATCGGCGCGATTTTCCTGCGCACCTTCCGCGACGGCCCGACCTTCTCCGACGCCGACGTCCGCTTCGTCCAGGTGGTGGCCTCGCTCACCGCCCAGGCGCTGCGCAACGCCCACCGCTACGAGCGGCTGGCGCAGCGACAGGCGGATACGAGCGAATCGCTGCGCCGTATGGAGCTGGAGCGCGTCGCCTTGCTCTCGTTCCTGCGCCGCTTGATCGACTCGTTCGGCCGCCAGGAAGGGGCGTGGGGGGAGGGACTGCTCCCGAAGGCGAGCGCTGAGGAGCTGGACCGGCTGGTGGGCGTGGCCCTGGCGGTGATCCAAGAAGAAGCTCGCGGACAGTGACCACCCCCGCCGCGCGCGCCGCCGAGCTCCGGCGGCTGCTCGAGCGGGCCAATTACGCGTATTACGTGCTCGACCGGCCCGACATGTCGGACGCCGAGTACGACCGCCTGTTCCGCGAGCTGGCCGCGCTCGAGACCGCCCACTCCGAGCTGCGTACTCCCGATTCTCCGACGCACCGCGTCGGCGCCGAGCCCTCCCCCGCCTTCAAGAAGCATCGCCACGTCGTGGCGATGTTGTCGCTCGCCAATGCGTTCGACGAAGCCGAGCTCACCGCCTGGGAGGAGCGCAACGCGCGCCTCGTCCCCGAAGTCACCACCGGCGGCTACACCCTCGAGGTGAAGATCGACGGCGCCGCGGTGAGCCTCACGTACGAACACGGCACCCTGGTCACCGGAGCGACGCGCGGCAACGGCGTCGAAGGCGAAGACGTCACGCCCAATCTCAAGACGGTGCTCGACCTGCCGCTGCGATTACAGGGGAACGGCTGGCCGGCGAAGATGGAGGTGCGCGGCGAGGTCTATTTCTCGAAGACCCAGTTCGCGCGCGTCAACGAAGAGCGCGCCAAGGCGGACGAGCCGTTGTTCGCCAATCCGCGCAATTCCGCCGCGGGCGCATTGCGCCAGCTCGACCCGAAGATCACGCGCAGCCGGGGCCTGAGGATCTTCTGTTTTCACGTCGAGACACCGGACGGCAAACCGGTCGCCGCCACGCAGCACGCGCTGCTCGGGGCGTTGCACGATTGGGGCTTCCCCGTCGAGCCGCATCGTCGCCTCGTGCAGAGCCTGTCGGCCGCCCACAGCGCGATCGCCGAGCTCGAGCGGCTGCTGCCCACGCTCGACTACGGCGCCGACGGCGTCGTGGTGAAGGTCAACCCGCTCTCCCTGCACGCCGAGCTCGGCACCGTGGGCGAGCGCGAGCCGCGCTGGGCGATCGCGCGCAAATTCGCGCCCGAAGTCGCGGTGACGAAGCTGCTCGAGATCCGCGTCAACGTCGGCCGCACCGGCGCGCTCACCCCTTACGCCGTGCTCGAGCCGGTCGGCATCGGCGGCGTCACCGTGACGACCGTGACGCTGCACAACTTCGACCAGATCAAGGCCAAGGACGTGCGCGAAGGCGATCTCGTCGAAGTGACGCGCGCCGGCGAAGTCATCCCGCAGATTCTCGGCCCCGTCCTCAAGAAGGGGACGCGGCGCAAGCCGCCCTACAAGCCGCCCACACGCTGTCCCGTGTGCCACTCCCCCGTCGAACACCCGAAAGACGAGGTCGTGGCCTATTGCCCCAACGTGTCGTGCCCCGGCCGCATCCTGGAAGGGATCGTCCATTTCGCCTCGCGCGACGCGATGGACGTCCGTGGCCTGGGCTACGAGCGCGTGCGGGCGCTGCTCGACGCCCATCTGATCGCCGACGTCGCCGATTTGTACGATCGCAAGAAGGTGAGTCTGTTGCAGCTGCTCACGATCGAAGGATTCGCGGAGAAGTCGGCGCAGCAGCTGCTCGACGCGATCGACCAGTCGAAGGGGCAGCCGCTGTCGACGCTCCTCTATGCGCTCGGGATTCGCCACGTCGGCGGTCAGAGCGCCCGCCTGCTCGCCCGGCAGTTCGGGACGATGACGAAGCTCGGGAAGGCGAGTGCCGAAGAAATCGGCGAGATCCGCGGCATCGGACCCGAGATCGCCGAGGCCGTCGCCGACTTCTTCGCGACGCCGGCCAATCGCAAGCTGATCGAGCGGCTGACCAAACTCGGGCTTACGATGGAAGAGCCGGTGGCCGCTGCCGGCACCGGCCCCCTCGCGGGACAGACGTACGTGATCACGGGAACCCTGCCGACGCTGTCGCGCGACGCCGCCTCCCGGCTGATCGAAGCGGCGGGCGGCCACGTCGCCGACAGCGTCTCCAAGCGCACCACCGCGGTGGTGGCGGGGGAGAATCCGGGATCCAAGCTCGCCAAAGCCCAAACCCTCGGGATCCCTGTCCTGACCGAGGAGGAACTGTTGCGCCGCGCATCCCCGAAGTCTTAAGTTGGCGTCCTCCATGACCATTCCCTCGACCTCGAGCGCCACCGGACTCACGATCGGGACGGGCGGCCTGCTGCAGCTGCACCGCAGCCTGCTGCAGTACGCGCCCGACGCGGCGATCTCGGTGCTGCAGGAGTCCGGCTACGCCGCCGGCGAGGGAGTGTACGCGGCGCTGTGCAGCTGGCTGGGCACCCATGCCGGGACCGAGAATCCCGCGGAGCTGGACGCGACGTTGTTCGCCGGCGCCCTGTCGGATTTCTTTCTGGCGGCGGGTTGGGGCCGGTTCACGATCGCTCCCGTCGGTGGCGCCGCCCTGGCGCTCGATTCGTCCGACTGGATCGAAGCCGAGCCGGGCACGGCGCAGATGCCGATGTGCTTCTTCTCGTCGGGGATGCTCGCGGACCTGATGGGGCGCGTGTCGGGCGAGCAGGTTGCGGTCATGGAAGTCGAATGTCGCAGCAAGGGCGACTCGATCTGCCGCTTCCTCTCTGGTTCTCCCGAGACGTTGCAGGAGGTCTATCAAAAGATGGCGGCGGGGATGAGCTACGTGGAGGCGCTGGGCGGCGGCTAGCCGATCACCGCCGGGCGACACTCACTCCTTCCAGCAGCAACGACGGCGACCAGCGCGATCCCTGCCAGCGGCCGTCGCTACCAAACCCCGCGATGCGTTTGAGCAGCTCGTAGACGTTGCCCGCGACAGCCGCGTCCTTCACCCGCCCCGTGATCTCACCGCGCTCGATCCGGTAGGCGAGCGCCACCGGGTGACTGAACGCGCCGCCGATCACGTTGCCCTGCCCGACCCCGATCAACTCGTCGATCACGAGGCCATCCCGTACCCCGGCGACGAGGCCCCCTCCGATCTCCGAGGTTCCCACTCCCCACTCCCCACTCCCCACAACCATGTTGGTGTAGTCGGCGACCGGCTTCCCGAATGTGCCGCGCGTCCCGTGGCCGGTGCTCCGCGTTCCGGCGCGGGCCGCCGTCTCGAGATCGTAAATGAACGCGCGCACCACCCCCTGCTCCACGAGCGGCAACCGCCGGGAGGGCGTCCCCTCGTCGTCGATCGGACGCGAGCCCGGTCGCCGCGGCTGCAGGGGATCGTCGGTGATGGAAAACGCCGCGTCGAAGACCGCCTCCCCGATTTTCGTGGCCAGCGGAGAAATCCCCTGGAGCACGACCTTCCCCGAGAGCGCCTGACGCACCGGGAGAAGGATCGCCGAGAGTCCCTGCGGCGTGAAGACGATGGGCAGCGTCCCCTCGGGCGGCGCTGCGACAGTGAGAGCGCGGTCGTAGCGTTCGTCGATCGTCCGCACCAGCGCATCGAGATCACGGGCGGTGGGGAGGTCGGTCCCCTGATACTGATCGGAGAGAAACAGCACGTCATCGCCGGCGAACCGGGCCAGGTCGACGCTCACGGCGACACCGGTCCCGCGGTAGCTCGCGTCCACGCCGCCCGTTCCCACGACGCGCGTCGCGGCGATCTCCCGCTCGATGGACACGTTGATCTGGCAGCCGGGCCGGGTGAGCCGCGACACCAGCTCGGCGCCGATGGATGTCAGATGATCGAGCGACGCGTCCGCGGCCGTGGCATCGTGCGTGGCGACGTCGGGCAGCGCGCCCGCGTCGGGAAACGCGATGGCTACGGGCTCTCCCAGCTCGGCCGATGCCAGCGCCCGGGACAGCAGGTCGTCGAGATCGGTGGTGGTCGTTCCCGCGACGCCGACCTTGCCGTTGTGAAGGACGCGCAGGTTGACGCCGGTTTCTTCGGTGATGCCGCAGGCCTTCAACCGGCCCGATTCGAACGCGACGGTGGTGTGCTCCGATTGCCGCCACAGGGCGTCACCGCCGTCCGCGCGCGACCGGATGGCGGCGACCAGACGTTCGATCACGCGGGGACGTCGCCTCCGACGAGCGCCGCCTCGATGCGCACATGCGGCCCTCCTTCGGTGACGGCGAGCGGGAACTGGCCGCCCTTGCCGCAGCCGCCGCCCATCTGATTCCAGCGGAAATCACCGGCGATGCGCTCGATGCGGTCGAGCGTCTGGAAGAGGCTCCCCGCCAGCACCACGTCCTTCACGAGCTCCGCCGGCGCGCCATCGCGGATCATGCGCCCGTAGGCCGCCGTGAAGGAAAAATTCTCGAGCAGGGTCTGCCCGCCGAACGCGCCGCAGGCGTAGACGCCGAGCTTGATGTCTTGCATCAGGTCCGGGACGGTGCCCTGGCCGGCGGCGATGTAGGTATTCGTCATGCGGACGATGGGAGCGTGGCGAAACGAGATCGCGCGCGCGTTCCCCGTCGGCCGCTCGCCCAGCGCCGCCGCCGTTTCGCGCGAATGCAGCCGGCCCACGAGGACGCCGTCCCTGATCAACGCGGTGTCCTGCGTCGGCGTCCCCTCGTCGTCGAACGGCAGCGTACCGCGCAGGCCGGAGGCCGCGCCGTTGTCGCCGACGTTCAGCACGGGCCGCCCGAAGCGGCGGCCCAGCGTCATCATCTCCCGCGCCTGCGCGTTCTCGTACACGAAGTCGGCCTCGGAGAGGTGGCCGAACGCTTCGTGGATGAACACGCCCGCCAGCTCGTTGTCGAGCACGACGGGGTACGTCCCGCCGATGACCGTCGGCGCGTCGAGCAGCGCCGCGGCGCGGAGGGCAACCTCGCGGAATCCGGCCGCGTGATCGGCTGCGCTGTTCCAGCCTTTGCGCAGGCCGATCGACTCCAGCCCCTTTTCGATCGTCCCGTCGCGCCGCGCGATCGCCTGGCCGGAGAGGGTGATCTCCGGGCGCAGCTCGTGCAGCAGCGTGCCCTCGGAATTGCCGAACCAGTATTCGGTGACTTCGTCGCGATAGACCGCCTGCGTGTCGACCACGCCCGGGACGGCGAGCATCTCGCCGTTGTAGCCCTCGAGCAGCCGGCGTTTCTCGGCGAGCGGCACGCCGCGCACGTCGCCGTCCAGATCGAGGATCGCCTCGGCCTGGGAGGGGGGGACCTCCGCCAGCCGGATCGGCTCGTCGAGGCGTACCGCCCGCGACAGCTCGCGGGCGCGGCGCACCATCGCCGGCAGCTCGTCGAGCGAGGTGAACGCGGCGATGCCCCAGCCGTAGCCCTTGTCGGCGACACGGACGAACCCGCCCTGGTCCTCGCTCGCGGTGGCGGACTCGAGGCGTTTCCCCCGGAAACTGACGCTCGAGCTCCAGGTCCGCTCGATACGGATTTCGGTGAAATCGGCGCGCGACGCTTTGAGCGCGTCGGCGAGGCGGTCCTTCACTCCCCGTTCGCCCGCAGCTTCTCGGCGTAATCGGGACGCATCACGATCTCGCCGTCGACGATGATCTCGCGGTCCCAGGGAAGGATGATGAAGTTGTCGGTCTCGAGGGCATGGAAGTCGGGGGCGTAGGGCCCCGTCCGGAAGCTCACCGCCGTCTTCACCGCGGCCGGCTTCAGATCGCGCACGGCGGCGAGGGCGAGTTTCATCGTGTCGCCGGTGTCGCAGGTTTCATCGACGACGAGCACGCGCCGGCCGGTGACGAGCTTGGGCGGACCGGCGATCACGACGGGGCGCGCACCGCTGGCGGAGCGACTGATCGCCATCGACGCGAAGTCGCGTTGAAGAATGCTCGCGACCACCGCGCCGGGAATCACGCCCGCCTTCGCGATGCCGAGCACGAGATCGGGATCGTACGCGTGGTAGACCTTGAGGGCGAGCACGCGGCACAGCTCGCCGAAGAACGTCCAGTCGACTTGCAGCACGCCGGTGGGAGACAGCCGACCGGTGCGGGCACGACG
>DATFTG010000097.1:0-5781 GCA_035262265.1 Gemmatimonadales bacterium
GTGGGTGAGCGCGGCGGCTTTCTTGATCCACACGACGGCGTCGACGAAGACCGGCTGGGGAGCGAGCCCCGAGATGGGAAAGTTCTGGCGGGCCCGCTCGGTCTGGACGCCGTACAAAGCAGCGCTCGGGACGGGCAGCTCGCCCAGGGGATCGCGTTCCACGCGCGTCGCGCTCATTGCTTCTGCTCCTCCGCGGGTTTTCGCTTGCGCGCCCAGCCGATGGTGACGAGCTCCCGCGCGGCCCGCGTACCGAGCGAGTGCACCATCAGATAGGCGCCGAGGATCGTGAGGAGGATAACGGAATAGAATCGCCACCAGAGCAGCATCGACACGCCGCGCTCGCCGAAATCCCCGGCGAACCCGGACAGAAACGCCACCTCGATTCCGCCGCCGCCCGACGGCAGGGGGACGACCAGCGGCGACGCGAGGAGCGCCAGGGCGCCGAAGAACATCGCGCCGAACGGCGGTGCGTTGGGCATGCCCCACGCGAGGGCCGGGAGAATGAGCGCGCGCGCCGCGAGGCTCACTGCCGTCAGCGCGGCGTTCACCGTCTGCACCCACAACGGCGCCCGCCGCACGTGCGCCCAGGCGACGCGCCACTGGCGCCGCACGCGATGACGAATCGCCCCGGCCTTCACGAGCCGCTGCGTCAGATAAATGATGAGCAGCACGGCGAGCGTCGCGATCTCGATGACGATCAGGTCCGCCGCGATGTGCCGTTTCAGCCACACCTCGGCAGCGTGCTTCCAGTCGGGCACATAGTGAATCCCGAGCGCGATCAACATCACCAGGAACACCGGCCATTCTCCTGCCACTTCCACTCCGACCGCCACCAGCGCCGTCACGGAGCGCATCCCCGCCTCCGTGAGGCCGGCAAACCGCGCCGCCTCACCGCCGAGGCGGTTGGGGGTCAGTGTCGACGCCGCCTCACCGTACAGGTTGAGTCGCACCGCCGGCCAGAAGCGCAGCGCGCCACCCGCGGTCCAGGCCGCGAGCTGAATACGCCAGGCGCGGACGACGACATCGAGGGCCAGCGCCAGGAGGGCGAGGAGGTGAGGAATCAATCAGAGCAATCGCCGAGGGGATAAATGAAGCCGCAGTTGAGACACGGGTTCTTGCACCCCCACGGCCGGCGGCGCACCACCGCGCCGCAGCGCAGGCAGGTGGGCAACGGCCGGTCAGGCGATGGGAAAGGCGCCGGTGAGGAACGGGTTGGCGCCACGCTCGACACCGATCGTGGTTCTGGGTCCATGGCCGGAGTACACGATGGTCGAATCGGGGAGAACGAGCAACTCCCGCTCGATACTGCCGAGCAGCGTTTCCAGGTCGCCGCCGGGAAGATCGGTGCGCCCGATCGAGCCCTGGAACAGCACGTCGCCACTGAACACGACGCCCTCGCCGACGAGCGCAACGGAGCCCGGCGAGTGCCCCGGCGTGTGTCGCACGTCGAACGCCAGCGACCCGACACGGATCGACTCGCCGGGGGTCCAGCTCCGATCCGGCGGCGGCAAGTGTGGAACCGGCGCGAGCCCGAACGCCGCCGCCTGCTCCGGGACGTGATCGTAGAGCGGGCGGTCGGCGGGATGCAGGTAGATCGGCGCGCCGGTTTCGGCGTGGATCCGCGGGACCCCGAGGACGTGATCGATGTGGGCGTGCGTGATCCAGATGGCGACGGGCCGCGCGCCGGTCTCACCGACCTTGTGCAAGATCAGACCCGCTTCTTCGCCCGGGTCGACGATCGCGCATTCCCGGGCGGCTTCATCCACGACCAGGTAACAATTCTCGACGAACACCCCGTTCGGGATCTGGATGATTTTCATGGCGCCTAGTCCGGCTTCGCCCGCAGGCCAGCCAGATATTTCTCGACCGCGATCGCCGCCGTCGTCGCGTCACCCACGGCGGTCGTGATCTGCCGTGTCACCTGGCTGCGCACGTCGCCTGCCGCGAACAGCCCCGGGATCGACGTCATCATCTTTTCGTCCGTCAGGAAGTAGCCGCCTTCGTCGTGGCGGTAATGCCCCTCGACCAACCCCGCGTTGGGACGGAAGCCGATAAAGATGAAGACGCCGCCGACCTGCAGCTTGCTCTTCTCTCCCGTAACCGTGTCCTCGAGCTCCAGATGGGTAGTGCCCTTTTCGCTGCCCCCGACTTCAAGCACCCGCTTGTTCCACACGACTTCGATCTTGGGATTCGCGAACGCCCGCTCCTGCAGGATCTTGGAAGCGCGGAACGCATCGCGGCGGTGGACGATGTACACCTTCTGCGCGTAGCGCGTGAGGTAGTCGGCTTCCTCCACCGCAGCGTCGCCGCCCCCGACCACGGCGAGCACCTCTCCCTTGAAGAAGGCCCCGTCACACACCGCGCAGTACGAGACCCCCTTCCCCGCGTACTCCTTCTCTCCCGGGACGCCGAGTTTGACCGGCGTGCCGCCGGCGGTGAGGATCACGGCGGGAGCGCGAAACGTCCGCCCGCGTGCCGTGATCACGTCGAACCAACCATCCCCGGCCCTGTGAATCTTCTCGACGGTGTCGGTAACGATCTCGGCGCCGAACTTCTGCGCGTGGGCGTGGAATTTCTGCGCCAGCTCCCACCCTTTGATGCTCTCGTACCCGATGTAGTCCTCGATCAGGTCGGTGTTCAGGAGCTCGCCGCCCGGGGCGCCGCGCTCGATCGTGAGGGCGTGCAGCATGCCGCGCCCGGCGTACATCGCCGCGCACATCCCCGCGGGGCCGGCCCCCACGATGATCACGTCGTAGCTCGACTGTTTCGTCTCAGCCATCGGTCCGGAATTCCAGCCGCGGGGGATCCGCCTCCCCCGCCAGGGCCCGCGACAGCGCGTCGCGGAAATGCACCGTTTCGAGCTCTACCCCGGGGTGCTGCGGTCCGGCCAGCTTCGCAAGCGCCGCGGCCCCGACCACCACCACACCGTGGCGATTCCCTCGTTCCCGGTGCAGCAGCGCCGCCGCGGCCTGAATCAACCCCTGCCACACCCGGCGCTCGTGCTCGTCAATTATAGAACGCCACACGGTTTCCAGCGCTTCGTGGGCGAGCCAGAATTCGCCGCTGTTGAACAGCTCCGCGGCATGCTTCAATTGCCGCCGGCGGGCGTCGGGAGTCATGGTGTCAGCTGACAGCTGACGACTCAGAACCGATTCTCAGCAAGTTGACCGCCCCATGACATCCGCTCACCGTCGCCACGAGCACCAGACCGCCTTCCAGTCGCCGCGCCGTATCGGCGACGATGCGCTCCCCGTCCAGCACCGTGTCGACGGTGAAGGTGCCGACCCCGAACACATGGTGCCGGCAGACGAACAGCGCGGGACCGGACACCGGCTCGCCCTGCGCGCGCATCCGGTCGGCGAGCCCGCGCACCGCGTCGGGCATCTCCCAGGTCCGGGGGGCGCCGATCGCGGGGCAGATCGCCGGCTCGATGCAGTGCGTGGGACACACCCAGTCGGCGAACGAAACGTAGCGCGTCCGGTCGGCGGCGGTGCGATCGTAGGGGGTGTCGAGGCTTCCCGGCACCGCGATGACCTCGAGCACACGGCGCGGAAATCGCGCCTGGGTTCTGCGCACCACCCATTCGAACATCAGGTGGGACATGTGCGGGGACGGCACGATGTGATCGCGCGCGGCATCGCCCGGACCGGGACTCGAGGCAAAGAGGAAGTGGTCGAAGAAGGCGTCCCATTCGCTGGTGACGAAGCTGCGGTCGGGCGCTTCCGCAAGCTCACGCCGCGCGCGACAGTCCGGATCGCGATCCACGACGATCACCGTGCGGTACTCCGCCTTGCCGCGGGCCTTCGCCTTGGCGAGCTGCGTGGCGTAGAACGTCCCGTAGCACCCGCCACCTACCACGACGATGTCCCGCATCCGGGCCGGCGGCGGTGTTTCGCTCACCGGATCAGCCGCCCGCCATCCACCGGCAGGACTACCCCGGTCACGTAGTCGCTCTGCAGCAGGAAGAGCACCGCCTGCACGATGTCGTCGGGAGCGCCGAGGCGTTTGAGCGGCGTGGTCTCGATCAAATGCGCACGGGCGCTGTCCGGCCAGTCGTCGGGCGGCAGAATCGCGCCCTGCGCGACCGCGTTGACGGTGACTTCGGGAGCGAGCGCCCGCGCCAGCCCGTGCGTGAGCATCACCACCGCCGCCTTGCTGATGTTCAGCGGCAGATAGGACGGCCACACCTCGAAGGCGGCAACGTCGGCTACGTTCACGATCTTCCCGCGTCGCCGGACGAGGTGCGGGGCGGCGCCCTGCGACACGAAGAACGCCGCCGAGACATTCAACGCCAGCGCGTCGTGCCACGCCTCGGGGCTGATGTCGGCGAAGTCGGCGCGGGCGATCACGGCGGCGGAGTTGATGACGATGTCGAGCCCGCCGAAGGTCTGAGCCACCAGGTCGGGAAGCGCCTTCGCGACCGCGGCGTCTCGCAGGTCGCCCGGGAATCGCTCGGCGCGCCGCCCTGCCGCGCGTGCCGCCCGCAACGTTTCCTCGGCGCCGGCGGCCGACGCATGATGGTGGACCGCGATATCGCATCCGGCTCGTGCCAGCCCGACGGCGATCGCGGCACCCAGCCGCTTCCCCGCACCCGTCACGAGCGCGACTCGACCGGCGAGCTCCACCGTGTCAGTCCGGCGCCGCGAGCAGCGGCAGGACGTGACCGGTCACGGCCGCCGCACCAGCGGACGCGAGCCAGAGGACCGTCCGCACCACGTCGGCCATCTCGACGAAGCGCGCGCCGGCCCCCATGTCGCGCACGTTCGTGTCGGTGCGGATTGCTTCCGGAGCGATGGCGTTGACGCGGATGCGCTCGTCCCGGAACTCGCGCGCCAGCGCGCGCGTCAGCGCGGCAACGCCGCCCTTCGCGGCGGCATACGCCGCCAGGTTGGGAGCCGGCTGCCGCACGGCGATCGAGGCGAAATTGACGATCGCCCCGCCGCCGCGGCGCCGCAGGGCCGGGATCGCCGCCTGGCTCATGGCGAACACCGTCCGCAGGTTGCTCGCGATCTCCCGATCGAGTGCGGCGACGTCGCTCTCGAGAAACGGCCCGTAGCTCGTGAGTCCGCCCGCGGTGTTGATCAGGATGTCGAGCCCGCCGAACCGCTGTTCCGCGGTCGCGACCGCCGCGCGGGCCGCGGCGGGATCGCCCAGGTCGCCGGCCGAGAGCTCCGCGGCGATGCCGCTCGCCGCGAGCTCCCCCACCCGGGCCTCGAGCGTCGCGCGGTTCCGCGCCGCCGCAACGACGCGCGCGCCCGCTGCGCCGAACGCCCGGGCGATGGCGGCGCCGATCTGCCCCGCCTGCCCCACGCCGGTGACGAGGGCCACCTTGCCGGCGAACGCCGCGCCCGGATCCACTACCCTCCCGCCGCGGCGGCCACGATGTCGTCCACCGCCGGCGCCCCGCGCTGGCCGAAACGCACCGCACCATCTTTTCCCACGACGTACACGGTGCGGGCGATGCTGCGGTCGTCTTCCTTCAACGCGTGATACGCCCGGGAGATCGCGCGGTCGGGATCGGAGAGCAGCGGAAAATTGAACCGCATCTTCTCGACGTACTTCTTGTGAGCGTCGATCGACGCCGGGTTCACACCGAAGGGCTGAATCCCGGCCTGTTGGAACTTGGTCATCTCATCGCGCACGGCGGAGAGTTGGCGGTTTCACCCGGGGGTGTTGTTGCCCGGATAAAACACGAGGACGACGGGGCCATGACGCAGCATGTCCGCCAACCGGTATGTCTTGTCGTCCGAGGCTTGCGCCTCAAACGCGGGAGCGCGAGTG
>DATFTG010000098.1:0-5148 GCA_035262265.1 Gemmatimonadales bacterium
TTCGAGGCGACGGTGCAGGCCACCGAGGAATCGATCACCAATGCCCTCGTGGCCGCGGAGACGATGACGGGGGCGAACGATCTGCGCATCTCGGCGCTGCCCCACGACCGCTTGCGAGCCGCCTTGCAGAAATACGGACGGCTCAGCAAGTGACCACCGCCCCTCCGGTCTCGCCGCGCCAGCGCTGGGCGCCGACTTCAGTCCTTTTGATGCCTTTCCTCGTCGGGTTCAGCTCATTGCTCGCCGCGCAGCGCGACACCGTCCTGAGCCAGGTGCGGCTGCCCCACACCTACTACTGGCTCGAGATGTACGTCCCGCAGGTGACGAGCGGGCCGTCGGCGGCAGCATGGTCGCCCGACGGCACGAGCCTCGTCTACTCGATGCAGGGCACGCTGTGGCGCCAGGCGATCGGCGACAGCACCGCGATCCAGCTCACTGACGGTCCGGGGTACGATTTCCAGCCTGACTGGTCGCCCGACGGCCGCCGCGTCGTCTTCGCGCGCTGGGCGCACGAGACGATCGAGCTCGCATCCCTCGACCTCACGAGCGGCGCCGTCACGGCGCTCACGAGAAACGGCGGCGTCAACCTCGAGCCACGCTGGTCCCCCGATGGAACACGACTGGCGTTCGTTTCCACGATGGCGAACGGTCGCTGGCACGTCTTCGTGGCGCCGTTCCTCGGGGACTCGCTCGGGCGCGCCGTGCGGCTCACCGTGGACACGACGAGCGGCTTGCCGCGCCGCTACTACAGCCGCTGGGACGACTATCTCTCTCCCGCCTGGTCCCCGGACGGCCGCGAGCTGATCCTCGTCTCGAACCGCGGTCACGTACACGGGTCGGGCGGTATCTGGCGCATGCCCGCCGAATCGGGCGCGGTGATGCGGGAGATCCGTTACGAGGAAACCAACTGGAAGGCGCGCCCCGACTGGTCGCCCGACGGGCATCGCGTCGTGTACAGCTCCTACCTCGGCCGCCAGTGGAATCAGCTGTGGGTCATGCCCGCGGACGGCGGTGATCCGGTGCAGCTCACCTACGGGGAGTTCGACGCTACGAGCCCGCGCTGGTCGCGCGACGGGCGGCGGGTCGCCTACATCTCCAACGAGCGCGGCAACACGACGCTCCTTGTGCTCGACGTCCCCGGCGGCGGTCGCACGGCAGTGGTCGCGCGGCAGCGGCGCTACCTCCACCCGGTGGGACGCTTGCACCTCACGCTCAGCGACGGGGCGAGCGGCAGCGCCCTCGCCGCGCGGGTGCGGCTCTCCGGGGAAGACGGCCGTTCCTGGGCGCCGGACGACGCCTGGCGCCAGGCCGACCTCGCGTTCGACCACCGGGCACGCGCATCCACGTACGAATATTTCGACGTCGACGGCGCGACCGACGCCGTTGTCCCGGCGGGCGCTCTCACGATCGACGTCACGCGCGGTCCGGAGTATCGGCCGTTTCATTCGGTCGTGACGATCTCCGCCGGATCGCACGATACCGCGCGGGTGCGGCTCGAGCGGCTCGCCAATCTGCCGGCGCGCGGGTGGTGGAGCGGCGACCTCCATGTGCACATGAACTACGGTGGCACCTACCGCAACACGCCTGTCCATCTCGTCCAGCAGGCGCGGGCGGAGGACCTGCATCTCGTGGAGAACCTGATCGTCAACAAGGAGCAACGCATCCCGGACGTCGGCTCCTTCCGGCCCGGCGCCGACCCGGCGTCGACGCGGGACTACCAGATCTACCACGGACAGGAATTCCATACCGGATTCTGGGATCACGCCGGCATCCTCGGTCTGCGCGACCACCTGCTGCTCCCCGACTATGCCGGGTATCCCAACACCGCTCTGGCGAGCGTGTATCCGCCCAATGCCGTCGTCGCCGACCTGACCCACGCGCAAGGAGGGCTGTTCGGCTGGGTGCACCCCTATGACAGCGCGCCCGACCCCTTCGACACGACCGCGGGGCTCTCCTCCGAGCTCCCCGTCGACGTCGCCCTGGGCAAGGTGGATTACATCGAGGTGATGGGGTTCTCGAACCACCTGTTCACATCGGCGGTGTGGTACCGGTTGCTGAATTGCGGTTTCCGCCTCCCGGCGGGGGCGGGGACCGACGCGTTTCCCAATTTCGCGATGCTGCACGGTCCGATTGGTCTGGAGCGGGTGTATGTACACGCCGGACCGGTGCTGACGCATGCGCGTTTTCTCGCCGGCCTGAAGGCGGGGCGGACATTCGTGACGAACGGTCCGTTGCTCGAATTCAGTGTGAACGGGAAGGAGCCCGGCGACGAAGTTGCGCTCACCGCTCACCGCTCACCACTCACGATTCACGTCTCGATGCGATCGACCGTCCCTGTCGATCATCTCCAGGTCATCGTCAACGGCGCCGTCGCGGCGTCGCTGCCGCTCCGCGGCGACCGCCGCTCCGCCGACACGACGTTCGGCCTCCCCGTCGCGCGCAGCGGGTGGGTGCTGGTGCGGGCGTACGGCGACGGTCCCGTGGAGCCGGTGCTCGACCTCTATCCCTTCGCGTCGACCTCGCCCGTGTATGTGACCGTCGACGGCACGGCGACGCGCTCACCCGAAGATGCGCGATTCTTCGTGCAGTGGATCGACCAGGTCACTCGGGCCGCGCGGGCCCACACCGGGTGGAACACCGCGGTCGAGCGGGACAGCGTGCTGGCGCTGCTGGACCGGGCGCGGGCGGTCTACTCGAGGCAGCAGGGAGCGCCGTGACCGGCGCGTTCGGCATGCCCAATACGCACGCCCCGCGCGAGCTCGTGACGTTCGACTTTCTGGTGGGCGCCTGGGAATGCGAGTCGAGCGTCCGCGCGCCCGACGGCTCTGTGCGCACGCGGCCGGCGACGTGGGTGGGGCGCTACATCCTCGACGGATACGCCATCGCGGACGAATTCCGCCAGCTCGGGCCGGCGGGGGAAGTGGCGATGTTGGGGCAGACATTTCGCGCCTTCAATACCGATGCGAAGACCTGGGTGATGAAGTGGCTCGATGCCCTCGACGCCACCTGGCTCGACCTCGGCCCCGAGGATCTCGGGGGCGTGACGGTGCGGGACGGGACCATCACCTACCGGCACCGGCGGCCGCGCGGGCGCTCGGGGCGACTGTTCCCCCTGCAGAGTCTGTTTCGCGTCACCTTTGTCGACATCACCGAAGTGGGGTTCCGCTGGCGGTCCGAAGTCTCGACCGACAACGGGGAAACGTGGGCGGAGGTGCAGACCATCGCGGCACGACGGCCGGCCGCCGGTTAGGCGAGGGCTTCGCGCACCTTGGCGGCGAGTGTTTCGGGCGTGAAGGGCTTCTGCATGAACACGAACTGGGCGTCGAGCACGCCGCTGCGCACGATGGCGTCGTCGGTGTAGCCGGAGGTGTAGAGAATCCGGATTTCGGGACGGACCCGGCGCAGCCGCTCCGCCAGCTCGCGGCCGCCGAGGGCCGGCATGACGATGTCGGTGACGACCAGGTCGATGGGTCCGTGATGGCGGGCGGCCACCTCGAGGGCGAGCTGCCCGTCGGCCGCGTCCAGCACGGTGTACCCCAGCCGCTCCAGGACCTGTCGGATCACGCTCCGCACGGCCGTGGCATCCTCCACCAGCAGCACCGTCTCCGTGCCGCGCGGCAGCTCGCCCGCGCTCTCCGCTTCGATGCGGGACGGCGTGGCGTCGATCGCGGGGAGGTACACCCTGAACGAGGCGCCCGCACCCGGAGTGCTCTCGACCCCGACGAAGCCGCCCGCCTGTTTGGCGACGGCGTACACCGTGGCCAGACCGAGCCCGGTGCCCTTGCCCTGCTCCTTGGTGGTGAAGAAGGGCTCGAAGATGTGCTCCTGCGTCGCGGGATCCATGCCGATTCCGGTGTCGCGCACCGTGAGCACGACGTAGCGGCCCGGCCGGGCGAAGGGCAAATCCAGCAGCGCCGGCTCGTCGACCGTGACGGTGGTCGTGGCGATCCGCACCTTGCCGCCCTGCGGCATCGCGTCGCGCGCGTTGACGACGAGATTCATCACGATCTGCTCGAGCTGGCCGGGATCGCACAGCACGGTCGCCGGCGCGGCGGCGAGCTCGGATTCGAGCGCGATGTCCTCGCCGATCACGCGCTTCAGCATCTTCTCGGTGCCGGCGACGATCGCGTTGACGCTGATGGGCCGGGGCTGAATCACTTCCTGGCGGGAGAAGGCGAGCAGCTGCCGGGTCAGCGTCGCGGCGCCGCGCGCGGCCTTGAGGATCTCCTCGAGGTCGGCGCGCCGCTGGTCGCCGGCGTCGAGATCGCCGAGCAGGAGGTCGCCGTAGCTCGTGATGACGGTGAGCATGTTGTTGAAGTCGTGCGCCACGCCTCCCGCCAGCCGTCCCACCGCTTCCATTTTCTGCGCCTGATTGAGCTGCTGCTCGAGCTGCTTGAGCCCGCTGATGTCGTGCACCAGGGCCACGACGCAGGGGATGCCTGAAAAGTCGACCTGCTCCAGCGCCAGCAGCACGTGGCGGATCGTTCCATCCTTCGCCTGCACGGCCAGCTCCAGCTCCTGCGCCGCCCCGCCGCCCCGGCTGAGGCGGTCCATGACCCGGGCCCGGTCGGCGGGATCACGCCAGAACGCGATGTCGACCGCGGTGCGTCCGATGACCTCGTCGCGCGTGCGGCCGATCATGCGCAGGAATGCGGCGTTGACGTCGACGTAGCGACCTTCGGCGAGCGTGCTGATGGTGATGCCCACGGGACTGGCCTGGAACACCTTCTCGAAACGGTGCTCCGACTCCCGCAGCGCGACTTCGGCGCGGCGCCGCTCGCGCCGGCTCGCCGCTTCGCGCAGCTCGCGTTGGATCGCCGGGACAAGGCGCCGCAGATTCGACTTGTTGAGGTAGTCCTGCGCGCCCATGCGCATCGATTCGACGGCGGCGTCTTCGCCGATCGTGCCCGACACGAAGATGAACGGCACATCGGGATCGCGCTCCCGCAGCACCTGCAGCGCCGCCCGGCCGCTGAACTGCGGCATGCTGTGATCGCTCAACACCAGATCCCATCTCTGCCGGTCGAGGGCGGCGCCCATCGACGCCGCATCCCACACCCGCTCGTAGACTGCGTCATAGCCGCCGCGCGTCAGCTCGCGCACGACCAGGATCGCGTCGTTTTCGTTGTCTTCTACGAGCAGCAGCCG
>DATFTG010000099.1:0-16371 GCA_035262265.1 Gemmatimonadales bacterium
AGCAGAACATCGGCGCGGCCCCACCATGTCGGGAAGGCGGCGCGGTCGGTCGCGAGCCCTGCGGCGACAGGGAACGCAGTGGAAATTCCGAACACGATCGCAGTCGCGATCGCGAGCCGTCGAGTGCGGAGTGTCGCAGGCGTCGCGGTCATAGCGCTGGAGCCTCCAGCGGTCTTACTGGGAGCGGAGATCGTTGAAATGACAGACTGCAGCCTCGGTTCATCGGCGAGCTGGAACGGCCGCCAGACTCGGTGGATCGGGCCTCACACACCGCGATTCACGAAGCCCTCCCGCTTCACTGATTTTGCCACACCGCGGTTTGGATCGAGTGCGGCCGAGTACTCACTTTCACGGCTGACGAGCCAACCGTGAGGTAGTATTCTCCTCCTTTTGCCGTCGGATTCATCACCACCACGGCGACACTGCCGTCGGGATTCTGGAACGCCGTGGTGAGCAGCATGCTGCGGCTCGCCACGGCCATGATGCGCCGGGCGCCGGGGCGGATGAACTTCGAGAAGTGCCCGATATAGTAGTAGGAGTTGGTGTAGATCAGCCTGCCGCTGCGCGTATCGGCGTGAATCGGGGCGAAGCAGAAATTCCCGACGTGGTTGGGTCCGCCCTTCTCGTCGAGCAGGATGTTCCAGTCGGTCCAGCCCTCCGTACCGGAATTGAAGTCATGAATCATCGAGCGGCCGTACGCCTCGCCCAGGCTCCAGCGGCCGTAGGCCGTGGAGTCGAAGTTCGCGGGCGTTCCTTCGGTGAAGAGGAGGTGCTTGTCGGGGTAGAGGCGGTGCACCAGCGCCACGTTGTCGTACATCTGCGTGCCGCCCGACCAGTCTTCGTACCAGTGATACGCGATCCCCCACGCGTATTTCGCGGCGTCGGGATCGTCGAAGATCGTCTGCGCGCGCTGGATGATGAGGTCGCGGTTGTGGTCCCACACCATGATGTGGACGTCGGAGAGCCCCTCCCGGGCCATCGTCGGACCGAGATAATTCTTGAGAAAGCTCTTCTCCTGCTCCGCCTGGTAGGTGCACGACTCCCACGTCTGCGTCGCCATCGGCTCGTTCTGGATCGTGATGCCCCAGACCGGCACGCCCGCCTGGCGGTAGCTCTTGATGAACTTCGCGTAGTAGAGCGCCCACGCGCGATAGTACGATGGCAGCAGCGTGCCGCCGTGCAACATGTCGTGGTTGCTCTTCATGTACGCCGGCGGACTCCACGGACTGGCGAAGAGGGTCAGCCGGTTGCCGCTCGCCGCCATCGCCTTGCGGATCAGTGGAATGCGGTACTTGAGATCGTGGGCGATCGAGAAGCTGCCGAGCGTCGAGTCGCCTTCGGTGACGTAGGTGTAGCTGTCGCTCGAAAAGTCGCAGCTGTTGATGTTGGTGCGGGCGAGGGTGTAGCCGATTCCCTGATCGGAGCTGTAGTACGCTCGCAGCAGCTCGTCCTGCTGCGCCGCCGGCAGTTTGGCGAACGTTTCCGCGGACGCGTCGGTGAGCGCGCCTCCGATCCCGATCATCGTCTGGAACGTCCTTTTCGGATCGACGAAGATGTAGACTCGTCCCTCCGAAGTCGGCTCCGATGCGGCGAACGCCAGGGTATCGGTGGGGGACAGCCGCAGCGTCGTGCTGTCGGCGGTGGTATAGACGACGGCGCTCTTGCCGGCGGCCGTCCACTCGACATGCGGCGCCGTGTTCGCGCACCCGAGGAGGAGCGGGCCGGAGACGATGCCGGCGAGCGAGAGCCTACGACTTGGGAGCAGCTGGCTTGGCCGCATAAATGAACTCGTAGTAGTCGCGCATTTTGAGGCCGGTCGCGGCCTCCTCGTCCGTGATGATCGTCGCATCCCGGTGCAGCTGCAGCGCGCTGGCGGTCACCATACTGGTCACCGGCCCCTCGACCGTCTGCGCGATCGCTCTCGCCTTGCCCTTGCCGCTGGCCACGAGGACGAGCTTCTTGGCGTCGAGAATCGTGCCCACGCCCATCGTGATCGCGTAGACGGGAACGTTCTCGCGCCGCTCGAAGAAGCGGGCGTTGTCGTCGATCGTCTGCTTCGACAGCGTCTTGAGCCGCGTCCGCGATGACAGCGAGCTGGTCGGCTCGTTGAACGCGATGTGGCCGTCGGAGCCGATGCCGAGAATCTGGAGGTCGATGCCGCCGCACTCGGCGATACGATTCTCGTACCACTGGCAAAAGGCGGGGTAGTTGCTGGTGGTCCCGGACGGGATATTGATGTTCTGCGGCGGAATGTTGACGTGCTGGAAGAAATGCTCGTGCATGAAGTAGTGGTAGCTCTGGGGATGCTTCGCCGGCAGGCCGACGTACTCGTCGAGGTTGAACGTCGTCACCCGGGAAAAGTCGAGCTGTTCTTCCTTGTGGAGGCGCACCAGCTCCTGGTACAGGCCCAGCGGGGTCGATCCGGTCGCCATGCCGAGCACGGCATTGGGCTTGGTGTTGAGGACTTCGGCGACCAGCTGCGCCGCGGCTTTGCTCATCGCCTGATAGTCGCGGTGGATGATCACTTCCACGAACTGCCTCCAGGGAGCGCGAGGGGCGGAACAATGGTAATCGTCTTTGCGGCGTCGAGACAGTACAATCCCTGCGCATGATCAACGTCGGTCTGGTGGGGTACGGGTTCGCCGGGAAAGTCTTCCACGCCCCCGTCATCGGAGCGGTGGACGGACTGCGCCTCACGACCGTGGTGCAGCGCAGCGCGGCGCCGGACGCGCGCCCCGGCGGCGTCGAGTTCGTGCGCTCGGTCGAGGCGCTGCTCGAGCGCGCCATCGATCTGGTCGTCATCGCCACGCCCAACGAGTCGCATCACCCGATCGCCCGGCAATGTCTCGCGGCCGGACGTCACGTCGTCATCGACAAACCGTTCGCGACGACGGCGGCGGAGGCACACGACCTGATCCAGCTCGCCCGGGCCAAGTCCCTCGTCCTTTCCGTGTACCACAACCGGCGCTACGTGGGAGATTTCGTCACGCTGCAGCAGTTGTTGGCGCGAGGCGCGCTGGGTCGGGTCGCGGCGTACGAGTCCCACTTCGACCGCTTCCGACCCGAGCTGCGCCCCGGCGCGTGGCGGGAGCGGGCGCTGCCCGGCTCGGGGGTGTGGTTCGACCTGGGGCCGCACCTGCTCGATCAAGCGCTGGTGCTGTTCGGCACGCCGCAGGCGATCTCGGCCGACATCCGGATCGAGCGCGCCGGAGCCCAGGCCGATGACGCGTTCGACGTCACGCTGCATTACCCCGCGATGCGGGCGCTGCTCAGGGCGTCGATGCTGTCGGCCGCACCGGGACCCACATTCGCGGTGCACGGCACCGGCGGCTCATTCGTGAAGTTCGGAGCCGATCCGCAGGAAGCGGCGCTACGCGCGGGGCATACCCCCCACGAGCCGGACTGGGATCGCGAGGAGCCCGCGTTGTTCGGCACGCTGACGACGGCGCAGGGAACGACGCGCATTGCGACGACGCCATCGAGCTTCACGCAGTACTACGAGAACGTGCGGAATGCGATTCTCGGGACGGCGCCGCTCGCGGTGACGCCGGCCCAGGCACTCGCCGTGATGCACGGGCTGGAGCTCGCCGTGGCGAGCAGCCGGCAGCGCTGCGTCGTGCCGTGGGGATCCGCTTAACCGGTTTCCACCGTCACTTTTCGATTGTAGGCGTACGCGACGGCCAGCGCGATGACCGCCAGAGCAAAGAACGAGGCGACCCGGTACAGCGCCTCGAGGTTGGAGAGGTCGTACAACACGATTTTCAATCCGGCCCCCGCCGCCACCCATAGCCCCGCCGATCGAATCACCTTGCGATCGAGCCGGAAGCCGAGCCAGACGAGCACGCCGGCGTACACCAGCCACCACACGCTCAAGGCGAGATCCCCCGCCAGGCTCGTCAGCCGCCCGAACCACCGGCTGAGCTCGATCGTGCCGCCGCCGAACACCGCGACGGCACACAGGGCCCACAACAGCTCCGAGCCGCTTCGTTCCCACGGCGTCGGCTTCGATTCGATGCCCCACCAACGCGCGAAGATCACTGTGCCCGCCACGTAGGCGTAGAATGCGAACGCCCAGGCATCACTGAAGACCGGTGCGCCGAGCTCGCGCGACGCGAGCGCCGCGGTGAAAAGACACACGAATGCGCCGGTCTCGAGCAACACCGACGCGGCGCGCCCGCCCGGCCGGCCACCCGACCGCTCCAGCGTGAGCGCTGCGCCCGCCAGCGTCGTCCACCCCAGCACGACATCGGTTGCGTCCCACTCGAGGGCCATGGCGACCGCCGCGAGCGCGAATCCCATGATGACACCGGACGTCCTACGCCGCAGCCAGCCCACGGCCAGGTACGCCAGCGCGAGTGGGGCCGCTATGACGCCAAGGTGGTTCTCGAAGAGGTGCAGACCCGTCAACGCCGCGAGCAGCAGCAGCGCGAGTGGATTCAGCACGAAGAGCACCCGGTCGACCAGCGCAGCGACATCGATCGGCTCCGTCTCGAACGGATCGCGCTCGACCTGCTGCCACCACAGGAGCCCCCATACGGCTACGACGGCTCCGAACGCCAGCCACCGGTTGCCGTCGCCACCGGTGATGTCGGCCAGGCTGACGCCGAGGATGATCCAGGCGGTGACGAGAATGCCTAGCCGCGCTTCGGGCCACGGGTGACGTCTGGTGACGTGGAGCGCCAGGACCGCTGCCGCGGCAATCATCCACGTGCCGAGCGGGTGTTCCAACGCAGGAGTGGCGCCTGCGGCGGCGAGTACCAGAAAACCAAACAGCGCGAGATCGAACGTGCGCCGCCAGCCCATCGTGTACGCCAGGAACCCGGTCCCGATCCCGATGACTTCGAGATAGCCGAGAAACGCTTCGTAGTTCGGCACGGGCGGCGGGAGCAGCAGCGGGGCCAGGTACGCGCCGGCGAGCGCCCACAGCGCCAGTCCCTCGATCTCGTGATTGAGCGCCAGCAGCGTCACCGCGACGGTGGACGCGGCGAGGAGAATGACCCCCGTGCGCCGGTCGATCAGGGCGTATGGTCCGGCCGCCGCCCAGAGACCGAGGAACACGAGGCCGCCGCCAGCGCCGATCATGGTCGCGCCGTACGGACGCATCCCGAACCGGATCCGTCGATCGCCCCAGACGGCGACGGCGATACCGGTCGTGATCGAGGTCAGCGAGCGCACGAGCGGGGGAATCCAGCCGCGGTCGAACGCATACTTGAGGAACAAGACTCCAGCGACGAGCAATGCCGCGCTGCCGACGATGAGCAGGCCGCGCTGGCCGAACCACTGCTCGAGGTCGGTCGCGATACTCGGGGCCGTCCGACCGGGAAGCGGTGGGAGGGGCGCGGCGGGCTGGGACGGCGTGGGCGCGCTTGGTGTGAGAGCCGGTGTCGGGGGACGGGGACGCGGCCGCGGCAGCTCGGTCCCCGTGTGAGCCGACGTCAGCCGCCTGACGAGATTCTCGAGGGCCTCCACCCGCCGCTCGAGCTGCTCGATCGCATCGCGTTGTTCGTCGGACACGGTCTCAATGTGTGCGCAGTCACGCTCCCGCGCGAGTTCGCTCCAGGCAACGCCTTCTGCCGGAGAGTCACCACCAGGCGTGGTGGTAACGCGAGCCCACGTTTCTGCGGTGTGAGATGACTCACGCCGCGGCCGGTCGGTTACAGTCGGCAACTCCACGTCCGACCCACGCCCTCGGCAACTGATCGTCACGCCGCATGTTCCGTGTTCGCGTGATGCGGCGCACGGCTCCACGTCGCCGAAATCGCGACTGTTACGCCCGCGCCCCTTCTTTCACGGCAGAGGTATGAGATGCGCGTTCCCATAGTCCTTCTGGGCCTCGTGGCCACGCCGTTGGTCGTGGCTGCAGCTCAGAGCGGCTCTGCGGCGGTCAAGGATCCCGCGCAATGCGCGGTAGCCGACGCGAACCGTTCACCACAATCCTGGTCCCGCGATCGGAAGCCCGATCCGCTGGGCCGGTCGCGCACCGGCTGCTCGCCGGTCGCGCCGTCTGGTGGCACCACGGGGGATCCTCCACCGCCCCCGCCGCCGCCTCCTCCGCCGCCACCGCCGCCTCCACCGCCGCCCCCACCAGGGTCGGTGTCGATCGACGGAAACGTCTGGAATGAAGCGACCTGGGCGCCGCTGGTGGGTTGGACCGTAACCGTCTCCGGTCCGGTGACGAGCAGCACGGTGACGGATGCCACTGGCCACTACCTCTTCTCGGGGATCCCTGCGGGGACGTACACCGTCTGCGAAGAAGTGCAATCGGGGTGGGCGCAATCGTCTCCCACGATGCCGGCGGCGTGTGGGTCGGGAAAAGGCTACAGTTTCTCGCTCACGGCCGGTGGAAGTGGATCGTTCGTCGATTTCGGGAACTTGCCGCTGTAATTCTGTCGCTGGGCGCGCTGTCGGGAGCCTCACACCACGACCTGGTGTGAGGCTTCTGCTTTTCCGGTCCGCCGGCGAAGTTTGGCGGCATGGCCGAAGACCAGCGCAAACCGAGTCTGCCGCTCGCGGTGCCGGTCGGCTCCGATGACCACGCGCTGGGACCAGCGGGCGCACCCCTGACGCTGGTCGAGTACGCCGACTACGAGTGCCCCGATTCGCGACGCGCCTACCCGATCGTCAAGGCGCTGCTGCGCCGTTTCGGGCCGCGCCTGCGGTTCGTGTTCCGGAATTTTCCCCTTTCCCAGGTGCACGGTCAGGCCGAGCATGCCGCCGAGGTCGCGGAAGCGGCCGCCGCGCAGGGGAAGTACTGGGAGATGCACGACCGGCTGTTCGAGCGGCAATTCGCCCTCGACGACGTGTACCTGCTCGAGTACGCAGGCGATCTCGGGCTCGATGCCGCTCGAGTCGAGCGGGAGCTCGAGGGCCGCGTGCACCAGCCGCGGGTCCGGGCCGACTTCAAGAGCGGCCTGCAGAGCGGAGTGAAAGGCACACCGACGTTCTTCGTGAACGGCGTGCGCTTCCGCGGTCCGTGGGACGAAGAGCTGCTCGCCCGGGCGCTCGAGGCCGGCGCGGCGGCGAGCTAGGCGAGCGGGATGCACGAGTTCGAGGTCGTCCTGGCCCTGCTCGTGGCCATCGTGGCGGTGGGCCTCGTCGCCCAGCGCCTCGCGCTTCCTGCCCCGGCGCTGTTCGTGCTGGGCGGACTCGGCATTGCGCTGGTGCCGGGACTGCCGCCGGTCGCGTTCGAGCCGCACCTCATCTTCACCATCTTCGTCCCGCCGCTCTTGTACCGCGCGTCGTTGCTCGCCTCGTGGCGCGACCTGCACGCCGACTACCGGCCGATCATGCTGCTCAGCGTGGGGCTGGTCGTGTTCACGACGATCGTCGTCGGAGTGGCGGTGCATGCCGTGCTGCCCGGTCTGCCGCTGGGCGCGGCCTTCGCGCTCGGCGCCCTGGTGTCGCCGCCCGATGCGGCCGCTGCGACGGCATTCCTGCGGCAGCTCGTGGTGCCGCGCCGTATCGCGACGATTCTCGAGGGGGAGAGCCTCGTCAACGACGCCACCGCGATCATCGCGTATCGCATGGCGGTGGCGGCGGTCGTGACCGGGGCGTTCTCGCTCGGCGGGGCGGGGCTGCAGTTCCTGCGTGTCGGATCGCTCGGCGTCGCGGTCGGGTTCGCCGTCGGCTGGCTCGTGCGCCTGCTGCGGCAACGGATCCACGCCCCCGATATCGAGGCGACGATCTCGCTGCTCACCCCCTTCGCCGCGTTTCTCCCCGCGGAGGCGCTCGGCGTATCGGGCGTGCTCGCCGTCGTCACGACCGGCCTCTATCTGGCGCGCCTCGGACCGCGTCTCGTGGCACCGGACACGCGGCTGCAGACAGAGGGGATGTGGGGAGTCGTCGCGTTCGTGCTCGAGGGGTTGACGTTCATTTTCGTCGGGCTCGAGCTGCGCGAGGTGCGAGGAGTGCTCGGAACCTATTCGCCGGGGGAGCTCGTTCTCGCCGTAGTGCTGGTGAGCGCCGCGACGATCGGGTCGCGGCTCGTGTGGGTCTTCGCGTCGAGCTACGCGCCGCGCTGGCTGCGCTTCGGGGCCGGGCACCGCGATCCGTTCGTCTCGTGGCGCTACGTATTCTTCATCGGCTGGGCGGGGCTGCGCGGCGCCGATTCGCTGGTGCTCGCGCTGGCGTTGCCGCTCGTCACCGCCACCGGGGCGCCGTTCCCGGGCCGCGACCTGATCATCTTTCTCACGTACGCGGTGATTCTGGTGACGCTCCTGGTACAGGGATTCTCGCTGCGGCCGATCGTGAACCGGCTGGGCATCTGTGACACAGGTGAAACGCGGAGGCTGGAAGAGGCGCACGCCCGGGAGCAGGCATCGGTGGCCGCGCTCAAGCGCCTCGACGCGCTGGCGCAGGATCTGGACGGAGAGCTGGTCCGGGAGCTACGGTCGCGCTATGACCATCGCGAGCGCCGCTACAGCGCGCGCGTGCGCGCCGAGCGCGATGGAGCAGAGGAGCATCTGGCGAAGCGGCGCGGGGAAGTGCTGCGCGAGCTGCTCGAGGCGGAGCGCAAGGCGGTACTCGCGCTGCGGGATAAGGGGATGATCGGCGATCACGTGCTGCGTCAGGTGCAGCGGGACCTCGACCTCGAGGTCCTGCTCCTGGGACTGCGGTAGCTGGAGGACGACGGATGGCACGTAGCACCACGACACTCTATTCGCGCGCGGCGGCTCACGTGGCCCGCCGCGATCGCGTGATGGCGAAGCTGATGAAGCGAACCGGACCGTTCCGGCTGCCGCGACCCGACAGCGACCACTTCGCGGCGCTCGCCGAGAGCATTCTCTACCAGCAGCTTGCGGGCGCGGCGGCGGCGGCGATCCACCGGCGCTTCGAGGCGTTGTTCGACGGGGATCCGACGCCTGCCGCAGTCCTGAACCTCCATCACCGGACGCTGCGCGCCGCGGGGCTCTCGGGCAGCAAAGTCGCCTCGATCCGCGATCTCGCTGCGAAAGTCGCGGATGGCACTGTCCCGCTCAAGTACATCGCGAGGCGTTCCGACGAAGAGATCATCGACCGCCTCACGGTGGTGCGGGGCATCGGTCGGTGGACGGCCGAGATGTTCCTGATGTTTCAGCTGCGCCGGCTCGATGTGTGGCCGGTGGGCGATTACGGAGTGCGGCAAGGGTATGCGCTGGCCTACGGTCTGCGAAAGCTCCCGACCCCGAAGCGGCTCGAGATCGAAGGAGAGCGGTTCCGGCCGTACCGCACGGTGGCGGCGTGGTATTGCTGGCGTGCCGTCCACGAACACCGTACGAAGGGGCAATGACCGCGCCGCAGGTGGTCCAGAACGCCGCGGCGGCGCGGTTCGAGCTGGTGGTGAACGGTCAGACTGCACACCTGGATTACCAGATTGCGGGCGACCGCATGCGCCTGATTCATATCGAGGTCCCGCCCGCGATTCAGGGGCACCATTATTCCGAGGTCCTTACCCGCGCCGGTCTCGAGTACGCCCGGCGCGAGCAGCTCCGCGTCGTGCCGATCTGCCCGTTTGTCCGCTCGTTTCTGACCCAACACGCCGAGTATCTGCCGCTCGTCGACGAGCACTGGATTCCGATACTCAAGTAGAAGCGCGAGCGGGACTGGACAGCGTCATTATGCTGTCCAAGGAACATGAGGAGAGGATCATGACGGCCCCCGTCACCGCACCGGCACCCGGCGCCATCGTTTCGCTCGCTTCACGCGTCGATCAGCTCTTTCCGACGCTGACTGCGGCGCAGGTCGAGCGCATGGCCGTCCACGGGCGAGCGCGGACCGTCCGCGAGGGCGAGGTGCTGCTGTCCGCCGGCGAGCCGACCATGCGGCTCTACGTCGTGCGCTCGGGGAGAGTCGACGTGGTCCGCAGAATGGCGGCGACGGAGGAGGTCGTGACGAGCTTCGGTCCCGGGATGTTCACCGGCGAAGCGAGCCTCCTCTCCGGCCGGCGCGGAGTGGCCGACATCCGGGCCGGGACGGGCGCTGAAGTGATCGAGGTCGAGCGCGACCGCCTGCTGACGCTGATCCAGACCGACGGCGAGCTGAGTGAGATCCTGATGCGCGCCTTCATCCTGCGCCGCGTGGAGCTGATCGCCCGCGGCGTGGGGGACGTCGTCATCCTCGGCTCGCCGCACTGCCAGGGGACGCTGCGGGTCAAGGAGTTCCTGACGCGCAACGGACACCCCTACCAGACGATCGATCTCGATCGCGATCCGAGCGCGCAGGAGCTGCTCGACCGCTTCCAGGTCCGTCACGCCGACATCCCGGTCGTGATCTGCCGCTGCGAAACGGTGCTGCGCAATCCGACCAACCAGCAGATCGCCGACTGCCTCGGCTTCAACGAGGCGATCGACCCCACTCATGTTCGCGATCTCGTCGTCGTCGGCGCGGGGCCTGCGGGGCTGGCCGCCGCTGTCTACGCCGCTTCGGAGGGACTCGACGTGCTGGTCGTCGAATCGACAGCCCCGGGCGGGCAGGCGGGCGCCAGCTCGCGGATCGAGAACTACCTCGGATTCCCGATGGGGATTTCGGGTCAGGAATTGGCGGGACGGGCGTTCACCCAGGCCCAGAAATTCGGGGCGGAGATCATGATCGCGCGCGACGCCAAGCGGCTGGCCTGCGAGCGCAAGCCGTATGCGCTCGAGGTCGGGACGGAGCAGCGGCTGCCGGCGCGCACCGTCGTCATCGCCACCGGCGCCGAGTATCGCAGGCTGCCGATCGCGGATGTCCCGCGGTTCGAAGGCGCCGGCATCTATTACGCCGCGACGTTCATGGAGTCACAGCTGTGCGAAGGCGAGGAGGTCATCGTCGTCGGGGCGGGGAACTCGGCGGGGCAGGCGGCGGTGTTTCTCGCGCAAACCACGCGGCGCGTCCACTTGCTCGTCCGGGGCGACAAGCTCGGGGACACGATGTCGCGGTACCTGATCCGCCGCATCGAAGATCACCCGGCCATCGAACGGCACTTCCACACCGAGATCGTGGGGTTGGAGGGGAACGGACGGCTGGAGGGCGTCTCGTGGCGAGACAAGCGGACGGATCGCGTCGAGCGGCACCCGATCCGGCACGTGTTCACGATGACCGGAGCCGTACCGAGCACCGCGTGGCTCCAGCGCTGCGTCGTCCTCGACGACAAAGGGTTCATCAAGACCGGCCGGGATCTCAGCCCCGAGGACCTGGCGGCCGCGCGCTGGCCGCTCGCGCGGGAGCCGCACATCCTGGAGACGAGTCTGCCGGGCGTGTTCGCGGTCGGCGACGTGCGCGCGGGCAGCATCAAGCGCGCGGCCTCGGCCGTCGGGGAGGGCTCGATCGCGATCTCGGCAGTTCACCAGGTGCTCGCCGAGTAGCGGGCATGACCGCCGCCAGCCAGATCTGCGGCCATCTGCGCGCCGTGAAGAACGTGCGGCACGCCAAGCGCCGCGAGTGCGTCGAGTGCGTAAAGACCGGCTCGGGGTGGGTGCACCTGCGCACCTGCCAGGAGTGCGGCATCACGCTCTGCTGCGACAGCTCGCCCAACCAGCACGCCAGCAAGCATGCGCATGCGAGCGCCCACCCGGTGGTCACTTCGGATGAGCCGGGTGAGCGGTGGTTGTATTGTTATCCCGATGACGCCTTCGCCGAATACTGAAGGTTCCAGGGGACACCAGCCGGTCCGGTTCCTGGTGTTTGCGGCATCGCTGCGTGCCGAATCGCTGAACGTTAGGCTCGCGCGGCTCGCATCGAAGGCGATCGAAGAGCATGGCGGCATCGTCGATCAGGCCGCCTGGCGGGACTTCGTCTGTCCGGCCTATGACCAGGACCAGCAGGCGAAAGCGGGACTGCCCGCGGGGGCACAGGAATTTTGTCGGCGCGTGGAGGCAAATGATGCCCTGGTGATCGCCTCGCCGGAGTACAACGCTTCCCTCCCCGGTGAGCTCAAGAACGCGATCGACTGGGCGTCGCGCCGGCGCCCGCAGCCGTTCAACGAGCGGCACGCACTGCTCCTGTCGGCCTCGCCGTCGATGGTCGGGGGGAATCGAGGACTGTGGGCGTTGCGGGTGCCGCTCGAACACCTCGGCGCACGCGTCTTCCCCGATATGTTCTCCCTGGCGCAGGCCCACCAGGCGTACGACGCCACGGGCGGGATCGCCAATGCCGAGCTGGCGCGCCGCTTCGTGAACAACATCGTTGCGTTCATGGATCTCGCCGAAGCGGCGAAGAATTATCCTTGCGCCAAGAAAGCCTGGGTGGAGTTCCTCGGCGAGCACCCCGATTCTCTGGTCGATCGGGTCGAGTGAGGCTCGACGACCACTACGAGGGAAACGATGAGCGCGAAACCAATTCCGAGCTTGTTCGAGTGGGCCGGTGGGATGCCGGCCCTGGAACGGACGTTCCGGCGCTTTTACGAAAGAGTGCGCCAGGATGAGGTCCTGGCTCCGCTGTTTGCCGAGATGTCCAGCGACCACCCGCGCTTCGTCACGCAATTCGTCGCCGAGGTTCTGGGCGGCCCGTCGACGTACAGCGAAGCGCGCGGCGGGCATCCGCATATGATGACCCGCCACCTGAACCGCCATCTGACCGACGCGCAGCGCAAGCGCTGGGTGACGCTGCTGCTCGAGACGGCGGACGAGACGGGACTGCCCGGCGATCCCGAGTTCCGGTCGGCGCTGGTCGGCTACCTGGAGTGGGGCAGCCGCCTGGCGGTGATCAATTCGCAGCCGGGAGCCGCCCCGGACCCCAAAGCGTCGATGCCGCAGTGGAACTGGGGGCCGCCAGGAGGTCCCTACCAGCCGTAACGCAGCGGCGCGTTAGTTTTCCCCGCCGTGCCACGCTATGCGGCGTTTCTCCGAGGCGTGATGCCGACGAACGCGAAGATGCCCGAGCTCAAGCGGGCCTTCGAAGGCGCCGGTTTCACCGAAGTGACGACGGTGCTCGCGAGCGGCAACGTGGTGTTCACCGCGCGTGCCGCAGCCGTGATTGCACTGGAGCGCAAGGCCGAGGCGGCGATGGAGCGGAGCCTGGGGCGCGCGTTCTTCACGATCGTGCGGTCGGTCGAGTCCTTGCAGGAGCTGCTCGCGTCCGACCCGTTTCGCGCCTTCCGTCTCAAGCCCGGCGCGAAGCGGGTCGTGACGTTCCTGCGTCGGCCTCCCACGCAGAAAGTCGTGCTCCCGGGAGAGCTCGAGGGCGCCCGCATCTACGCCCTGCGCGGGTGCGAAGCCTTCACCGCCTATGTCCGGAACCCCGGGAACCCCGTGTTCATGACGCTGATCGAGAAGACGTTCGGCAAGGAGCAAACGACGCGCACCTGGGATACGGTAGCCAGGATTGCGCGGTAGATTCATCGGCTTCGAACGGACCTGACGGAGGAGACACGTGGGGAAGGGCACCATCGCGATTCTGACAGGCGGCGGGGATGTCCCCGGCCTGAACCCTGCTATCCGGGCCATCACGATCCGTGCCGAGCGCGATGGCTACAAGGTGGTCGGGATTCGACATGGTTGGGGCGGACTCGTCGACTACGTGCGCGACGATAAGGCGGACAACAGCGACCACGTCCAGCCGCTGAGCGAGGCGATCGTTGGCCCGATCGGGCGCACCGGCGGCACCTTTCTCCACACCTCCCGCGTCCGCCCGAGTCACCTGCCGAAAGAACGCCTGCCCGCGCATCTCACCGGGTACGACCAGCCGATCAACGACATCACGAAGGATGTCCTCAAGAACCTCGAGCATCTCGGGGTCGACGTGCTGATCCCGATCGGCGGCGACGACACCCTGAGCTACGGGAAACGACTGCACGACGAGGGCATGCACGTCGTCGCGATTCCGAAGACCATGGACAACGACGTCTACGGCACCGACTACTGCATCGGCTTCAGCACCTGCGTGACCCGGACCATCGAGCTGACCCACCGGCTGCGCACGTCGGCGGGCTCGCACGAGCGCTTTCTGGTGATCGAGGTGTTCGGACGGTACGCCGGATTCACCGCTCTCTTACCCACGATGGCGGGCGCCGCCGACCGCTGCGTCATCCCCGAGCACCCGGTGAACATCGAGCGCCTCGCCGAGCTGCTCACTATGGATCGCAACAAGAACCCCAGCCGCTACGCGGTAGTGCTCGTCTCTGAAGGCGCCCGCCTGTCTTCCCAGGGAGGCATGAGCTTCGAGGGGGAGGAGGCCGACATGTTCGGACACCGCAAGCTCGGCGGGATCGGCGACCAGGTCGGCGCGGCGTTGAAAGCGGCGTCGGCGCGCTACAACAAAGGCCGCAAGATCGACATCGTGAATCAGCGCCTCGGCTACCTGGTGCGGTCCGGCGATCCGGACGCGCTCGACTCGATCGTCCCGATGGCGTTCGGCAACCTGGCGCTCGACTTGATCATGCGGAAGGAATACGGGCGGCTGGTCAGCATTCACAAGGGTTTCTACGACAGCGTCCCGATCTCGAGCGTCACGTCGGAAAAGAAGACGGTCGATGTTTCGAAGTACTACAACACCGACCGTCTTCGCCCGATCTATCAGTTCGACGGCGCACCGCTGTTCATCATGACGAGCGACTAGTGCCGTGCCAGGTCCCGGACCTGCGCGGCCAGCGTCTTGACCTTCGCCGCGTCGGATGAGGTCGCGGCGTCCTTGTCGAGCTGCATCGCGAGTGCATTCAGCGCACTGCTCCGTGCCGCGCCCGTTTTCCCTTCCGCCGCGCTGAGCGCACTCCGCACCGCCTGAAGGCGCGCGGCCGCGAGGCCGTGCGACCGCTCCAGCTGGTCGACATAGGCCCGCGACACGACGATGCTCGCCGGCCAGACGATCTTCTGCTGGTCCTGCACGTTCTGCGACTCGAGCCGCACCAGCTTCGCGGCGTCGATCTCGTTCTGCGACAAGAGCGGCGAGGGCTGCAGCTCGAGGATGTCGAGGCCGCGACCGATCTCCGAGCTGTAGATCAGCCCGTTGTACCAGTAGGCCGACCACGAGCCGGCGATTTCCAGCTTCGTCGAATCCATGGGGCCGCGATCGAAAAAGGCGATCTCCACCGGATGCGCGGCGTCGGTCCAGTCGAACACCGAGACACCGCCCTGATACCAGCCCTGCACCATGAGGTCGCGGCCGGGAACGGGAATCAGGTTGCCGTTGTGCGCCACACAGTTTTCCTTGTCGGTCTGCGGCGCCGGCAGCTTGTAGTATCCGGCGAAGGTCAGCGCCCCGTTGGCGATCGTGAACAGCGCATCCGCTCCCCACTGGGGCCGGTCGGTCTTGCGGCACTTGGGGCCGACGCCGCCGCCCCATTCGTCGGTGAACAACACTTTCGTGCCGTCGTTGTTGAACGTCGCCGAGTGCCAGTAGGAGAAATTCGAATCGGAGGCGGCGGCGATGCGTGTGGGATGCGCCGCGTCCTTGATGTCGAGCAGCAAGCCGTACTCGGCGCACGCCCCCGCGCCGATCCCGAGCGCGGGATAGACCGTCACATCGTGGCACTGGTCGGGACCGCGATTGGTCGCAGGCCCTTTCATCATGGCGTCCACGATTCTCTGGGCGGCGTTGCGCAGCGCCGCGCTGTCGGCCGCCGTGGGAGCGCCGCTGCCGCCGCGCGCGCGTACGACGCTGTCGAGCAAGGGAGTCACGAATCCCTGAGCCGGCAGGACGAAGGCCTGATCCTCCATGATCACGGCGAACGCGCCGGCGGCCTTCAGGGAATCGACCGTCTTCGTGGCCTGCGCCGAATCGACCGGCGCCATGCCGTGGGCGGTGACCTTCATCAGCCCTTCGAAGATGCGCGGGCGACTGACGATCTGTGCCTTTTCCGGCGCGGCGCGAGGGACGCGGATCACGTCGAGCCGGTAGAGCGCCGAGCTCGTGTCCTGGTCAGGGGGAGCGCCAACGCATCCCGCCATCTCCTGGGCCGGCCGCGGCGGCGCCTGCCCGGAAACGTAGATGTAGACGGCGCCGGTGTCGTGCGCGTCGGTCACCACGGTGTGCGTGTGCGAGCCGCGGCAGGTCTGGACCGCGGCCACGCTCCTGGGGTGCGCGATATCGGAGATGTCGTAGATGCGGATCCCGCGGAAGCGGTCGGGGCTCGCCGGCGCTTGCACACCCTGCGTCCCGCAGTCGATGCGCCCGTCGAATGATTCCCCTGAGACGAACAGCAGGTGACCGAACACCGAGACGTCGCTCTGCATGTCAGGACAGATGTTCAGGGTAGTCCGGACGGGGTGCGCCGGGTTCGATACATCCCACACCTGAAAGCCGCGGAAGCTCCCCTGGATGACGTAGTGACCCTGAAACGCGATATCGGAATTCATGTATCCGAAGTCGCCCGCCGAGTCGGGGATAAACTCCTTCGGGGGCGGACTCGTCGAGACGAGGCGCATGTTCCACGCCGCTTGCCCCGCGTTCCACCAGCCGGCGCGGAGCCCGACGCGCGGGTCG
>DATFTG010000100.1:0-7298 GCA_035262265.1 Gemmatimonadales bacterium
ATCCCCGTGCCGCAGTTGCCGGAATAGCCGCCGTGCGACTCGCGACCGCGTCGCTCGTCGTGTTGTCGGGACTGGCAGGTCCGCTGGCGGCGCAGCGGGCGCATCACTTCGAGCTTGGCGGATCGGTCGCCGCTACGCGCTACGACCACCTGATGGGTCTCCCCGATCACGTCGGCGTCCTGGTCCACGTGGGCTATTTCCTCACCCCGGTGTTCGCGCTCGAAGCCGCGGGTGGATTCTCCCAGCCCCATACCGCGATCCCGTTCGAGTTTACGACGGTGAGCTGGGCCGGTGCGAGTGTGGTGCTCAACTTCCCCCTCGGCTCCCGGCAGCTGCCCTACCTGATGGGGGGCTACACCCGCATTCGGTATGGGGGGGATCCCCCCTACGACTACGGCGACCATGCGGTGCACGGCGCGATCGGCGACCGTGTGTTCCTATTCCCCGGGGCCGCCCTCCGGATCGAAGGAAGGGCGATTTTCGCGCCGCACACTGACGCGCGCTTCGATGGCCGCTGGGCAGGGCATGTGGTGGGCTCGCTGGGAGTTTCTCTGTTCACGGGCGGTCGGCGCACCAGCCAGGGCGCGGGCAGGTGACGTCCCATTGTCAGTCGCGGCCCGAGGGCTCGTAACGCAAGTCACCGCCCACCACGTCTGCGGGCTAGATGTTATTGGAGTATGCCGAGAAGCACGCGCCGCACCGACCTGCGCGACATCGTCGCCCCGCTGCTTGCGCTCGCCGCTCTGACTGCCCTCGCCGCCCTAACCCTCGCGGGCTGATCCCCCCGCAGGCTAGTTTCGGGGCGATGTCGCAAACCGCCACCGACCTCACGATCACCTTGCAGGACGACCGTCCCGGCGTGCTCGCCGCGGCGTTGGAAGCCATCGCTCGCGCCGGCATCAACTTGGATGGCATGGCTCAGTTCGATGGGCTCCTGCACGTGCTCACGCGCGACCCCTCCGGGGCGACGCGGGCGCTACGGGCGGCCCGGGTTCGGGTCGGCGCTGAGCGGCCGGTCCTGCTGGTCGAGCTGGAGGATCAGCCGGGGGCGGGGGCTGCCGTGCTGCGTCGCCTGGCCGACGCGGGGCAGAATGTCGATTACTGCTATCTGGCGACCAATACACGACTTGTGATCGCAGGGGACGACCCGAAGCGGCTCGCCCAGGCGCTGGAGTAGTGCGCACAAGCCCCGAGTTTCGCAAATTGTCGGGCTCATGACCCCGTCATCGATAACTCAGCGATTGGCTACGGTCGCTGCCCTCGCAGCGGTCGTGGCGTGCGGCGCGCAGAACGCCGATCCCGCTCCGGCCCCCGTGGCCGATTCGGCGAAGGGACCTGCCCGTGTCGTCACGGAGACGGTGACGGTGCACGACAAGGATCTGGAACAGCGCGTCTCGCGTCTGGAGCTCACCCTGCTGGAGCGGGACGCCCAGGTAGAGGATCTGCAGAACCGGCTCGAAGAGACGCGGCGCGAAGTCGTGCGATCGATGGCGAAAGTTCAGACGCTGGCCACGCGCGCCGAGGCGGCCTCGGGCATGGCGGAAGCCGAAATCGCGCTGCAGACGCTGCGCTCGTCGCGGGGCTCCGGCTCGGGGGACGTAGCACGCGTGAGCAAGCTGCTGCAAGACGCCACCAACGAGTTCAACAAGCAGAACTACGGCGGCGCACTCTACCTCGCCAATCAGGCGAAGAGCACGGCGGGCGTCGGGCGGATGCGCAGCTCCGGCGATCCGTCCTCGCTGCGCCCAGGCGAGATCACGTTCGCGGCGCCTGTCGACCTGCGGGCATCATCCCGCTGCAAGTTGCGCGAAGGACCAGGGACGACGTACCGGGTGCTCGCGACCCTCGAAGCCGGCGCCCAGCTCAAGGGGCTCTCGCACGTCGACCAGTGGGTGCGCGTGTCGACCGACAGCGGTCCGTCGGGCTGGGTGTTCTGGAACCTGGTGCAGCGGCGGGCGGACGCGGCCAGCAAGTAGACCGCGCCGGGCGGATCAGCCGGCGCGCTCCTGCGGTTTCCCACGAACGAGCTTGAGTCCCGCGCGGCGCACCTTGTCGCGCCCTTCGCGCTTCGCCTCGTACAGGGCTTCGTCGGCGGCGCCTACGACCTGATCGGCGGTCTCGCCGTGCAGCGGGAACTCCGCCACCCCGATGCTCACCGTCATGTGGCGTCCGTGGAACACCTCGGCAGCGATGCGGGTGCGGATCCGCTCGGCGATATCGAGCGCCTCGCTCATTCCGGTTTCGGGCAGCAGGACGAGGAACTCTTCGCCGCCGTAGCGGGCGACGAAATCGACTTCGCGGGTCGCTTCACGGAGCAGCGTGGCGACCTTGGTCAGCACGGCGTCACCGGCCTGGTGGCCGAAGCTGTCGTTGTATTTCTTGAAATGGTCGACGTCCACCATCAACACGGCGAAGGTGTGCTTCAACCGCTGCGAGCGGCGCGTCTCGTCGTTGAGCGTTTCCATCAGGCGGCGCCGATTGTAGAGGCCGGTAAGTCCATCGGTCACCGACAGGCGCTCCAGCTCCTCGTTCTTGCGCCGCAGCGTCTCGTTGGCGGCGTCGAGCGCTTCGCGACCCTCGCGCAACCGCACCACCATGGTGTTGAACATCTTCGTCAGGTAGCCGACTTCCCCGCCGGAGTGGACCGGGAGATCGACGTCCAGGTCTCCGGCGGCGACCTTGGCCGCTCCCTTGGTGAGCCGGTCGAGCGGCCGCACGATGAGCAGCCCGAGGAAGTAGGCGATCAAACCGATCCCGGCGAGCAGCGCCGAGGGGAGCAAGAGCATCAGCCGCCGCAGCCGCGTCACCTTGCGGAAGGCGGCGGTTGCGGGTTCTTCGGCCACGACCGCCCAGCGCAGTCCGGGCTCGCGATGCAGGATGCCGACGACACGCTGGCGGTCGTAGCTGCGATACGAGGCCAGTGTGGTGTCCCGCGCGATGAGATCCTGCAAGGCCGACTCCGACAGGGGGATCCCCGAGCCGCGGCCGGAGACGATCGTCCCGCTCGTCGCCGAATCGGTCGCGACGAGGAAGATGCGCCCCGAGTCGGACGGCGCGTACTGTTTGAACATCTGGTCCATCGTGCCGAGGGAGATCTTCGCCGTCAGGGCGCCGAGAAAGCGGCCGCTCGGCACGTGGATCGGAACCGCGACGACGACCAGCGTGGTGCCGAGACCCTCGTCGTGGTAAGGATCGCCGATGGCCGGCCCGTCATTGAGCACGTCGTTCGTCCAGTGCGGTGGCATCTGCACCTGACGGATCTGGCGGGCGCTCGTCGCGATCACCTTGCCCTGCGGATCGACCACCATCAGCTCGACGTATTCGCCGAACCGCTCGCGAACCGAGTTGAGGTAGTCGTTGAGGCGGCGCTGGCTCGGGCCTGCGGCGCCACGCCGAGCTGTGAGCTCCAGGTTTTCGGTCACCTCGTACGAGGTGGCGAAGGTGCGCAGGTCGACGAGTCGCTCCTTGAGCCACAGCCCGACGGCGTGAGCGCTCTGCTTGCTCGCGCCGACGACTTCCTGGGCGACTTTGTCGTTTACGGACTCTTTGAGGCGGGAATAGGCGATCCAGGCGGTGATAATCGAGGGGACGAGCGTCGCGAAGACGGCGAAGAACAGGATGCGGCTCCGGATGCTGTCGAGGCGCAGCACCCGGGAGGGCTTTGAAATCGACTGTTCCAGCTCGCTAAACCGCATGGCGCTCCCATGAGTCGCAGCAATGATTCACTCTCGACCCGTCCCCGCAAGTAGGGTGCCGAAATCGCGGCGTGGAAGGTCAATCGTACGAATGAGTTGGCCCTTCAGCATACCTGCGACAGGGGAGCAATATGCTGTGAGCCTGATCACGAGGCGAGTGCTCCATGCAATCACGCCCGGGCCCCCGGTTCGCGCACAGCTCCGCTTCCACGAGGCCCACTGGCGCGCCGGCGCAACCAATCCATGACAATGTCCGTCTAACGCTCAGCCTGCGAAACGCCCGAGTCATTCCGTCATGTTCGAGGTGATCATGTCGACACGCTCCGCCCTCAGCACGCTGCTGCTCCTGGTGGCCGCCCGCACGCTTGCCGCCCAGGAAGATCCCAACGAATGGTTGGCAGAGTGCCGGCACGGCTGGTACGATCGCCCCCGGGTCTGCGTCGTCCGCGAGACGGGATTCCGGCCGTCCGGCGGCACCCTGCGCGTCGACCCCAGCGAGAACGGCGGCGTCGCGATCTACGGATGGGACCGCGATTCGATCGCCGTCGTCGCGAAGATCGAGGCTCAGGCCGGCACGGAGGGCGCGGCCCAGACGCTCGCCGACGCCGTGCGCATCGAAGCGGCCGGGAAGGAGATCACGGCTCGCGGGCCGGAGAGCGAGCGCCGCGCGTCGTGGGCGGTGAGCTTCGATGTGTACGTACCGCGCCATACCGATCTATCGCTGTCGACCGAGAATGGGCCGCTTTCGGTCGAGGACGTCACCGGCGCGATGCAGCTGCACGCGAGCAACGGTCCCGTCACGCTGCGGGCGGTGGGCGGCGACGTGACCGCGCGGGTGCAAAATGGGCCGCTGTCCGTCGAGCTGTCCGGTGCGCGCTGGGACGGCCCCGGGCTCGATGCCGAGGCGCAAAACGGGCCGGCGAGCCTGGGCATTCCTGACGGCTACAACGCGCGTCTCGAGACGGGTACGGTGAATGGTCCGATGAACCTCGCCTTTCCACTCACCGTCACGATCCAGGGTCGCATGACGAATCGGATTCACACGACGCTGGGCGACGGCGGGCCGCCGATCAGGGTAGTGACCACGAACGGGCCGATGTCGATTCATCATTCGCGGAGCTGAACCCGCCGTAGAGTTGTCCGACGGCACGTTGTACGAGTCTGGTGAACCCCTCGTGCACCGTGCCGTCGTATTACGGAGCGTCGTTACTTTCCCCACATGTCGCAGCCTGTTCTGCCGCGCGGATTCCGGGGCGAGCTCATCGCGATGGCGCGCATCGCGGCGCCGGTCGTCGTGGTGCAGGTCGGCTGGATGGCGATGGGCGTCGTCGACACGCTCGTGGTCGGGCGCGTCTCCGCGGACGCGATGGCGGCGGTCGCCCTCGGCAATCTTCTCTTCCTCGCCATCTCGATCTGCGGGATGGGCGTGTTGATGGGACTCGATCCCGTCGTATCGCAGGCGATCGGGGCGGGCGAGCGCAGCGCGGTCGCACGTAACGCGCAGCGTGGTGTCGTCTTGAGCGCCGGTCTCACCGTGGTCTCGACCATCGTCCTGCTGCCGGTGCGCCCGCTCGTCGGGTTGCTCGGGCAACCGCCCCAGGTGGTCCCGCTCGTCGCCGGCTACACCTACGTCGCCACACTGGGATTCCTTCCTTTCTATGTGTCGGTGCTGGCGCGGGTGCTGCTGCAGGCGACGGGGAACATCCGCCCCATGGTGTGGGCGATGATCGCCGCCAACGTACTGAATCTGGCGCTGAACTGGGTGTTCGTGTTCGGGCATCTGGGGGTGCGGGCGTTAGGGGCAATCGGCTCGAGCTGGGCGACGACGCTGTCGCGCTGGGCCCTGGCGGTGTTTCTGGTGGCGTTCGCGTGGCGCAGTCTCGGGGAATGGTTCCGGCCCTGGCGTCCGGGAGCGCTCGATCTCGGAGCGCTCGGCCGCCTGCTGCGCATCGGCGCGCCGATCGGCATGCAGTACGAGCTCGAGCTGGGGATCTTCAGTCTGGTCGGCGTGCTCATGGGCCGGCTCGGCGCCGGTGCCATGGCGGCGAACCAGGTGGCGCTGAACCTCTCTTCCATCACTTTCATGGTCCCGCTCGGTGTGTCGATCGCGGGGGCCGTCCTCGTCGGTCAGGCGATCGGCAGGGGCGACTCGACCGAAGCGCGCCGCGCGGCGCTGGCGGCGTTGGCGTGCGGCGTCGGGTTCATGCTCCTCAGCGGAATCGCCATGCTTTCCTTCCCGAGCCTGCTCGCCCGCGCGTATACCTCGGACGCGGGCGTGCAGGCGATCGCCGCGACGTTGATTCCCCTCGCCGGGATCTTCCAGGTGTTCGACGGCACGCAGGTGGTATCGATCGGGATTCTCCGCGGCACCGGGGACACGCGCACGCCACTGATCGTGAACGTCGTCGGCTACTGGCTGATCGGGCTGCCGCTCGCCGCGTACCTCGGACTGGGCACGGCCCTGGGCCCGCAGGGCTTCTGGTGGGGACTGGTCGTCGGGCTCGCGGTCGTCGCATTGATTCTCGTGGCGCGGGTGCGGGTGAGACTGCGGGGCAAGCTCGAGCGTCTGGTGGTGGAGAGTACCGCGACCGCAGAGGTGTGAGGCAGACGATCTATCCAAGCGCGCATAGACAACGTACCGTCGTACCACTTATCGCGTGGAGCCTCTCATGTATCTCTCGCGTCGTGAGTTCGTGCAGTACGCCGCCGTCACCGGCCTGGCCGCGCCGCTGTCGGCCGCCGGCCTCGCTGCCGAGCCGTCAAAGGCCGGGAGGACGCCGGCACCGCCGGCCGCGCCACCGCTCCCCTTCGAGCTCGAAGAAATCACTCTGCAGCAGCTCCAGGACGGCCTGAAAAGCGGCAAGTACACTTCGCGCCGCCTCGTCAGCGCTTACCTCACGCGCATCCAGCAGATCGACGGCCAGGGTCCCACGCTCCGGTCCGTGATCGAAACGAACGCCGATGCGCTGGCGCTGGCCGATGCCGCCGACGCGGAGCGCAAGGCGGGGAAGGTGCGGGGACCGCTGCACGGCATTCCGGTCCTGATCAAGGACAACATCGCCACCGGCGACAAGATGAAAACGACCGCCGGATCGCTCGCCCTCGCGGACGCCCCGGCCCCCCGTGATGCGGCGGTCGCGCGGCGGTTACGCGATGCCGGCGCCATCATCATCGGCAAGACGAATCTCTCGGAGTGGGCCAACTTCCGCTCGACGCATTCGGTGAGTGGATGGAGCGGGCGGGGCGGCCTGGTGAAGAACCCCTATGCGCTGGACCGCAACGCCTGCGGGTCGAGCTCGGGGACGGGCGCTGCGATCTCGGCGAATCTCGCCGCCGTCGGTGTCGGCTCGGAAACCGACGGCTCGATCGTCTGCCCCTCGGGAGCCAATTCGCTCGTCGGGATCAAGCCGACGCTCGGCCTCGTCTCCCGCTCGGGCATCATCCCCATCTCGCACACCCAGGACACGGCGGGGCCGATGGCCCGGACCGTGGCCGATGCGGCGGCGCTGCTCGGCGTGCTCGCGGGGGTGGACCCGGGTGACGCCGCCACGGCGGCGGCGGGCGGGCACATCGAGGCGGACTACACGAAATTCCTCGATCCCA
>DATFTG010000101.1:0-3769 GCA_035262265.1 Gemmatimonadales bacterium
CGCTGCCGTCCAGAATCTGTGGGGAAGGGCAGTGAGTCAGGAGACGCTGCAATGGCTGCTGGCGAGCGAGCCGGTCGACTTCGCGACAGTGGACCGCGTGCTGCCGCGTCTCGGCGTGCTCGCAGCCGATCCACTGCTGGATGCGCTCGCGAGCGCGGAGGCGCGTGCAACCCGCCGCGCCCTGCTCGAGCGCATCAAGCGGCTCGGGCCGATGCTCGGGCCGAGTATCACCGCGCGCCTCTCCGACGAGCGCTGGTACGTGCAGCGCAATCTGCTCACCGTGCTGGACGAATTGCCGCAGCTCCCCGAAGGGTTCTCCGTCTTGCCGTGGCTGTCGCATACCGATCCGCGCGTGCGGCTCGAGGCGCTCAAGATCGGCGTCAAGGCGCCGGAAGAGCGCCCCCGCGTCCTCGCCCAGGCGCTCGCCGACCGCGAGCATCGCGTGGTGCGGCTCGCGCTGAATGCCGCGCACCAGGACGTGCCGGCGACGGTGCTGCCGCGCATCATCGCGCTCGCCGACAGCCGCCAGACGGCGCCCGATCTGCGCCTGCAGGCGATCCGCGTGCTGGGAGCGGCCCGCGCGCCGGAGGCCTTGGCGGAGCTGCTCCGGCTGGTCGACGGCGGGCGCACGCTGCTGGGGCGGCGCCGGCTGCTGCCGCGTTCGCGAGAGCTCGTGGCCGCGCTCGCGGCCCTTGCCACCGGGTGGCGGGACGAGCCGCGTGCCCTCGAGCTGCTGGCCCTCGCCGCGGTCTCCAACGACGCCGACGTCCGGGCCGCGACCGATCCGGAGCCCGCCGCCTCGTGAGCGAGCCCGCTCAATTCCTCGGCGCGTTCGCGCAGGCCCTCGCCGGCATGTCGCTCTATGCCGACGGGCACCCGGCCCGCGCGCGCGGGATCGACGCGGCGTACCAGGAGCTGCGCGACCTGCAGGCGAAGCATGCGCACCCGCTGTTCACCTTCCTCGGCGACGAAGTGATCTTCGGGCGGCTGCCGCTGCGCGAGATGCGGGACTGGGGCTGGTCGAACCGGCTGGCGAGCGCCGGCATCCAGCGACTCGAGTTCGCCGATCATGTGACGCGCGAGGATTTCGAGGTCTTTCTGGAGGACGTGTTGGCGCGCCTCACGCTCGAAGGCATCGACACGGCCGAAGCGCGCCCCCTCAGACCGACCGCGATCAAGTACGGGGTCGTCGGCGTGCGGAGCGGTGCGGAGATGGCGAAGGACGAGACGCTTCCCACGGCGACCATCACGTTTTCGCTGGGCGAGGAAGTCGAGACGATCCGCTGGCTGCACGACGAGGTGCAACAGCGGGAGATGCTCCCCCTGGCGGAAGCCGAAGCGGTCGTGCGGTCGTTGTCGGTAGCGATGCACGGCGAGCAGCAGGTCATGATGCCGCTGTTGCAGCTCAAACAATTCGACCAATACACCACCACGCATTCGCTGAACGTCTCTGTCCTCAGCATGGCCCTCGCCGAGTTCCTCGGCATGGGGCCCGCCGACGTACGCGCCTTCGGCGTCGCAGGGCTGCTGCACGACCTCGGCAAGGTGCGCATTCCGATCGAGGTCCTCACCAAGACGGGGAAGCTCACGCCCGATGAGCGCGTGCTCATGAATCGCCACCCCGTGGAGGGGGCGCGGCTGATCCTGGAGAGTGAGGAAGATCTCGATCTCGCGGCCGTCGTGGCCTACGAGCACCACATCATGCTCAACGGGCTCGGCTACCCCCAGGTGCGCTACCGCCGTCCGTGCCACGAAGCGAGCAACCTGGTGCACGTGTGCGATGTGTACGACGCGCTGCGGACGCGGCGCCCCTATCGCGACGCCTGGCCGGTCGAGCAGGTGCTGCCCTACATCGAGGGACGCGCCGGGATGGAGTTCGATCCCAAGTACGTGCGGGCGTTCATCGAGATGATGCGCAAATGGGAATCGCAGGTTGCCGTGGTCGCCGACGAGCGGGCGACGGCGCCCGCCGCTGCGGCGACGTCCCCCGCAGCATCTCCGACGCCGTCCCACTAGATTCCCGGAATGACACGCAGTCTTTGTGGTCTCGCACTCCTGCTTGTTCTACCCGGGACCGCGCTCGCGGCCCAGGGGCGCGGGTCGCCGCGGCTCGAGGGGAAATGGGAGGCGCACACCGACGACGGGCCGCGCCTGATCATGGTTCGCTCCGACAGCTCGGCCCAGTTCGGCGATCAAGTGGCGCGCTGGCGGGTGGTGGGGGACAGCGTGTGGTTCACGATGGGCGACGGCGTGTGGAACGTCTACGGCCTGAAAGTGCAGGGCGACAAGCTCACCATCTCCGGTGGGGACCTCGACAAGCCGGTGACGCTGCGACGCGTCGGCCCGCCGAGCTCGCGTCCCGATACGCTGCAGGTTCCCGAGCCGCCGCCGGTGACGGCGCGCGCCTGGTGAAAAACTCAATGGAGAATGTCCAATGCAGGATGCTCAATGTCCAAGGTCATTGGTCATTGAACATTCTGCATCGAACATTGGACATTATTTCGTAGCCCAGTCGTACACCCGCCCCAGCACTTCGCGCATCTCCGGCGTCAGCGTTTCGTCGCGGCGCGGTAAGACACGCTCCACCGTCTTCAAAAAGCCGTCCCGCGTCATGCGCTCCGCCGTGGTACCGCCCCAGGCGAACGGCGCGACGTACTTCGGCGCGCGCACCCCATCGAACACGCTGGCGCCCGCGCCGATGACGGTCCCGGTCACGAGCAGCGTGCCGATCGCCGTCTTGGCGTGATCGCCGAGCAGGCTGCCGCAAAACTGCAGGCCGGTCTCGATCGCCGTGCCGGCGACGTCGAGGCGCACGGGACCGTATGTGTTCTTGAGGTTCGACGTCGTCGTGCCCGCGCCGAAGTTCACCCACCGGCCGACGATGCTCGTGCCGACGAAGCCGTCGTGCGATTTGTTGCCGTATCCCAGAAAACTGCAGGCGGACATCTCCCCGCGGACGTTGCAGTGCGGGCCGATCGCCGAGCCGCGGATGTCGCCGCCGAGCACGCGGGTGTTGGCGCCGATCCAGATCGGTCCCTCGAGCCGCGTCCCGGAGCGTACCTCGGCGCCGCTCTCCACCACCACGGGTCCGTTCGAGACGTCGAACACCGCGCCGGGCTCGACGGTCGCGCCGTGGAGCGCCAAGGCCGCCGAGTCGCCGATGACGATCGCCCCGGCCGGAACCGGATCCGAGTCACTCAGCATCGCCCGCAGGTCCTCGGAGAGCAGCTGGCCAAGCGCCGGGATGAGGTCGAACACGCCATGCAGCACGACGCCGGGGACTTCGACCGCCTCGGCTTCCCGCTGCGGGCCTTGCCACGTCGCGCCCGCCGGTACGGCCCACCCGACGGTGATGCCGCGAGCGACGAGGCGCGCGGCCGCCTTGGGGAGCGCGGGCGCGAGGCCCCGCGGCGCGAATGTCGACGACCCGATGACGGCCGGGCCGGGGATGGGGTGGCGCGCGCGCACCGGCGGCATTCCCGGCTCGGCGAAGCCGGCGAGGTGGGGCAGCGCGAGAATCTCCGCCGCTTCAGCGCCGATGAACGTCTCCCAGCGCTCGCGGATCAGATGCGCGCCGGCGCGCAGCTCGCAGAGGGGCCGCACTCCCGCGAACGGCGCCCAGGCCGGCGCCGGATCGGGATCGAGGAGATAGAGCGCGGTTGTCACAGCTTCTGGACCAGCGCCTTGAGCCGGTCGGCGCGGCCGGTCGGCATCACGAGGGTGTGGCCGTTGGCGCGCACCACGATCAGATCAGTGATGCCGCTGACCG
>DATFTG010000102.1:0-17444 GCA_035262265.1 Gemmatimonadales bacterium
GCGAGGAGCGCGGCGGCCGCGACGCTCGCGCCGAACGCCGCCCAGGTGATCTGGTTCGGGGTGAGGCCGAGCCCGAGGTGCAGCAGCCGCAGCAACGGCCGCAGCACGCGGTCTAGCGCCGTGCCAAGTACAGGTAGAGACTCAAACATGCGAAGACGGTGAAGGCGACGATTTCCTTCGACTTGTCGGAGAACTGCAGCAGCCAGCCGCGTGTCACCCAGCTCGAGTACGGGTAGAACGGCATCTTCTCGAAGCTGACGCTGTAGTCCATGGCGATGTGGACGGTGAGAAACAACACCGGCACGATCGTGCCGAGCAGCCAGGAGAGCGGGGCCACCCAGAGCAAGGCGACGGGCTCCTGCAAGGACGAGCGCCAGTAGTAGCCGAGGCGACGCTTCCACCCCACCGCCTTCAGGTAGAACGGCGCCTTGAAGGCGTGGTCGATGTCGACGCCGACGCCGAACGCGTACGCCAGCGCCGCATCGGAGCCGTGCAGCCCGAGCGCCTGCACGCCCAGCGCCGTGACGAGCACGTGCGTCACGGTCGTCATGCCTGTTGCTCCTCGGCCCGCGTCGGCACGACGGATGCCGCCCCCGTGTCGGGGCGGGCGAACCACACCAGCAGGAGGCCGAGCGCGATCCATGCGAGGTCGCGCACGCGGTCCACCAGCCCGGCGTAGACGCCGAGCTTGCCCGGGATTCCGAACAGCCGGAACAGCAGGAACAGGCCGCCTTCCTTCGAACCGACTTCGTAGGGGAAGAAGAACAGCAGGTTGGTGATCAGCCCGCCCAGGATGGTGATCACGAACGCCACGAAGAACGAAACGTGCTGGCCCAGGCTCACGAGGATGAGGTAGTACTCGAGCGCCAGCACCCAGCGGCTGACGTACTCGAGGCCCAGGGCCTGCCAGAAGCGCCGCGGGGTGCGATGGTAGAAATCGGACACCTGGCGGTCGATCTCGATCAGCGCCGGCCGGCGGTCCTCGAGCCGATGCCCCAGGCGGCGCAGCACGGGAATGCGCTGCAGCAGATTGAGGGTGCGGGTGAGCAGGTCGCGCCGGTGTCCGGCGAGGATCAGGAGGATCAGCGCGCCGGAGACGAGCATGCCGCCGGTGAGCAGTGTATCGAGCCCGGCGCTGGCCGGCAGCAGAACGAGCGCGAGTGCGAACGCCGTCACCCAGCCGAACATGAAACTCAGCACGCGCAGCACGTTGTGGATCAACACCGATCCTGCCGCTTTGCGGATGCCGACGACGCGGCCCGCCGCCCCGACGCGGAACGGCTCACCGCCGAAGTTCAGCATCGGCGTCAGGAAGTTGAGCGCGAACCCGCTCGTGAACAGTGCGTAGGCGCGCCAGAACGAGAGGGTCGGGCCGTTTTTTTCACCGTTCCCGAGAATCACGCGCCAGGCGGCGGTATTGAAGACGTATACGAGACCGTACGACGCGAAGATCACGGGAAACATCGGGCCGGTATGCCGCGCTTCGGCGACCAGAGCGCCGAACCCGACGCGGTGGATCAGGTAGGCCAGGACCGCGGCCCCGACGAGGAAGCACAGCAGCAGCGTCCGGCGCTTCACGCGTCCTCGGGAAAGCGCTGTACGCGCCCCGTCCGGGCTGCGGTGTAGGCGAGCTCGAGCACCGTCGCGACCTTGCGGATGTCGGCGATCGCCTCGGCGCGCACGCCGTCATCCATCGCGCGGGCGAACGACGCGAACAGCTCGGCGAACCACTCGTGGTAAGCGGCTTTGCTCGTAGCGGCCGCGACATCGCGCCGCTCCACGTGCGAACCACGCTGCAGGACGAGCTCGGCACCGTTCCACTCGATCGCGCCGGACTCGCCCACGAAGCGCACGCGGTTTTCGCGCCCGGCGCCGGCCCAGGTGAGCAGCATCGTCGCGAGGCGGCCGGGATACTCGAGCTGGATCGTCGCCGTATCCTCGACGTCGTAGGCGGTGTGGCGCAGGTGGCCGGTCCACGCCCCTACGGCGCGCGGCGTCCCGGCAATGTCGAGCAGTTGATAGATCAGGTGCGTGCCGTGGTCGAGCAGCACGCCGCCCTGGCTCAGGACGCTGCGACCGCGCCAGGGGATGCCATCGGGTTGCGCGCCGGGATCGGCGGCCGGGCGATGGACGGTCCATTCCGCCAGGTGCCAACGCCCGATCGCGCCGCTCGACAGCCACTCGATCACCTGGCGCCACACGGGATTGAAGCGGTACTGGTGGCAGGCCATCACGACGCGGCGGGCCCGGGCCGCGGCGGCGGCGAGGGTGTCGGCTTCGCGTCGCGTCGTCGCGACCGGCTTCTCGCACAGCACGTGGAAGCCCTTCGACAGGCCCCACAGCGCCAGCTCGAGGTGCGTCGCCGTCGGGGTGCAGATGTCGATGAAGTCGATCGGTCCCAAGGCGTCGACGCCATCGCGGTCGACGAGCGGCAGGTCGGCCAGCGGCGCGACCGGCGCCGCGTCCATTACGCCGACGATCTGCAGGCGGTCGCGCACCGTGGCGTGCGACTGGTACGCGGGGAAGTGCGCCCCCCGCGCAACGCCTCCCGCTCCGACGACGAGACCGCGGTACTGGCGCGGCTCAGCGGATACGCGCGTAGCCATCGGCCGGACCACCGGCCTCACCGAGCAACGCGGCGGCCTGCGTTTCCTGCGTGAGGATGATCCCGGCGAGCACGACGTTGAGCGCCGTGGCGGTGATCCAGGGGACCAGCGCCGCCCGACCTTCGACAGCGGCCAGGGCGAGCAGCACGAAGCGGAAGTTCTGACCCAGCCAGGCGCACCACCACAACAGCGGCCGCAGCCGCTGCGCGTAGGCCTCGTCGACGGCGCCGGACACGTGCCCCGCTCGCACCGCCCGCACCAGCCGCACCGTGCGGGGGAAGAGAAACGCCTGGCGGCGGACGTAGTCGCGGTACAGCCGCGCGCCGAATCGCGACAGGCGCGAGACGCCGCCCACGGGGACGTCTTCGGGAAGGTCGAGCTCGCCGCCCTCCCCGTCCGCTACATCGAGGAAGGCATTGCGCACGAAATCGACCGCGGCGCTCTGCAGCGAGTGACTCCACCCCGCGATGGCGATCAGCAGCACCGCGCTCCAGCCCCACTCGGCGTGCAGCAGCCGGACGAGCAGATGTCCGTAGAGGCTGATGAAGCGCACGCTGTCGCCCGAGCCGTCGAGCAGCCGCCCGAGGCGGCTCGACGTCCCGCGCATCCGGGCCAGCTGGCCGTCGGCGCTGTCGAAGATGTCGGAGACGATGAACAGCGCCACGCCGACGAGGTTCACGCTGCGGCTGGAGTAATAGAAGAGGTGACCCGCCAGCACGCCGACGAGCACCCCCCAGACCGTCACCTGGTTCGCGGTGACGGCGGTCGGAGCGAGGGCGCGCGCGAGACGCAGGCCTGCGGGGCGGAAAAACCGCAGGTCGATCCACTCCTCGATGGCTTCGCCTTTATGCGCTAATGCGTTGGGCTGTGTCACGCAGGACCTCGCGCATCGTGGCCAGCGCTTCCATGGCCTGCTCCTCGCCGATGACGAGCGGCGGATTGATGCGCACCTCAGGGTTGTAGATCATGGCGATCACGCCGCGCTCCAGCAGATCATGGAAGATGCGCTTGGTGGTCGCCTTGTCGAGCAGCGTTTTCGTGCCGGGCTTCACGAGATCGAACCCCAGCATCAGGCCGCGGCCGCGCACGTCGCTCACGATCGGAATCGTCTCTTCCCACCGCTTCATTTCGGCGCGCATCATCTCGCCCAGCCGGCGGGAGTGCTCGACCAGTCCGTCTTCGATGATCGTTTCGACGGTGACGCGGGCCGCCGCCGCCGCGAGCGGGTTGCCGCCGTAGCTCGAGGAGCTGCCGCTCGGATTCGCGAACGGCTTGGCGAACGCGATCGATTCCTTCATGATGATTCCCGTCATCGGGAAGCCGCCGCCGAACCCTTTGCCGATCGTGATCACGTCGGGCACGATCGGCTCGTGCTCGACCGCGAACATTTTCCCGGTGCGGCCGAACCCCGTGATCATCTCGTCGCAGATCAGGAGCGCACCCAGCTCGTCGGCGGTGCGCCGCAGCACCTTCAGATAGCCGGGCGGCGGGACGATGTTGCCGGCGGTCCCCTGGATCGGCTCGACGATGATCGCCGCGATGTCGTTGCTCGTTTCGACCGCGATCTTCTGCTTCAGGAACTCGACGCAGTGCCACTCACACGACGGGAACGTCTTGTCGAAGGCGCAGCGGGCGCAGCTCGCGTAGGGAGTCGAATAGGCCCCGGGATGCAGCGGCCCGAGCCCGTGCTTGAACGAGCTGCCGAGCAGCGGCAGCACGCCGCGCGTCTTGCCGTGGAAGCCGCCCCAGAAGCCGATCACCTCGCGGCGTCCGGTCTGCGACTGCGCGAGCCGCAGCGCCGCTTCCACCGCCTCGGCGCCGCTCGAGTAGAACTGCGTGCGGTTGAGGTCGCCCGGAGCGAGATGGGCCAGCAGCTTCACCAACGCGGCCCGGTTTTCCGTCGTGAAACTGCCGACGTGCACGCGCTCGAGCTGGCGCTGCATCGCCGCGACGTAGCGCGGGTGTGCATAGCCGAGACTCGCTACGGCGACGCCGGCGAGCAGATCGATGTAGCGGTTGCCGTCGACGTCCCAGAGGATCGCTCCCTCGCCGCGGTCGATCGACAGCCGGCTGAACAACGCCACGCTCTGCGTGCCGGGCGCGAGATGCTCCGCCTCGGCGTCGAACAGACTCTGGGAACGCGGGCCCGGCACCTGCAGCAGACGTTCGATCGCGGTCATGACCTCGCTCGCATGCGATCCACCACATACCCGGCGATCGCGTCGGCCGCGGCCTCGCGGAACGGCGCGAAGCTGGGCCAGTCGTTGATGTCGATCAGCACGGGCCGACCGGGCTCCGGAAACGCCACGTCCCCCCCGAAGACTTCGAGACCGAGCAGCGCCGCCGCCTCGAAAGCCAGCGCGCGCAGCCGGTCGCCATCCAGCTCGGGCGCCGCGGCCGCGCCGCTGGTGCCCCCGTCCGCCCGGTAATAGCGGAAGAACCGCCCGTCCGCCACTCCGTAGAACTTCACGACCGGTCCCTCGACGTGCTCCTGCACCGCGACCCACGGAATGCCGCGCGCCGTAAAGGCCGTCATCGCGGCCGCCAGCCCCGACCGCGTCGTCGCGACCACATCCTCGGGACGCTCGGCGTGTACGTCACCGCGCTTCACCCACAGGCGCCGCCCGTCGCCGCCCAGCGAGGCAAGATGGACGTCCGTGGCCACCGTCGCCGAGCTCGGCACGACGACGGTGCGGGGAAACGCGATGCGGCTGCCGGCGAGCTGCCGCACCAGCCGGTGGCGGTGGCAGTTGAGCACGCTGGAGGGGCGGTTCAGCACGACCGCGCCGTCGAGCTCGAGCGGCATCAGCCGCTCCGAGGCGAGCGGGCCCTGGCACATGTTGAGGTACAGCGGTACAGCGGGGAGCCGGCCCTGCTCGATGTCCGCCTCGCTCACCGCCGTGACACGCCAGCCCTTGGACGTCAAATGCGCGACCGTCCCGTCGAGAATCGCCGTGTCGTTGGAGCGATGCTGCATCGGGGAATAGCTGGGACTGCGATAGATGGCCACGAAGTCGGTCATCGAGGTCGCGCTCACGCTCACCGCCGGATCAGGGCTCGGGCGCGGCCAGCCACGCGTTCGCGAGGCTCAGATCCGTCACCCGGTCGAGGTCGATGATACGCGGCACGTCGATCGTGGCAACACGCACCTGCCGTTGTCGCACGAGCCAGTCGAGAAAACCGCGCATCCGTGACACGCCCAGCCGCAACGCCTCTTCGGCGAGGGGCCGGACAGCCGGTCCGAGCGCGTACACCCCGCCCGTCACGCATGGGGCAGCGCCTGGGGCTTGCTCGAACGCCACCACGTCCCCGGTGGCCGTCCGCGTCACGTACAAGCCAGACTTGTCGTTAACGAAACTCGTCACAGCCAGCACCACGAAAGCTCCCTCCGCTAACCTTGCCGCAGCCTGTCGCGCGACCGCGTCCCAATCGTCACCGCGCATGACTGTGTCAACCATGCTACACAACACCGCACCAGGCGGTGTGGCCTGGAGTCCCGTGACGAAGGTGTGCAGCGACGTCGGCGTGTGGCAGGGGACGACGCGGAACGGCACCGCAAAGTTCCACGATGCCAGGGCCATCAGCAACCCCGGCGCGTCGTCGCGGGCGGCGCAGGTCAACGTTTCGCACCCCACCGCGGCGAGGGCGTCGAGCACGCGCTGCGCCTGCGGCCGGCCGCCCACGGGCACCAGCGCTTTCGTGTCGGCGACGCCGTCGGCACGCAGCCGCGAGCCTTCGCCGCCGGCGAGCACGAGGCCCTGGAACGTCATGCCAGCACCGGCACGAGCTCGGGGAGCGAGCCGATCCGCGCGTGCGGTGGAGCGTCGGCGGCGGCGCGGCGCTCGGGCGGCGCCATCCAGCAGGCGCGCAGGCCGAGTCGCACGGCGGGCCGGATGTCGGCTTCGAAGTTGTCGCCCACCATCCACGCGTCGCGCGGCGACGCGCCCAGCGCCTCCAGCGTCGCGTGGAAGATCCGCGGATCCGGCTTTTCGATTCCCAGCACCGTCGAATCGCTGGCCGCGGCGAAGAGCGGGCTCAAACCGAGCTCGTCGAGGCACGGCTCCAGGTTCCCCGTAAAATTGGAGATGATGCCGAGACGGTAGTCGTGCTGCAGTCGCTCGAGGATGGGGCGGTTGCGCGCGACGATGCGCACCGCCGGCTGGTGCACCGCCGCGACGAGCCGCTCCGACTGGGACCGGAGCAACCCGGTATCCGGGAGCAGCGGCACCAGGCAGCGCACCTGGGCCTCGATGGCGGCGCGGAACCCCAGGCCGCGAATCTCGGGGAGCGCCGCCAGCGCGATATCCGACGCCTGGTACAGCGGCTCGAAGGCGTCAAAGTCGAGCGTGCCGCCCGCCTCCGCATATGCCGTATGGAAGCGCCGGGCCCAGGGCAGGCCGTCGGCATCGAGTGTCCCGCCGAAATCGAACAGCAGCACCTTGGGGCTCATGGGGGTCGCCGAAGGGACCCGGCCCGCTCGCGAGCGGTCACGGGGATGATGTACACTCCATGAGAGCTGGCGGCCACCGCGGAGGGCAACGTGCAGCAACGAAAACTGGGATCGCAGGGCCTGGTCGTGTCGGCGCTGGGGCTGGGATGTATGGGGATGTCGGAGTTCTACGCCGGCCGCGACGACGCCGAGTCGCTCGCCACGATCGACCGCGCGCTGGCGCTGGGGATCACGTTCCTCGACACCGCCGACGCGTACGGCCCGCACACCAACGAACGCCTCGTGGGACAGGCGGTGAAGGGCCGGCGCGAGCGCTTCGTGATCGCCACCAAGTTCGGCAACGTGCGTGGGGCCGACGGCAGCTGGGCGGGGATCAGCGGCCGCCCCGACTACGTCAAGGCCGCGTGCGACGCTTCGCTCGCCCGCATCGGCGTGGACCACATCGATCTGTACTACCAGCACCGCGTCGATCCGGAAGTACCGATCGAAGACACCGTCGGCGCGATGGCCAAGCTCGTGAAGGCGGGCAAGGTACGCTTCGTCGGTCTCTCCGAGGCCGCTCCATCCACCATCCGCAAGGCGCATGCGACGCATCCGATTTCCGCGCTGCAGACGGAGTACTCGCTCTGGACGCGCGACCCCGAGGACGACATCCTCGCGACCTGCCGCGAGCTCGGCATCGGGTTCGTCGCCTACAGCCCGCTGGGGCGCGGATTCCTGAGCGGCCGGTTCAAAAAGCCCGAGGACCTCGCCGCCGACGACTACCGCCGCAACAACCCGCGCTTTCAAGGCGAGAATTTTTCGCACAACCTGGCGCTGGCCGACGCTGTCCAGAAGATGGCCAAGGAGAAAAAGTGCACCGCCTCGCAGCTCGCTCTCGCCTGGGTGCTGGCCCAGGGCGCGGACATCGTGCCGATCCCCGGGACGAAGCGGCGCCGTTACGTCGAGGAGAATGCCCGGGCGGTGGACGTGAGCCTCTCCCCCGAGGAGCTGCGCCGCATCGATCGCGCGATTCCGCGCAACTCGGCGTCCGGACTGCGCTACCCCGAGGCGGGGATGAAGCGCGTCAACCTGTGAGGCCCGCGGCGTGAAGGCCATTCGCGTCCGGGCGACCGGTGGTCCGGAAGCCCTGCAGGTCGAAGAGGTTCCCACGCCGTCTCCCCAGAGAGGTGAAGTGCTGATCCGGGTCGAGGCGGCCGGCGTGAATTTCATCGATATCTATCAGCGCTCGGGTGCGTACAAGGTGACACTGCCTTTCACCCCGGGGCAGGAGGCGGCTGGGACCGTCGCCGCTCTCGGCGCCGACGTCACCCGCTGCACAGTGGGGGATCGCGTCGCCTGTTACTACGCCGGGGGACTCGGCGCCTACGCGGAATACGCCATCGCCCCCAGCGATAGGATCGTGCAGCTCCCCGCGGGTGTGACAACGACGCAGGCCGCCGCCGTCATTTTGCAAGGAATGACGGCCCATTACCTGACCAACACCACCTATCCACTCCGTTCAGGAGATAGCTGCGTCGTCCACGCCGCAGCGGGTGGGACGGGCCTGTTGCTGTGCCAGCTCGCCAAACGGCGCGGTGCCCGCGTCATCGGCACCGTGTCGACCGCAGAGAAGGAAGCGCTGGCGCGCGCAGCGGGTGCGGACGACATCATCCGCTACACCGAGGTCGACTTCGCCGCCGAGGTGAAGCGACTCACCGGAGGCGCCGGAGTGCAGGTTGTCTACGACTCGGTCGGGAAGACGACGTTTACCGCGGGACTCGGGGTGCTCGCGCCGCGCGGCATGATGGTGTTGTTCGGACAGTCGAGCGGTGCGGTCGAACCCATCGACCCGCAGATCCTCAACGCCCGGGGCTCGCTGTTTCTCACGCGCCCGACCCTGGCGCACTACGTGGCGTCGCGCGCCGAGCTGGAGCAGCGCAGCGCCGACCTGTTTCGCTGGATCGAAGAGGGGACGCTGCACGTCCGGATCGACCGCGAGCTTCCCCTGGCGCGGGCGGGAGAGGCCCACACGGCGCTCGCCGGTCGCGGTACGACGGGCAAAGTCCTGCTCGAGCCTCAGGGCGTCGCCACGACGATGTAGCTCCCCCGACGGTCCGCATCATGCCCGCAGAGACAGCGCCAGGATGTCGGTGGAATGAGCGAAGCCGTAGCGGGCGTACAACGTACGGCTCTTCTCGCTCGGCCAGAGAATCACGGTGTCGGCGCCGCGCTCACGGCACCAGGCGAGGGCGGACTCGACGAGAGCGCTCCCCGCTCCGCCGCGGGCCGCAGGCCGGACGTACAGATTGGTCAGATACACGTGCCGCTCGGGCTCGCCGGCGCCGGGGTTCGGCACCTTGTCCACCACTTCGAGCCAGACGTGACCCACCATCGCGCCGTCCTGCTCGGCGACGATGCAGTGCCAGGACGAGCCCGGCGCGAGCCGCTCCCGCATCCACGCGGCGCAGCGCGCGATGAAGCCGTCGCGCGCTTCGATGGCGGGGCGCTCGGCGGCCCGAAATTCGTAGCGCAGCTCGGCAAGATCGGCGGCATCGGCGACGCCGGCCGCTCGGACGGTCAGCATGCCCGCACAATATCGGTGGCCGACCGGACGGCAAGGCCCTATGCTTCGTCATGCTCATCCCGCTGTGTTTGTGCGTCCTGGGATTTTCAGCCGACACCGTGGCGGGGCAGGTCGTCGACACGGCACGGCACGGGATCGCCGGCGTCACGGTTTCCCTGGTGGAGCTGCACCGCACCTCCGCCACCGATTCGAGCGGCCGCTTCCACTTCGATGCTGTCGGGTCCGGTCGCTTCACCCTGGTCGCCTCCCGGATCGGATACGCTCCGGGGGTGCGCGCGGTCGAGGTCCCCGCCGTGGCGCCGATCGAGATCACGCTGGCGCCGACGCCATTCGAGCTCACCGCGGTGACGGTGACGGCCACACGGGCGCCGGTCGATCCGCTGTCGTCTCCGCTGCCGGCCTCGATGCTGCAGTCGACGGCCCTGTCCCGCGAATACCGCGTCTCGCTGGCTCACGCGCTCGAATCGCTCGCCGGCGTGCGAGCGCTGACGACGGGCGGGGAGATCGGCAAGCCGGTGATCCGGGGCCTCTCGGGAGCGCGGGTGCTCGTTCTGGGCGACGGCAACCGGCTCGAGGACTATTCCTGGAGCGACGAAGACGGGCCTTCGATAGAAACCCGACTGGCCGATCGTGTGGAGGTGATCCGCGGACCCGCGAGCGTGCTCTATGGCTCGGACGCGCTCGGTGGAGTCGTGAACGTCATTCCCGAAGACGTCCCCGACGCACGCGCCCCGCGCGCCGGTCCGCGCGGCCAGCTCGAAGTCTACGGCGCCAGCAACAACCACGAATTCGGCAGCGACCTGCACGCGCAGGGGACGGCGGGCAGTCTGGGGTGGCTCGCGGGGCTGGTGGGCCGGCACTCCGAAGCGCTGAACACGCCGGCCGGTGAGCTCGAGAACACAGGGTTCACTGCGTTTTCCGGCGAGGGTGCGCTGGGAACGCGCGGTGCGTGGGGCAAGGCCACGCTGCGGTTCACGCATTATGGTGGGGAGTTTCATCTACTCGAAGCCGACACTTCGCAGAACCCTCCGCCTCCACCGCCGCCCGGAGGCAAAGAGGAGGGCCCGGTCCGCAAGCTGACCGACGATCGCGTGCAATTCGCCGCCACGCACCCGGCGGGCGGGTTGCTCCTCGAGGCGAAGGGCCAGTTCCAGCGGCATTGGCTGGCCGAGACGGTCGAGGGAGATACTGCATCGGCCGAAAAAGGCTTCGATCTGCTGCTCAACACGACGAGCCTCGACCTTCTGGCCCATCACGGCGCAGGACGTCGGGTCGTCGGGACACTCGGGGCATCGGCGTATGTCCAGAACAGCGCGACGCGCGGGCAGGAGCCGCTGGTGCCCGACGCCCGGACATCCGGCGCCGCCGCCTATGCCTACGAGCAGGTGAGTCTGTCGGAGCGCTGGCGGCTGCTCGCCGGGGCTCGCGTGGATCTGCGGCGGCTCAGCGCCGATTCGAACCCCGACCTGGCGTTGGGGAGCCAGCGGCGCGACTACACCGCCTGGTCGGGTGATGTCGGTCTCGTGTTTCGCCCAGCGGAGCGAATCGCCCTTTCGGTGAATGCCGGCCGCGCCTGGCGCGCGCCGACACTGTTCGAGCTGTTCACGAACGGGCCGCATCCTGGAGAGGCCCGCTTCGAGGTTGGCCAGGCGACACTCGTGCCCGAGGCGGGTTTCAACCTCGACGCCAGCATCCGGTGGCAATCGAGTCGCGTCCGCGCCGAGGTGTCGTCGTTCCGCAATCGCATCTCGCATTACATCTACATCGCCCCGACCGGCACCACACAGGACTCACTTCCCGTCTATCGCTATCAGCAGGCGGACGCGGTGCTCTCGGGCGGTGAGGCGTCTCTCGAGGTCGCGGCAACGAGCGCGCTGGTCCTGTCGGCGCGCGTCGACTTCGTCCACGGCGAGCGGCAATCAGATCACCAGCCTCTGCCGCAGATTCCACCGTTGCGTACCAAGCTCGGCGCCGGATGGCGAGGCCCCAGCGCTAACGCCGGACTCGACGTCGATCTCGTGGCACGGCAAACGCGCCTCTCGCCCTTCGACCTCGGCACTGCGGGGTACGGGCTGCTCGATCTCTATGGTGGCTTCGACCTCCACGTGGGCGCGCGCCCGCTGCGGGTCGAGGGGCAAGTGCGCAACGCGCTCGACAGTCGCTACCGCGACTTCCTCAGCCGCTACAAGGCGTTCGCGCTCAATCCCGGCCGCAACATCGTTATCCGGCTGTCGACCGAACTGTGATGCCGCCCTGGGCGGGCCGGTCGCTCGCACTGGTGCTCCTGAGCACCGCGGCCCGCCCGCTCGCGGGGCAGGTCGTGACCCGCGCCGACCTCGAGCGGCTGCGGGCGAATGCCGTTCGGGTTCCCGTGATCCTGCAGGCGGGAAAAGCCACGGCCGACACGCTGCGCCGCGACGTCGACTCGCTGCGCCTCAAGCCGACGCAGGTCCTCGTCGCCGAGCTGCCCGACACCTCGCACCGCTTCCTGCCATTTCTGTTTCTCGCCCCCCAACCCCACGCCGCCCGGCCGCTCGCACTGCGGCCGTACCTCGAAGGCTCGTCGCTCGAGTTCACCGGGACCGCGTTTCGCGGCTCCGTCGCCCTCGGCCTCGTCGACACGCTGCAACCCGACCGGATGGTCACGCTCCCCGTGCCGATCTGGTTTCACCTGTCGGCGGACGCTGGAGCGGTGAGTCCCGCCGACGTCCCGATCCGGCACACCAGCCTGCCGCCGGTGGCGGCAGTGGTGACGGCAGTCGCTCCGGGCGACTCGCTGCGCGTCCTCGTCCAGCCGGCGCTCACACTCACTCCGATCCCCATCTGGCTCGCGGTGCACCGCACATTGCTCGCGGTCGAGCCGGCGACGGCTCGCATCGCGGGGTTCGGGCTGGGGAGTACCGAGCTGCACGTCACGATGTCCGCGGGTGTGGGTGCGGCGCGTCGTGACGTCGTGCTGAGCGCGCGTCGCGGGACTCCCAATCCCAGCGTGGTGAGGATCGCCGCTGGCGAGACAGGGGGTTCCATCATTCGTTCGAGCGGTGTGGGCCGCGATACCGTCACGGCGACGAGCGGGCCGCTGCGCTCGGCGCCGCTCGAGCTGGTGTACGGATGGCCGTTTCTGTTCCTCGCCGCGGCGCTGCTCGGCGGCGTCGTCGGCAGCATCATGGACTGCGAAGCGATTCGTCGCCGTGGAACCCCCGCTTCGCGGCGGGCATTCGTGGTGAGTGGCGTGGCGGCGGGACTATTCGCCGCCGTCGCGATCGTGATCGGCTTGAACGTGACCGGTGTCGACCTCCCCGAGACGTCGGGGGAGGCCGCGGTCTTCGTGGTGGCCGCGCTCGGGACGGTGCTCGGCCTGCGCGGTCTGCGGCGCGCCCTCCCCGGGTTCGGGAAGTTGCTGGAGCGGGGAGCGGCGCCCGGCGCCTAGCGTCTGCGCCTTTTCGCCTTCTTCGGAGCTTTCTTCGTCACGGTCTTTCTTGACGGCTTCTTCTTGACGGTCTTCTTCTTGACGCTCTTCTTCTTGACGCTTCTCTTCTCGACGCCTTTCGTCTTCTCCGGCGCAGCAACTGAGTGCACCGCAAACGCCGCTCCCTGGGGATCGACGCAAGTCGCGATGCGGCCGCCGCCCGGGACGTCCATCGGGCCGCTGAGCACACGGCCGCCCAGCTCGGTGACGAGCTCGGCGGCGCGATCGACGTCGCGCACATAGGCGTACATCAGCCACGCCGCGGTCCCCGGCTTGTCCGCCGGTCGCTTGTAGAACGCGCCGAGGTCGGTCTTGCCGCCGCGGCGACGGAACATCTGATAGGTCCCGTCCGGGCCCATGTCCATCGCCTCGGACTTTTCCCAGCCGAACAGAGCCTGATAGAAGGACCACGCAGAGTTCGGGTCGGGGGCGGCAAGCTCGTGCCAGGAGAAATCGCCGAGGTCCGCTCCATCGGAGAACGGTCGCAGGGTTTCCGGGGTGAACAGGCCAAACACGATGCCCTGGGCATCGGCGAGAATGGCGTACCGCCCCACGCCCGGCGCGCCCTGGACCGGGACGCGCACGCGACCGCCGAGCCCTTCGGCTTGGCGGATCGTCTCGTCGAGATCGGGCACAGCCACATACATCAACCAGTGGGGCGCGAGGCCGCGGCGCCGCTCCTCATCGGACTGGCGCATGACGCCACCGCGTTGTTTCCCGCCGCTCGTCCACATGCGGTAGTCGGGCATGCCGGGGAATTGTTCGACGCCCCATCCCACCACCTGGCGGTAGAACCCGATCGCGGCGTCCGGATCGGGCGTCATCAGCTCGTGCCACGCGAACCGGCCACGGGTCACTGCGGTTGCCATGCGATTCCTCCCTACTCGTGTGTCGTGCGATGCGACAGCCGCTCGAGCGCCCGGTGGACGGCGTCGCGAGTGTCAGGATGAGTGAGTTTGTCCTGCACGCCGGCGAGACGGGACGTCGCCAGCGTGTCCGGCAGGGCGTTCTCCATGGCGATCAACGCCCAGCGCCGTACCGATGGACGGCTGTCGTCGAGGTGCGCCGTCAGGAGATCGAGCGCGCGGCTCGACCCGCGCGCGCCCAGCACCGCCAGGACGAACGACGGGTCGATCGCGGCGCCGACCGCACTGTCGACCTGGCTCACGAAACTGGTGTCGTTGGCCCGGAGAATCGCCTCGTACGCGCCCTGGGCGATGGCATCGCGATACGAGGGGGTGGCGAGCCCGGTGGCGATGAGGGGGCGGCGCGCGGCGCTATCGAGCCGCGCCAGGGCGACGAGCGCCCGGGCACGCACCTCATAGCTCTGGTCGTGCTCCCAGGCGCGCCGCGCCAGCGTCGCCGCCCGGGGATCGGCGGTCTTGGAGAGCGCGGTGGCGGCCGCGGAACGGACCTGCGCCGAGGTGTCCGCGAGCGCGCGCTCGAGCGCCGGCAGCGCCATCGCCGCCGGGGCATCGCCGAGCGCGAGCGCGGCGGCGCGGCGCGTGAGGAAGTAGTCGGCGGACGTCGCGGCACGCACCAGCGCGGCGACCGCCGCCGAATCGCCCATCCGCTCGGTCAGCCGGTCGATCACCCACTGCCGGTTCCACAGATCGGGGTCGCGCCCCAGCTGCGTCGCCAGCCACGCGGTCGGCTGATCGAACGTCAGCTTCTTGAGGATCGTGTTGCCGTCGTCGAACACCACCATCGTCGGCGGACCGGGGAGCGCGGTGAAGACGACGGTCTGCTCGCGCTGATCGATCGTCGTGCGCTGTACGACGTCGCCGCTCGCCGTGCCGATGCGGATCGTGACCGGCATACGGAACGCCTGCGGCGTGGTGAACCGGGGCGTTGTGGTGTCGGCGGTAGCGCTGTCGGTCTGCGTCTGCGCGATACGCAGCGTGAGCGACCGCGCGCTGGTGTCATACGCCGCCGTCACCCGGAAGCTCGGCAGGCCCGCCTGATACACCCATTCGTCCCAGAACCAGTCGAGGTTTTCGCCCGTCGCGGCGAGCACCGCCTGGCGCAGATCGTCGGAGGTGGCGGTGCCGTAGGCGTGATCGGTGAGATAGCGGCGGATCGACGCCCAGAAGCGCTGTGGTCCCAGGTGGCGCTCGAGCATCCGCAGAACGAGCGCGCCCTTCGGATAGATGTTGTTCGATCCTTTGGACGCCAGCGGCATGCGGCGCTGCTGGTCGATCTGCAGGTACTGCTGATACTCGTCGAGGTAGTAGTCATCCTCGGCGTGGCGACCGAGCCGGATGCTCCAGTACTGCCCCGGCATGAACTCGGCGAACCCTTCGTTGAGCCACATGTTCGCCCAGTTGGCCGTCGTGACGTAGTCGCCGAACCACTGATGGGCCAGCTCGTGCGGGATGAGGATCCAGGCGTACCAGGGACGGTCGACATAGGCGCGGGCGTCGGGCAGCCAGTCGACGAGCGTCGTGGCGCTGACGTTCTCCATGCCGCCGAAGAAATCGGCGACCGTCGTCTGGGCGTATTTCGCCCACGGGTAGGGCACGCCGGTGAGCCGCGAGTAGACGTCGATCATGTTCGGCGTGTCGCGGAACAGCGGGCGCGCCAGCGCGCTGTCTTCGCGGTACACGTAGTAATCGACCGGCGTGTTCTGCCAGGTATCGTGAATCCGGACGAGCGGCGCGACGATCAGCGAGACGAGATAGGTGGCGCTCGGCCTGTCCTGCCGCCACGTCATGGTGCGCGTGCCGTCGACGTTGCGGCGATCGCCGGCGAGGCGGCCGTTCGAAACCGCCGTGTAGCCGGACGCCACGGTGGCCTCGAGCGTCCACGTCATCTTGTCGTTCGGAAAATCGTAGGTCGGGAACCAGGAATGGTTGTCATGGTCCTCGCCCTGGCTCCAGATCTGGCGCGGGCGGTGGGTCCGTCCTTCGGGCTCGATGAACGTGAGCCCGTGCCCGCTCTCGATCCGCGCGTGATAGGTGATCGTGAAGCGGCTGGTGTCGTGAAACGGGATCGGCACGGCGGGGAACACGATGAGCGAGTCGCCGTGCCGGGCGAAGCGCAGCGTGCGACCCGCGAGGTCGATGATGCGGCTGACGTCGAGCTTCGCCCCCGCATCGAGGATGATCGAGTCGAGCCCGGGGCGCTGAGCGACGTAGGTGGTCACGACCGAACCGTCGAACGACGTCGAGTCCCAGTCGAACCCGCGGACGGTGATGTCCTGGTTGACGAGATCGTAATCATGCGAACGGCTGTAATGATCGTTCGCCATCAACTCGGCGTTGCTCTGCGCGGCGAGGAGGCCGGAGGCGCCGGCCAGCGCGAAGGTGCACAGCAGCGGAACCACGATTCGCATGGAGTCCCCGGAATCGGCTTATGGCTGCGTGTTCGGATCCGAAGAGGTCGGCTCCGGCTTGTCGTCGGCGTGCTCGCGGCGGCGTTCTTCGTCGCGCCACTTCTTGTAGGACTTCACCTGGCTCGAGCTGAGGAACGTCTTCAGGTGGTTGTCGAACCGGTCGTCGGCCTTGGCGAGCGAATCCCCCAGCAGCTGCAGCACCGGGACGTAGACCCGGGCGGACAGTTGGTCCCCGGCCTGGCGCGCACCGTCGATCGCGCTACGCGCGGCTTTCGCACTGTCGCGGATCGCGACGGTGGCGTCCATGAACGAGTCGTAGAGGACGCGGTACTTCTCCGCCTGCACGCTGTCCAGCGCGAAGCGGTCGATGAAGAAGTCGGGGATCGGCGGTCCCTCGAGCTGGTTGGCGGTCGGCAGCTTGCGCGTCGGATCGACGCTACGCCGATAGCTTCCCGCGCCGCCGGCTCCCCCCATCCCGCCGCCGTACCCCGGCACCTGGGCCGCTGCCGTCCCGGCCACCATCAGGATGCCCGCGGCGCCCGTCTGCCACAAACGATGGAAACGCACGATCGAGTCTCCTTCTACTAAGAGGACGTGGTGCAGGTCACATCAGGTCGTCCCGCCCACGGCCATCGTTCCTTCAATATGTACCGCTTCCGCGCATCCTTCGCTGCGCTCCCATTGCTGGTGCTGGGATGCGCCGTCACGCCGACCGGCGGCGGGAGCGCCGGCGGGGGCGGCGGGCCCGGTTTGGGTTCGAACGCGAGTCTCGAAGGGCGGCGTCCGTTCCCCGCAGACAACCCCTGGAACACACCCGTCGACCAGGATCCGGTCGATGCGAATTCGGATGCGCTGATCGCGAGTATCGGTCTCGCGCGGGGCCTGCACCCCGACTTCGGCGCCAATTACAACGGCGGCCCGTTCGGGATTCCTTACGTCGTGGTCGATGGGTCGACGCCGGCCGTCGGCGTCACGTTCGACTACGCCGATGAGAGCGATCCCGGGCCCTATCCGATTCC
>DATFTG010000103.1:0-4599 GCA_035262265.1 Gemmatimonadales bacterium
CGGATTGCCGAGTGCGAAGACGACGGTGCGCGGGCCGGGTCGCAGCCGCGCCTGCGCTTCAGGAAAGCCGAGGTGAATCTGTCGCGCGCGCCCCGCCAGCCAGCGCGTCGTGATTCCCGGCAGCGCGTTCTGCTCCTGCAGCGCCGTCGCGATGCCGCGCCGCTGCGCGCGCCACACGACGGGACCCGACACATACCCGCCCGTTCCGACCACGATGTCGGGGCGCTCACGGTCCAGCACCGCGCCGGCCGAACGCCACGCGCGCCACGCGATGAGCGGCCAGCGCAGGTTGCGCCACCACGCGTGCCGGTAAATCGGCTCGACGGGCAGCAATACGTAGCGGTAGGGATAGTGCGGCAGCACTTCTCCCTCGATGCCGCGCTCGGCGCCCACGATCACGATCTCGGCTTCCGGATGATCGGCTCGCAGCGCCTGCGCCAGCGCGAGCGCGGGCATGAGGTGGCCGCCGGTGCCACCGCCAGTGAAGAGGACCTTCAAGAGAAATGTCCGATGTAGAATGTCGAATGGAGAATGTTGAATTGGCTCCCGTTGAGCATTCTACATTCCGCATTGGACATTCTACATTTGCCTCTTGTCATCCCGTTTCTCTCCCCGTCCGCCCCTGCCCCACACTGATGAGTATCCCCGTCGCCGCCAGTGCGACGAGCAGGCTCGAGCGGCCGTACGACACGAACGGCAGCGTGATCCCGGTGGCGGGAAGAATCGCCAGCGTCACGCCCATGTGCAGCACCGCGCCGATGCCGATGATCGCCGTGAGCCCGGTCGCGAGCAGCTGACCGAACGTGTCGCGCGCCGAGCGCGCGATGCGGAACCCGAGCCACACGAACACGCCGAACGCCACCGTCAGCACGAGCAATCCCAGAAATCCCCACTCTTCGCCGATCGTGGAGAAGATGAAATCGGAGTAGGCGTAGGGCAGATAGCCGAGTTTCTGCATGCCATGCCCGATGCCGACGCCCGTGACCTGGCCCGCGCCGATACCGACGAGCGATTGATGCACCTGCCACGATGCTTCCTGCGGCGCGCTCCCCGAATTGAGGAACGTCAAGACGCGCGCCACCCGGTACTGCGCCGTCGCTACCGCGCCGAACAGCAGCGGCGTGGACCCGACCCCGAGCAGCAGGAAGTGGCCGATCTTCGCGCCCGCCGAAAACACGACGACGCCCGCCAGCAGCGTGACGAGCAGCGCCATCGAGAGGTTCGGCTCGAGGAAAATCATCGCGACGAGAGGACCCACGATCGCCGCGACCGGCAGGACGCCGCGCTTGAACGAGCGCATCGCCTCCCCCTTCTTGGCGGCGAGCATCGCGGCCCAGATCACGACCGCGATCTTGGCCAGCTCCGACGGCTGCATCCCGATCCCGGCAATCTCGACCCAGCGCCGCGCGCCGTTGCGCACCGGGGCGATGGCGTGCGTGAACGGCAGCAGCGGGACGCAGACCAGGACGGCGACGATCCCGAGGATCTTCCAGGCGTGGCGCTCCCAGATGTGGTAGTCGAGCCGCGCCAGGATCGTCGCCAAGAGGCCCCCGGCCACGAGCCCCACCGCCTGGTTCAAGGCGAAGCCCGATCCGACGACGTCGCCCTCTTTGACGCTGATGAGACTCGAGGCGCCGTACACGGCGATGATGCCGATCATCGACAGCGCCATCGCCACCACGGCGAGCAGCCGCGTTTCCCAGCGACGATCCATCACGGGGCGGTCGCGAGCCGCTCGAACACGGCTCCACGCTCCTCGTAGTTCTTGAACATGTCGTAGCTCGAGCAGGCGGGAGACAGCAGTACGGCGTCTCCCGGCCGCGCCGCAGCCCGGGCGCGCCGCATCACGTCGGCGAAATCCCCGCCGCGCTCGAGCGGCACGACCCCCTTGAGATCGGCCTCGATCCGCGGACCCGCCTCCCCGTACGCGATCACCAGCCGGCACTGCTCCTGGAGCAGCGGACCGAGCCGGGTGTACGGCTCTCCTTTGTGCCGCCCCCCGAGGAGCAGCACGAACGGCCGGTCCATCGCTTCGATCGCCACCGCGGTCGAGGAAACGTTGGTCGCCTTGGAATCGTTGATCCAGCGCACCCCCCCCGCCTCCGCCACCGTCTCGAGGCGGTGGTGCAGCGCCCGGAAGGCGCGCAGCCCCTCGGCGATCGCTCCCGGCGCGATTCCCGCCTCGTGCACCGCGAGGGCGGCCGCGAGCGCGTTGGCGACGTTGTGCAGCCCCAGAAGCGCGAGCGCGTCGCGCGGCAAGAGCGCGCTGCCGCCGAGCATCAACGAGCGCGCGCGTCCGTCGTACCACGCATCGGCGGGCCCGGCGACCGAGAAGCGGACATGGCGACCGCGGATCCCGCGCACCAGGTCGAGCGACGCCGCATCGTCGCCGTTCACCACCCAGACGTTGTCGTCGGTGGCGTTGCGATACATCAGGCGCTTGTCGGCGTAGTACGAGGCGACGTCGGGGTAGCGGTCGAGGTGGTCGGGGGCGAGGTTCGTGAGCACGCCGATCTCGGGCGCGAAATCGGGGCTGTCGTGCAGCTGGAACGACGACACTTCGACCGCCAGCCACTGCGGCCGCATGTCGGCCAGCGCGACATCGGCGAGCGGCAAGCCGATATTGCCGGCGGCTTCGGCATTGAGCCCGGCGGTGCGCAGCAGCTGCGCCACGAGCGCCGTCGTCGTCGTCTTACCGTTCGTCCCGGTGACCGCGATGCAGCGCATCCCGGGGAGGGCCCGCCACCCGAGATCGAGCTCCGAGAGCACCGGGACGCCGCTCGAGCGCGCCACGGATAGCGGCGCGGCGTCGGGGGGCACGCCGGGAGACACGACGACCCCCTTCGCGGTGCGGATTTTCGCGAGGTCGTGGCGTCCCAGCTCGATCTCCACGCCCGGGAGGGCGCGCAGCAGCTCCACCGCGGCACTCCCCGGCGGCGACGTCGCGGCGTCGCTGGCATATACGCGCGCCCCCTCGCGGGCCAGCAACCGCGTCGCGGCGACCCCGCTCTTCCCCAGTCCCACGACCGCCACCGTGCCGTCGCGCCAGCCGTCGGGAAGCGTCACCGGACCTTCAGCGTCGCGAGCGCCAGCATGGCGCAGAGGAAGCCGAGGATGTAGAACCGCATCACCACCTGCGGCTCCGACCACCCCAGCTTCTCGAAGTGATGGTGCAGCGGCGCCATGCGAAACACGCGATGGCTATCGGCGTACTCCTTGCCGCGCATCCGCTTCTGCCAGCGGTAGACGTTCACCTGGAGAATGACGGAGATCGTTTCCGCCACGAACACCCCACCGGCGATCAGCAGCAGGAACTCCGCCTTCAGCATGATCGCCACGGCGCCGAGCGCCCCGCCGATCGCCAGAGCGCCGGTGTCTCCCATGAACACCCCGGCGGGATAGGCGTTGAACCAGAGAAATCCGACGGCCGCGCCCATCAGCGCGCCGCAGAAGATCGCCAGCTCACCCGCACCGGCCAGGTGCATCACGCCGAGATAGCGCGACGTATCGAATCGGCCGAACAGATACGCGAACACGACGAACGTCCCGGCGACAATCGCCGTCAGGCCGGTCGCGAGGCCGTCCAATCCGTCGGTCAGATTGACGGCGTTGGAGCTCGCCGTCACCACGAACGTCGTGAACGCGATGTACAACCACCACGGCAGCGTGAGAAAGATGTACTTGAACACGGGGATCTGCGTCTCCGTCGCCATGCTGGGCACGAACGGCCAGCGCACGAGAAACACCCCGAGCGCCAGCCCGAACGAGATCTGCCCCACGAGCTTCCAGCGGGCGACGAGTCCCTGCGATTTGCCGCGCACGATCTTCAGGTAGTCGTCGACGAATCCGATCGCCCCCATCCACAGCGTCGCCACGACGGCGACGAGCGTGTACCGCGTGTCGAGCCGCGCCCACAGCAGCGTCGGGACGACGGTGGCCAGGATGATGATGAGGCCCCCCATCGTCGGCGTGCCGCGCTTCTCGTGGTGCGTCGACGGACCCTCGGCCCGGATCACCTGCCCCACACCGCCCCGCCGCAGCCGACGGATGATCCACGGACCGATCACGAACGCCATCACCAGAGCCGTCACCGTCGCTCCGGCGGTCCGGAAGGTGATGTAGTTGAAGAGATTGAAGAGGATGTGAGTCTTGGCGAGCGGCGCCAACAAATGATAGAGCACGGGCCCCTGGGGTCTCCCTTAGCTGAGATGGCGCAGCAGCTGCTCCAGTGCGACGCCGCGTGAGGCCTTGAGCAGGAGAACCTCGTTCCCCGCCAGGGCGGCCTTGAGTCGCGGACCCAGCTCGGCGGCGTCGGCGGCGACGAGCAGCCGGTCGCCCAGCCGGCCGCGGTAGGGCGCGAACGACGCCGCGAACTCTCCCACCGCACCGACCAGCGCCGGCTCGCGCCGCACGATGTCGGCCGCGGCGGCCGCGTGCAATTTGGCACTCTCGGGCCCTAGCTCCAACATCGAGCCTACGACCACCGCCAGCGGCCGCCCCCGCTCGCGAGCCAGCCAGGCCGCGGACTCGACCGCCCGCTCGAGCGACCGGGGGTTGGCGTTGTAGGTGTCGTCGATGATCGTCAGATCGCCCACGTGG
>DATFTG010000104.1:0-9387 GCA_035262265.1 Gemmatimonadales bacterium
GTACGGCCGATGGGACATTTTTCGGCTCTCGCCGGTGGCGCCGCGCTCGCGATTCTGATGATCCCGATGCTCGCCCGCACCACGGAGGAAATGGTGCGCCTCGTCCCCAACTCGCTACGAGAAGCGGCCCTGGCGCTGGGATACCCGCGCTGGCGCACGTCGCTCACGATCGTGGCCCGCACGGCCATGGGTGGCATCGTCACCGGCGCGCTCGTCGCGGTGGCGCGCATCGCCGGGGAGACGGCGCCGTTGCTGTTCACGGCGCTCGGGAACCTGAACTTCACCACCTCGATCCGCGAGCCGATGCAGAGTCTCAGCCTACTGATCTATACGTACGCGACGGGACCGTTCGAAGACTGGCACCGGATCGCCTGGGCGGCGGCGCTGGTGCTGATGGCCCTCGTTCTCACTCTTGCCCTGGCCGCGCGCTGGGCAACCCGGCAACGCTTTGGAAACAAGTCCGCGATCTGACCGACCGATGGCGCGTCTCGCCAGCGTACCCGCCGCCGCCCCCGCGGTGCCGCTCCCCGTGGTGACCGTGGCGGCCGGGACGTCATCCCATGGAGCCCCGCGGATGGAGCAGGGTCCCGAGGACGTCAAACGACCTGATAATGCGATCGTCCGCATCGAGACGCGCCGGCTGAGTGCGTTGTTCGGCCGCAAGATGGCCGTGAAGGAGACCTCGGTTTTCTTCCCGACGAACACCGTCACGGCGATTATCGGCCCATCGGGATGCGGCAAGAGCACGTTCCTGCGCTGCCTCAACCGCATGCACGAACTGTCGGACAGCGGCTGGTCGACGGGATCGGTCTTGCTCGACGGCACCGACATCTACGGTCCGGGGACGGATCCGGTGGCGATCCGGCGCCGCATCGGCATGGTGTTCCAGCGTCCGACCCCCTTCCCGACGATGTCGATCTACGACAACGTCGCGTCGGGGCTCAAGGTCAGCGACCACGCGTACAAGCGCAAAGCGATCGACGAGGCGGTGGAGCGGGCGCTGCGCCAGGGCGCCTTGTGGGACGAGGTGAAAGACCGGCTCCACGCGAGCGCGGTCGCCCTCTCGGGCGGCCAGCAGCAGCGCCTGTGCATCGCGCGCGCGGTGGCGCCCCTGCCCGAGGTGCTGCTGCTCGACGAGCCCACGGCGTCGCTCGACCCGGCCGGCACGCAGCGCATCGAGGAGCTGTGCCACGAGCTGAAGCGGCAGTACACCATCGTGATCGTGACGCATAATATGCAGCAGGCGGCGCGCGTCTCGGACTACACCGCTTTCTTCTACATGGGCGAGCTGATCGAGATCGACCGCACCACCCAGCTGTTCACCAAGCCGGCCAAGGAGCAGACAGAAGCGTACCTCACCGGGAGGTTCGGATGAGCCACTCGACGCTGGTGCCCACACCAGTGGTCCCGAGTCGGCGTCCAAGCCCCTCGGGCCACCGTGGGACGACGCTCTTGACCATTCCGCCCGAAGCGGCCAACCCGTTCCCCGTCGTCGACGTGCGCGACTTCGCGTTCTGGTACGGGCAGCGGCAGGCGTTGGCCGACCTGACGTTGACGATCCCCCGCCGCGCCGTGACGGCTCTGATCGGACCGTCGGGGTGCGGGAAGAGCACGTTCCTCCGCTCGCTCAACCGGATGAACGACATCATCGCCGACACGCGGCACACGGGCGACATCCTGATCGAGGGCGTGTCGCTGTACGGCCCCGAGACCGACGTGGTGGTGCTGCGGCGCCGCGTGGGCATGGTGTTTCAGCGTCCCAATCCGTTCCCCAAGTCGGTGTTCGACAACGTCGCCTACGGCCCGCGCATCAACGGCTTCGCCGCCGAGCGCGAGATTCCGGAGCGCGTGGAGCTGGCGCTGCGGCACGCGGCGCTGTGGGACGAAGTGAAGGACCGGCTGGACGACCCCGGGACGGGGCTCTCCGGCGGCCAGCAGCAGCGGCTGTGCATCGCCCGGGCGCTCGCCAACGAGCCCGAGATCCTGCTCATGGACGAGCCGTGCTCGGCGCTCGACCCCATCGCCACGGAAAAGATCGAAGAGCTGATCGTCGAGCTGAAGCGGGACTATACGATCGTCATCGTGACGCACAACATGCAGCAGGCGTCGCGTGTGTCGGAGTTTACCGGCTTCTTCTACCTCGGCCGCCTGGTAGAATTCGGGACGACGGCGCAGCTGTTCACCACGCCGACGGACGAGCGCACCGAGGCATACATCACAGGACGGTTCGGATGACTCCTCAGTTGGCGCACCGCCACTTCCACGACGAGCTCTCCGAGCTCAAGTCCACGCTGCTCGCGATGTCCGCCGAAGCGCAGAACGCGCTCGCGACCGCCGTCGAAGCGCTGCTGCAGCGTGATGCCTCCAAAGCGGCCCAGGTGATCGCGGGCGACCACAAGATCGACGCGGTGGAGCTCGAGATCGAAGATCTGGTCGTGAAGCTGCTCGCGACACAGCAGCCGATGGCGCGGGACCTCCGGCTCCTGATGTCGGCGCTCAAGATCGCCAATGATCTGGAGCGAGTCGGCGATCACGCCGTCAACATCGCGCAGTCGGCGGAGCGGCTGTTCGTCGCGCCGCCGATCGTGCCGGAGCCCGAGATCATCGAGATGGCCCGCATGGCGCGGCGCATGCTCGCCGACGCCCTCGACGCCTTCGTGCGCGCCGACGCCCAGGCGGGACGCGCCGTCTGCCAGCGCGACGACCAGGTCGACGCCCTGCACGACTCGGTGTTCCGCATCCTGCTCACCCACATGATGGAGACGCCGCACATCATCAGCGCGGCGATGGAGCTGTTCCTGGTGAGCCGCAACCTCGAGCGCGTCGCCGACCTGGCAACCAACATCGCCGAAGACGTGGTGTTCCTGGTCGAGGGGAAGAGCATCAAGCATCACGCGGAGATCGCACAGGCGGTGAAAAGCTAAGACGGTAGAGGGCGGCTGAAGGCGGACGAGGTGTCATCGTCCGCCTCGACCGCCCGACCGCCCGTTACATGCGGTATCCGCCAGGTAGCACCACTCGCCTCTCCAGATACTCCCGTCTCGCGAACAACCGGATCAGCACCAGTCCCGCGATGAAGCCGCCGATGTGGGCGAAGAATGCCGTCCCGCCCGTTTCGTGGTGTGCGCCGAGAGAGGAGAGGCTGCTCAGCACCTGCAGCACGATCCAGTACCCCAGCATCACGTACGCCGGGATCGCGATCGACGTGACGTAAATGCCCAGAAACAGGAAGGCGTGCACGCGCACGCGCGGGTACAGCAGCAGGTAGGCTCCCAGGATGCCGCTGATGGCTCCCGATGCCCCGACCATCGGAATGGTGGAGCTCGGCGTGATCAGGACCTGCGTCGCCGCGGCGGCGACGCCGCACAGAAGATAGAAGAGGGCGAACCGCACGTGGCCCATGGCGTCCTCGATGTTGTTCCCGAACACCCAGAAGAACACCATGTTGCCGATCAGGTGCATCCAGCCGCCGTGCATGAACATCGACGTCAGCACGGTCCAGTACTGGGGGCCGGGATCGACCGCACAGAACACCCCCGGCGCCATTTCCACCCCGCTCCCCGGCGGCACCCGCTGCAGCACCTCGCCTGGGATGAGGCCGTAATTGCAGACCGCCGCATCGACCGCCCGGCCCGCCCCGGCCCCTTCGAGAAACAGCCAGGCGATCACGTTGAGCGCGATGATGCCGACGGTGACGATCGGCGGGAGTGTGGTGGGGTTCTCGTCCCGGTAGGGGATCACCTGGCTAATCCTATGAGTGACATGTAGGTTGCGCAAACTGCCTTTTTGGCACCTTTTACGGGCACGTCCATTGCTTCTGCGACGTCCGGTTTCGTGTAGGCATCAACTCCACGATAAGGAGCCGTAGATCATGGCTGACAAGATCATCGGGATCGACCTCGGCACGACGAACTCCGTCGTCGCGGTCATGGAAGGTGGCGATCCCGTCGTCATCCCCAACGCCGAAGGGGGCCGGACCACTCCGTCGGTCGTCGCGTTTACCAAAGACGGGGAGCGGCTGGTGGGCCAGGTGGCGAAGCGCCAGGCCGTCACCAACCCGCAGAATACGATTTTTTCGATCAAGCGATTCATGGGACGGCGTCTCGGCGAAGTCTCCGAGGAGATGAAGCGCGTCCCCTATAAAGTCGTGTCGGGACAGAACGATCTGGCGTCAGTCGAGATCCAGGGGAAGCGCTATACGCCGCCCGAGATCTCGGCGATGATCCTCCAGAAGATGAAGCAGACCGCCGAGGACTACCTCGGCCACAAGGTCGAGAAGGCGGTGATCACGGTCCCCGCCTACTTCAACGATTCGCAGCGCCAGGCGACGAAGGACGCCGGCAAGATCGCCGGCCTCGACGTGGTCCGCATCATCAACGAGCCGACCGCGTCGGCGCTCGCCTACGGCCTCGAGAAGAAGAAGGAAGAGAAGGTCGCCGTCTACGACCTGGGCGGCGGTACGTACGACATCTCGATCCTCGAGCTCGCCGAGGGCGTGTTCGAGGTGAAGAGCACCAACGGCGACACCCACCTGGGCGGCGACGATTTCGACGCCCGGATCATCCAATGGTTGGTGGATGAGTTCAAGCGCGACCAGGGCATCGACCTCTCCAAGGATCCGATGGCGCTGCAGCGCCTGAAGGAAGCCGCCGAAAAGGCCAAGATGGAGCTGTCGACGGTGATGCAGACGGAGATCAACCTCCCATTCATCACGGCCGACCAGTCGGGGCCGAAACACCTGAACATGACGCTCACCCGCGCCAAGCTCGAGCAGCTGGTGGACGACCTGGTGCAGCGCTCGATCCCGCCGATGAAGCAGGCGCTGAAGGACGCGGGGTTGGAGCCCGGCCAGGTGGACGAAGTGATCCTGGTGGGCGGCCAGACGCGGATGCCCAAGGTGCAAGAGATCGTCAAGACCTTCTTCGGCAAGGAACCCCACAAGGGCGTCAACCCCGACGAGGTGGTGGCGATCGGCGCCACGATTCAGGGCGGCGTGCTCGCCGGCGAAGTGAAGGACGTGCTGTTGCTCGATGTGACGCCGCTGTCGCTCGGCATCGAAACGCTGGGCGGAGTGACGACGGTGCTCATTCCCCGCAACACCACGATTCCGACGAAGAAGTCGGAGGTGTTCTCGACCGCCGAGGATTCGCAGACGACGGTGGAGATCCACGTGCTGCAGGGCGAGCGGCAGATGGCGCTCGACAACCGCACGATCGGTAAATTCCAGCTCACCGGAATTCCGCCGGCTCCGCGCGGCATCCCGCAGGTCGAAGTGACGTTCGACATCGACGCCAACGGCATCCTGCACGTGTCCGCCAAGGACAAGGCGACCGGGAAGGAGCAGAAGATCCGGATCGAGGCTTCGTCCGGGTTGAGTGACAAAGACATCGACAAGATGGTCAAGGATGCAGAATCGCACGCCTCGGACGACAAGTCGCGGCGCGATCAGATCGAGCGTCGCAACCGGCTCGACTCGACGGTGTATGAGGTCGAGAAAAACTCCAAGGAATGGGCGGATCGGCTGGACGCCGGGTTGAAGTCCCGCCTCGACGGGGCGGTCGAGGGGGCCAGGGCGTCGTTGCGCAGTGGCAACCCCGACGACATCAGCCGGGCTTTGGACGAGCTGCAACAGGCCTATTCGGCGGCGGGCGCGTCACTGTACGCGGCGGCCCGCGGTGCCGAAGCGCCGGGCGATGCCGGCGCAGCTCCCGGAGACGCGCCGCAGGATGCGGGCGCGGGCAAGCAGGACAACGTCGTCGACGCCGACTACGAGATCGTGGATGACGATAAGGGCAAGAAATAACCTTCTTCACCAGGAATGATGACGATGTCGGTACGCACAAAAGATTGGATGAAGTTCATCGGGCTCGTCGGACTGGCGTTCGTGTTCGGCCTGCTCTTCGCTTCGGCACTCGACCTGCCGAAGAAGACCGCGGCGCAGCCCGCCGCCCTGCTCCAGTCCACGCCGCCGCCGCCGATTCCGGCCGCGGGGCCCGCCGCGCAGCTGGGCGACGCCTTCGTGGCCGTGGCCGACCACGTGAAGCCGGCGGTCGTGTTCGTGCGCTCCACGGTGCGGCAGCAGGTCGACAACCGGCGCCTGCCGCCCGGGTTCGAGGACTTCTTCCCGCAGTTCAAGAACCAGCGTCCCCAGATCCAGGAAGGCTCGGGATCGGGGTTCATCGTGTCGCGCGACGGATTCATCCTCACCAACAACCACGTCGTGGCGGGCGCCACGAAGGTCATGGTGCGGCTGCTCGACAAGCGCGAGTTCGAGGCGCACGTCGTCGGCACCGATCCGCAGACCGACGTCGCCGTCATCAAGATCGACGCCGCCAGCCTTCCGACGGTCGCGTTCGGGAATTCCGACTCGACCCGCATCGGCGAGTGGGCGCTGGCGATCGGTAACCCGCTCGGCGAGGCGTTCACGTTTACGGTCACCGCCGGCATTGTGAGCGCGAAAGGCCGTCTCCTCAACGGCCTCGAGCAGTCGCGCTACTCGATCCAGGACTTCATCCAGACCGACGCCGCGATCAACCCGGGGAATTCGGGCGGACCGCTGGTGAACGTTCGCGGCGAGGTCATCGGCATCAATTCCGCGATCGCGAGCGAAACGGGCTATTACGCCGGCTACGGTTTCGCGATTCCGATCAACCTGGCCCGGACGGTCATGAACCAGCTCGTGGCGACGGGGCACGTGACCCGGGCCGTCATGGGCATCGGCATCAACAACGCCAGCCAGGAAGACGCCGAAGCGGTGGGGATGAAGGACATCCACGGCGTGGTGGTCGAGAGCTTCACCAAGGACTCGCCCGCCGAGCGCGCCGGCCTCCAGCTGGGCGACGTCATCGTCGAGCTCGATGGCCAGCCGGTGGACTACGTAGCGCAGCTGCAGCAGCGCGTCGGCTTCAAGCGGCCGGGGGAGCCGGTCGCGGTCACCGTGCTGCGTCAGGGGGGCGTGCGCAAGACGTTCTCGGTGCGCCTCACGGCGCAGCCGGGCGAGGAGTCGGACGAGGTGGCCAGCACCAGCTCCTCCAAGACCAACGGTGACGCTGCCAGCACCGCCGACGCGAACCGCCTCGGCATTGCGGTGGCACCGCTGACGCAGGACGACATGGCGCAGGATCAGGTGTTGCAGCGCGCCGTATCGCGGTCGGGCGGCGCCCTGATCGTCACCGACGTGTCCCCCGAAGGGCCCGCGTATCGCAAGCTGTTCGATCAGGGACCGACCAACACCGTGCCGGACATTATTCTCAAGATCAACGGCACCCCCACCCGCTCCCGCGCCGAATTCCGCGGGGCGCTGACAACGGTGAAGGCCGGCGACATCGTCACCGTCGAAGTGCTGCGGCGCACGAGTGACGGGTGGGATACAGGGATTGTGCGCGTGAGAGCGCGGTAGACAAAGACGGTAGGAGCTGTAGGAGAGGGTAGGGGACGGTAGGGGTAAATACACGAACGGCCGAGGCATGTCGCCCGGCCGTTCGTTATTCATACCTGTCCCTACCGTCTCCTACCGTCCCCTACCGTCTCCTACCCAGCATCCCCACCCCCACCACCGCCATCCACACCACCGCCCCCGCCTGGCCGTAAAAGATCACCACCGACGATTCGTCCACGGCGAGGCCGATCAGCATGCACGCCGCGCCGACGGCGAACGCCCCCCAGGCGAGTCCGCGCCAGAGCACGCGGCCGTTCCAGATGCCCCACGCCAGCATGTAGAGCGCCAGCCCGAGGGTGAACGTCGCCAGCCGCTCGGCGGCGAGCCCCATCGGGTGGATCATGTCGTAGAGAAACACGGCGTGCGTCGCGGTGAGTCCTGGAGCGGCGGCGGTATACGTCGTCGCGAGGTGGTAACCGGCGCCCGCCATGAAGAGGATGTTGAGCATCCAGGCGGCGAAGGCGAATCCGGCAATCAGCACGCCGGCGCGCGCCGGTCCCCCGCCCGGCGTCTCCTGGTGGCGCAGCGACACGCCCGCCAGCCCCGCGAGCATCAGCGGCAGCGCCAGCAGCAGCGTCCAATGAATCATGCGCCACGCCGGCGTCCGCGCGATCGTCGCGAGCTGTGCGGCGCCGTCACCCAGGAGGATCGGGTGGAACAGCCCCGCGACGCCGAACGCCAGCGCGCCGGCGGTCAGACACAGTCCGTAGAACGGAGAGGGGCGCGACATGCGGCCCTAATCTATCGTCCTCAGGCCGGTGGGGTATATTCGCCGGAGCCTAGGGAGGGAGCGGCGCATGCGGGTCACACGAATCCTGCGCGAAGGGTTCTATGCCGGCTGCATCGGAGCCGGCGCGGTGGCGGCCTGGTTCTTCGTCGTCGACCTCATCAACGGGCGGCCGTTCTTCACGCCCGCGATGCTCGGCTCCGCGGTGTTCTGGGGCGCCACGAATCCCTCGCAGGTCGTGATCGAATACTCCCGCGTCATCGGCTACACCATGATCCACGTCAGCGCCTTCGTGGTGCTCGGTACCGTCGCCGCGGCGCTGATGGTCCAGGCCGAAGAGACGCCTCCCGCCCTGTTCCTGGTCGTCGTGCTGGCCTGCTTCTTCGAGGTGGGGTTCTACGTGCTGGTGGCGATCCTGGCGCAGCCGCTGCTCGGCGCGCTGGCCTGGTGGAGCGTGGCGATCGGCAACGCGATCGCGGCGAGCGCGATGGGTTGGTATCTGTGGCGCCAGCACCCCGGCATCGCGGCAGAGCTGAAACGACATCCGCTGGGAGCGACGTCGGACTCGTAACCTGAATGCGTAAGCGGTGAGCGGTGAGCGGTAACTGCTCCACGGCCACCTCACACCGCTCACCGCTCACCGCTCACGCCGTACACCTCTATCGGCACCTCCCGCTCCACATCGCCGTGCTCCTCGCGCATCCCCCAACGGAACCACACGACGGTCATCGCGATCCAGAACACGAGGCCGCCCGGCACCCACATGATGAGGCCACCCCATTGCTGGTCGTCGAGCGGAGTGATTCCCCAGACGCGCGGTGCCGCAACGTAAAACGGATAGAGCGGCTCATTCGCCAGCGTGATGATCGCTCCCACGATCGACATCGGAATGCCGAGCAGGAAGAGATACAGGAGCTGCCCGGGATAGGACGCCCGCGGCAGCTCGGGCACTGGAGACAGGACCGGCCACCACATCACCACGGCGCTCGCGAGAAACACGAGGTGCTGCACGATGTGCAGCCCGTGATGGCGCATCGCCGCCTCGTAAAACACCGGCATGTGCCACAGTACGATCGGAGCGGTGAAGATCGAGGCAGCCGCCACCGGCCGGGTCATGCGCTCTCCCGCCGCGCGCACCCATCGGGCCCGGAGAAAGGGACGGACCACGTGCGCCGGCAGGCCATACAGGAACAACGGCGGGAAGAGCAACGTGAGGATCAGG
>DATFTG010000105.1:0-41552 GCA_035262265.1 Gemmatimonadales bacterium
TGTACTATGCGATGGGAGCCACGAGCCGCCGCCTCGCATCGCGCATTCCGCGCGACGCCCTGCTGCCGTTGACCGCGCGCTATTACAGCTCGCTCGGGGCCGATCTCGCGGCGCTCGCCGTCCATGCCGATCTCGATCCGCGCCCCGGGAAGGACCCGGTGTCGTTCACGACGTTCGGGAGTCGTCCCGGCTGGGGCAACGGAAGATGGCAACCGGGCGAGCCGTGGATCTTCACGTCGTACGGCGTCGGTGGGTTCGACAACCTCACCGAGCTCTTGCACGAGACCGGGCACGCGATCCACATCGCCGGGATCCGCACGCGCCCCGCGTTCAGCGACTGGCCCGACGCCGATCTCTTCACGGAGGCGATCGCCGACCTGGCCGACGGCGAGGCCTACGACGGACGCTGGCAGCTGCGCTATTTCGGCGACTCGGCGGCGCCCGCCGACAACCGGCGCGCCGCGTATTTCGGCGTGATGATGGACGCATGCTGGTCGCTGTTCGAGGCGCGCATGCAGCGCGATCCCGCTCTCGACCCGAACGCCGTCTGGACGGCGCTCACCAGCCGGTATCTGCGCGTCGTCCCGCACCCCGAGCTGTCGTGGTGGGCGATGCGCGGGCAGCTGATCGACGTCCCGGGGTACCTGGTGAATTACGCCCTGGGCGCCTTCGTCGCCGCGGATCTCCGCGCCCGCATCGTGCAGCTCCACGGACCGTTTACCCTGGGAGACACCACGTGGTACGGCTTCGTGCGGGAGCATGTCTACCGCTTCGGACTGGAGCGCTCGGCGCGACGCGTGATGGAGGATTTCCTGGGCCGCCCGGTGACGGCGGACGCGCTCCTCCAGGGGCTCAGAGGAACTGCCGGTCCAGCGCGTTGAGACAGCGCTTCACGTTGAACGCAGTCGCGTTGGTCATGACGATGGTCCCGACTCCTGGGGTCGGGTAGATCCGCATCTCGCAATGAAAGCCGCCGCCTCCACCTTCCTTGAAGAAGAAGGGGACGCGCCCCAGGCGGCCGATGTGCCATCCCAGCGTCATCGCGATCGGCTTCCCCCGCGAAGTCTGCTGTTGGGAGTAGAAGAGCTCGCGGGCTCGGGGCTCGAGGATCGCGGAGGTCGGCTGCAGCTGGTCGAGCAGAAACTTCCCGAAGCCGCGTGCGCTGCCGACCAGCCCTCCGAACGCGGGCCCGTTCAGATAATGCGGCTCGATCCGGAGCCAGCGTCCCTCGTACGAGCCGATGTACCAGCGATCGATCACGGCGCCCTTGATCAGGTTCAGGAACGAGTACTTCTCGAGGTAGCCGTTGGCGTGCGGCGTCCCGTCGGTGATGGCGTAGCCGAGCTCCGGCGCGGTGATCCCGATCGGCGCCAGCACCCGTTCGGCGACATACGATTCGAAGCGCCGCCCACCCGCCGCGACGCTGACGACTTCCCCCAACAGCCAGTACCCGAGGTTCGAGTAGCGGAACCGGGTGCCGGGAACGGACGCCAGGCGGGGATGCGCCGCCATCTCCGCGCCGAGCGCCCGGCGCTCGTCGAATCCGGCATGCTGCGACACGGGGTGCACCCACCGCAGCGGGATGGGATTGGGGATCCCGGAGAGATGCGCGAGCAGCTGGCGCACCGTGATCGCCCGGCCGTAGGGGGTCGGCACGTACCGTTCGACGGGGTCGTCGAGCCCGACGCTTCCCGCGGCGACGAGCTGCAGCACCGCCGCGGCGGTGATCGTCTTGCTCATCGAGTACGCCATCATGGTCGTGGTGGCGGACAGGGGTGTGCGGCGGGCGAGATCGGCCCAGCCGCCGTCGAACTCGAGCAACACTCCGGCTGGGCCCAGGGCCCGGTACTGGATCCCGGGGACGCGGCGCTCCACCAGCGCGTCGAGATATTTTCCGGGAGGGGTCATGGACCGCCCAATAGACGGTGCGGAGCCCGACCGCGCTAGTGAACCTCGGTTATACGGGACTTGCTTCGGCGCCGGAACGCCATTCACTTACGGACCTATGATCGACGCCATCGTCAAAGCGCTCGGCGACAAAGCCGACTACTTCCTGAAGTTCAACACCCCGAAGATCGCACGCGACCGCCTTCACGTGCCGGGCCCCGACTGGGTGGACCGGATCTTCGGCCCGTCCGACCGCACGACGCGCGTGCTCGTGAACCTGCAGCGCTTGTACGCGACCGGCCGTCTCGCCGGGACCGGCTACCTCTCGATTCTGCCGGTGGATCAGGGGATCGAACACTCGGCGGGGGCCAGTTTCGCCAAGAATCCCGACTATTTCGATTCCGAGAACATCGTCAAGCTCGCCGTCGAAGGCGGATGCAACGCCGTCGCCTCGACGTATGGCGTCCTCGGCAGCGTGGCGCGGAAGTACGCGCACAAAATCCCCTTCATCGTGAAGATCAATCACAACGAGCTGATGACCTATCCCAACAAGTTCGATCAGATCCTGTTCGGGACGGTGCAGCAGGCGGTGGACATGGGAGCGGCCGCGATCGGCGCGACGATCTATTTCGGGTCGGCGGAAAGCGGCCGGCAGATCGTCGAGATCAGCCAGGCGTTCGCCGCGGCGCACCAGGCCGGCCTCGCCACGATCCTGTGGTGCTACACGCGCAACAGCGCCTTCAAGAAGGACAGGGACTATCACGTCTCGGCCGACCTCACTGGCCAGGCCGATCACCTCGGCGTGACGATCGAAGCCGACATCGTGAAGCAGAAGCTCCCCGAGAACAACGGCGGCTTCAAGGCGCTCAACATGGGCGACTCGAGCTACGGCAAGTTCGACGAGCGTATCTACACCGAGCTCGCGAGCGATCACCCCATCGACCTGTGCCGCTACCAGGTCGCCAACGGCTACATGGGACGGATCGGCCTGATCAACTCGGGCGGCGCGGCGGGGAAGAACGATCTGGCGGACGCGGTGATGACGGCGGTCATCAACAAGCGAGCCGGAGGGATGGGGCTGATCTCAGGACGGAAAACGTTCCAGAAGCCGCTCAAGGAGGGCGTCGGGTTGTTCAACGCGATTCAGGACGTATACCTCTGCAAGGAAGTCACAGTCGCCTAGACGCTTGAGAGAATCGATAACACCAGGCTTCGCCTTCCAGAACGACCTCTCCGGTTTGTCGCGTTACCCTCACCCGCAATTGGCAGACTGGTTTCGTTGCGTGCAGGCTCAGCACCTCGGCTTCGGCTGTGATCGTGTCGCCGATGTAGACGGGCGCCGTGAACTTCCAGTTCTGACTCAAGAACACGCTTCCGGGACCCGGTAAATCCATGGCGACGAGGGCGTGCAGCAGACCCGTCGTCAGGCCGCCCTGGACGATCAATCCGCTGAGTGCTCCCGTCCCCCGGGCGAATGCCTCGTCGAAATGCAGCGGGTTGCGATCCCCAGAGAGTTCGGAGTAAGTCGCGACGTGATGAGCCGTGAGCGTTAGCGAACGCTGCGCTTTCTGTCCAACCCTCAAGTCCATCGTCTCGAACTCCTGGCAACTCGCGGCTTGGCGTCTCCCTCGGCGTCTCGATCCTAGTGCGCTTCTTCAGGAAGCGGCCTGATCCAGATGTTGCGGTACCGCACCGGATACCCGTGATCCTGCAAGCCGAGGGGCAGGCTGTCCGGGTGCGCAGTGTACGGTGGCCGCATTTGATGCGCCGTCGGTCCCGACAGCTCGACGTTGTCCTGTACCAGCACTCCATTGTGGAAGATGGTGACGCGCGCCGGCTTCGTCGCGCGCCCCTTCCCGTCGAAGTGCGGCCGGTGGAAGACGATGTCGTAGCTCTGCCACTCTCCGGGCGGCCGCGCCGCGTTGACCAGCGGAGGGAACTGGCCGTACACCGCCGCCGCCTGGCCGTCGGGGTAGGTCTTGTTGTCGTAGGAGTCGAGCACCTGCACCTCGTAGCGCCCCATCAGGAACACCCCGCTGTTGCCGCGCTCCTGGCCCTCGCCCTTCGGCGGCAGCGGCGCCTCCCACTCGATGTGCAGCTGGCAGTCGCCGAAGCCGCGCCGCGTATGAATGAAGCCGCTGCCGGCCACGACCTCGACGTACCCGTTCTCCACCTTCCACGGCGCCGCCTGCCCCGAATCGCCCGCCCACTGCGACAGGTCGCTGCCGTCGAACAACACGACGGCGTCGGTCGGAGGAGCGTCGGGGCGGTCCACGGGCGCCGGTCCGACGATGCGCGGTTGCGGGCGATCGAGCGCATGCTGCGTCCAGCGCGTGGAGACTTGAGCGGACGCCGTCGTGGCGACGCACAGCGTCAGCAAAACCGTCACGGGACCGGCGCTATTCAATGTCATCAGTGCATCCTCTAGTGGATCGAAGGTCGTCTCAGTTCTTATCCGTTGCCGGTTGTTTTGCCGGCCGCCGTTTCTTCTTCGGACGCGTCTTGCCGTAGGTGCCGCGAAAGATCTTGCCGCGGCGGCTGCGCTGGTCACCCTTGCCCATGCCGTTGCTCCGTGGTTGTCGTCGGCCGGCGCTCGAGCTACTGGCGCGTGGCGGCCGGTGCGCCACGCACGAAGGCGATATAATCGGTCGCGATCGGGACGCCGCCGCCCCTGCGCAGCGCCCACGCGATTTGTCCGCGGTGATACGATCCGTGCAGCGCGATGTGCAGCAGGATGTCCTCGATGCTCGACGTGAACTGACGACCGGCGCTGTTTACGTATGTGACGCCGCGCGACAGGCTCTCCGGGGTCAGTGCGTCCACGTAGCTCGAAAGGGCGCGCTGGTTCGCCTGGACGAGCGCCGCGCATTGCTGCAGCGACAGGTCGGGCCACACCGGATGGGTCGGCGTCTCCCCGTTCAATCGCGCCAGCCAGACGTGTTCTGCGGCCAGCACGTGCGCGAACAGCTCGCGGCAGGAGGGATCGGGATTCGTGGCACTGCGCAACGACGCCAGCACACGATCGTCGGCCCAGGCGAGATGGGAAATGAGGCGGGAGAGGTAGCTGTCGGCCATCAGCCGTCAGCTGTCAGCGCGGACGTAGCGCCATCCTCAGTGCCCCGCCGCGTACGCAATCCCCGCTTGCGTCTCCGTGATCGCATCATTGACCAGAACGAGCGCCCGCACGCGGTGCCCACCTTTGTCCGCTTCCGCCATGTCGAGATGGCGCCTGGCGGAGCGCAGCGCTTCGAGCGCGGCCCGCATGTGGGTCTGCTGCTCGAGCGAGGGCGCGGGAGAAGGCTGGCTCTCCAGCAATCCCGGGAGCGCCAGGCCGACGAGTCCCATGGCGGTGATGGCGGTCCGACGGGTGATGCGCGAAGACGGCACGATGACCTCCGGAATTGAGGGGCGCTCGGGTGAAGTCTCACTGGAGCCCTGCGGCGGGGCAAGCCTGTTCATCGGGGAACCGACCATGTACGCGTCTTTCGCGGCGTCCGACAAGCCGGGTAGGTTTGGGGCAACCAGGAGGACATACGGCCGTCGCCCCCGAGCACTCGTCCGCGCCCACGCTCCCGACCAACGGCAATCTGCCGTCCAGTGAATTCGGCCTCGCCATGGGGTACGTGATCGGTCATCACTTTCTGCGGATGCAGGACCTGCACTACGGGTACTGGCCCGAGGGGCTCGCGCCCGAGCCGCAAAACCTGGCCCAGGCGCAGGCGCACTACACTGATTTTCTGATGTCGCACATTCCCGCCGGCGTCCGCTCGGTGCTGGACGTAGGATGCGGGGCGGGGAACACCGCGCGCAAACTGCTCGACCGCGGCTTTACGGTCGACTGTGTCTCCCCCAACGGCGTGCTGACGGACGTCGCCAAGCAGGTGTTACACGGCCGGGGCGACATCTTCGAAACGCGGTTTCAGGACCTGCAGACCGGGCGCCGCTACGACCTCATTCTCTTCAGCGAAAGCCTGCTGTTCATCCCGCTCGACGAGGCGTTCACCAAAGCGCTCTCCCTTCTCAATCCGGGGGGATACGTCCTGATCACCGACATCTTCCGCGTGCCGGCGGAAGGGAAGAGCCCGATCGGCGGCGGCCACGAGCTGCCGCGCTTCCGCGACACCGTCGCCCGCTTTCCGCTCGCTCCCACCAAGGACCTCGACATGACCGACGGCATCGCGCCGACGTTCGATCTGCTCGATGCCGCCTATCGCGACGCGATCCAGCCGGCGTACCAGCTGATCCTGTCGCGCCTCGAGGCGAAGCACCCGTGGGTGATGAAGGTGGTGAGGTGGAAATTCAGGAAGAGCATGAAGCGTTACGAGGACAAGCATTTCAGCGGTCGGCGCAACGGCGCGAACTTCAAGAAATACAAATCCTACCGCCTGCTGCTTTACCGCAGCACGCCGCCGTCGATCGGGACCGCCTGACCGGTGACGAACGACGCTTCGTCGGAGAGCAGGTAGAGGACCAGCGCCGCGACTTCCACCGGCTTTCCCATCCGTCCCATCGGCTGGTACGCCGACAGCTTGGCGAACATCTCGGCCTCGCGGCCGGGATAGTTGCGCGCCAGGAAGCCGTCCACGAACGGCGTATGAATGCGGGACGGGCAGACGCAGTTGCAGCGGATGCCGCGCTTCACGTAATCCACCGCCACCGACTTGGTCATCGCGAGCACCGCGCCCTTCGACATGCCGTAGGCGAAGCGCTCCTCTTCACCGACGAGCGACGCGATCGCGCCCATGTTGACGATCGCCCCGCCGCCGGCGGCGACCATGTGCTTGATCGCCGCCTGCAGGCAATGGAACATGCCGCGCACGTTGACGCGATACAGCCGATCGAGGGTCTCGGAGGTGGTCGATTCGACGGTGCCGACGTGCGTGACGCCGGCGTTGTTGACGAGCAGGTGGATGCCGCCGTGGTCGGCGGCGATCTGATCGAAGGTGCGGCGCACCTGCGCCTCGTCGGTGACGTCGCAGACGAACGCGTGAGCCGCGCCTCCCGAGGCGCGAATCCCCGCGGCGGCTTCTTCCGCCGGTCCGCCGTCCAGATCGAGCACCATCACCTTGGCGCAATGCTCGGCGAGGATCCACGCGATGCTGCGCCCGATGCCGAGTCCCGCGCCGGTGACGATGGCGGTCTTGCCCTCGAGGCTGAATCGCAGCGGTCGTCTGCTTCCTTCGCCGAGCTCGACGAGTCGCGGTTGAACTACCGGACCGCTGCGCGACCGGCGAGGCGCCGGCGTCGACGAAGCGGGAGCATCGGACTGTCGGACGTCTTCCATGTTCGGAAATCTGCCTGCGCGGGCACGGGAGTCTAGCTCTGCGGCGTCCCCCGGGTGTTGCGTTCAAACCTCAGTCGGAGCTGCACCAAAATGCGACCTGGTCTCGTGGCGCGTCACGAGTCTGTCGCGCGGTCCGCGATCAGGCGGTGCTCGAGCGCGAACCGGGTCAGCTCGGCGACGGTGTGGATGCCCAGCTTGCGCATCAGGCTGTCCCTGTGCGTCTCGACGGTGCGCACGCTGATCCCCAGCTGCGCCGCCGTTTCGCGGTTGGTGCGGCCGCTCGCCACGCCGATCAGCACATCCCGTTCCCGCGCGGTGAGGGCGCCGAGGCTCCCCGCGGGCTGCGGCTGCGTCCCGTCCTGGACCGCCGCGGCGAGATGGCGCGCGACCGGGGGACTGAAAAAGGAATCGCCGGCGCACACGGCGTGAATCGCCTGGCGGATCTCCGCGGGGCTCGAATCCTTGCGCAGGTAGCCGTGGGCCCCGGCGCGCACGCTCTCCAGCACGTACTCCCGGTCGTCGTGCACACTGAGGATCAACACCCGCGCGTCGGGGGCGCGGTCGCGCAGCGTCCGCACCACCGCGAGCCCGCTCCCGCCGGGACCCGGCATCGTGAGATCGAGCAGCACCACATCGGGCTGTTCGCGGACGGCGCGCTCGACCGCCTCGGCACCGTTCGCCGCCTCCGCCACCACGCGCAACGTCCCGCCCGAGCCCTCCTCGAGCACACGCCGCAGCCCTTCGCGCACCACGGAGTGATCGTCCACCACGAGGACCTTGAGCGGGATCGTCATTCGCGTTCCAGGCGTGGCACCGGAATCGTCACGCGCAGCAGCACTCCGGTTCCGCCAGCGCCGCTGATCTGCGTCGTGCCCCCCAGGGCGCCGATGCGCTCGCGAATTCCCGCGAGGCCCATGTGCCCGTCGCGCGCGGCATCGAAGCCCGCGGGAAGTCCGCGGCCGTCGTCCCGCACTTCGAGACAGAGCTCGCCGGTTCCATTGGCCAACCGCACGCGGACGGCCCGGGCCGCGGCATGGCGCGCGACGTTCGCCAGGCCTTCCTGCGCCGCGCGAAACAGCGCCAGCTCGACGTCGGGGGCGAGCGGGGGCGACCCCTCGGGGGCGTCGAGCGTGACCGCGAGCCCGGCGCGGTCGGCGAAGGCGTCGGTGAGGGAGCGCAACGCGGGGATGAGGCCGAGGTCGTCGAGCAGCGAGGGGCGGAGCTGCTCGGTGACCTTGCGTACGCCCTGAATGCCGGAATCGATCAGCTCCATCGTCTGCGCGACACGCGCGGCGAGGGCCGGTTCCAGCTGCTCGGCGAGGAGACCGAGCTGCAGCCGCACGGCGGCGAGCACCTGCGCCGTTTCATCGTGCAGCTCGAGGGAGATACGGCGCCGCTCGGCCTCCTGTTGCTCCAGGATGCCTGTCGACACGCGCGCCAGCTCGGCGGTGCGGGCGGCGAGCCGCCGGTAAAGATCGGCGTGCTCCAGCGCCGCGCCGATCTGGCTGCCGAGCGCGCGCAGGAACGTTTCGTCGAGCGCGGTGAAAGGATCGCGGGCATCGCCGACCAGCAAGAGCGCGGCGGTCACCCGCTCGCCCCGCCACACCGGGAGCAGCGCGGCGTAGGGGAAGCCGCGGCGGGCATCGCGGGGATCGGGCCAGTCGCGCACCACGGCGGGATGGCCCGACGCGATCGCGTCGGCGGCGGCGCGGGCGGCGCGCGGCGGCAGCGGCGCCGTCTCCCATCCGGCGCAGGCGCCGGCCCCCGCGAGGCAGCGCAGCGTGTCGCCGTCGGGTGCGATCATGGCGCTGCCGCGAACCGCGGGGAGCGCGAGTGGTCGAGCGAGCAGGCTTCCCATTCCGTCGGTCGCGTCTCCCCGCGGCTGCAGATCTCCCGAGAGCGCCGAGAGCGCGGCGACGCCACGGCGCAGCTCGTCCTGCACCAGCACCAGGATCCCGCACCCGGTTGCGAACAGAAACAGGCTGTCGAGGTAGTAACCCCACGGGCTCCAGGCGCCGCGCGCACGGAGGAACGGATAGTCGAGATGATGCAGACCCCAGAGCAGGAGCGCGCCGGAGAGCAACGCGGCTCCTGTGGCACGTACGCGACGGTAATACCGGAAAAACACCCATCCGGTCCAGAGTGTTACAAGACTGAGAAATAGAACGGCAGGTCCCGAGGCGAGCAGGAAATTGTCGAGTTGGTAAATTGCGATGTACGACCAGACCGGTGGGAACAACAGCGCGATCGCGTAGCGGGCGCGCCACTCGAGCTGGTAGGAGAATACGAGCGCTGCCCAGAGCAGCGCGAGCGCGACCCAGCCGGTCAATACCTGATGCCAGTAGAGCCACAGCCATTGATGCGTCGCGAGGAAGCTGACGATCGCGCCGACGCGCAGGAGATACAGCAGCCAGGCGACCGCCCACCAGCCGAGATAGGGCTTGCGATACCGGGAGTAGAGCAGCCAGGAGACCAGGGCAAGCCCCAAAGTGATCGCCGCCAGCAGCACCGCGGCATGGAGCTCAGGGGCCGGAGGAAACGCCGTCTGTTGCACGATAGAGGAGTGTAGCGTCCGCAGATTCCAACGTAAGGGGGAAGCGATGCGACGTGCAGTAATCGCGGGTCTCGCCACGATCGGGATGGCGCTGGGTGCGGCGCGGCAGATCCCGGCCCAGGCCTTCGCCGGGACCGCGCACTACACGATTCACGAGGAGAGCGGCAAGGTCAGCAACCTGACGGTCGCGACGAAACCCGGCCACTATGCCGTGGCGTTCACCGGCGAGGATGGCAAAGCCGGCCAGTTGATCGTCGATTCCGCCGCGGGGACGACGACGTTCGTCTCGAGCGAGGACAAGAGTTACTTCGTGATCACCAAGGAGATGATGCAGGGCATGGCGGGGATGATGCAGGGAATGGCGGGCATGATGCGGCGCCACGGGGCGGACTCGAGTGGTTCGGATGAGCCGAAAGCCACGATCACCCCAGGGGGCAGCTCGGTCGTCGCAGGAATTTCGTGCCAGGTGTTTCACTACGTGGCGAACGACGACAAGCACACGACGGGCGACGTCTGTCTCGCGAGAGGCGTGGGGATGGGGTTGTTCAACATGAACCCGTTTGCCGGAATGGGCGGGATGGGGATGCGGCAGCAGGAGCGCCAGGGGATTCAGGACCGGCTGCGCCGCATGGGGCAGGTGGGGCAAATGCTCCAGCAGGGCTACGGGATTCTGAAGGCCACGAGCTTCGAGGACGGCAAGCCCAAAGGCTCGATCGAGGTGACGTCGCTCGAGCGCGGCACGCCGCCCGCTTCGGCATTCGCGCCGCCGCCGGGCTACACGGAGAAGAACATGGGTGACATGATGCGGGGTGGCCGGCGTCCGTAAGGCAAACTCGAATGTAGAATGCTCAATACGCCATGTTCAATGGTTCCATTGAGCATGGCGTATTGAGCATGCTACACTGCACATTCGTTTCTCTCAGGGCGCTTTTCCCGCATCGAGCGCCGCCTTGATCCCCGCCAGCACAACGGCCGGCGCTCCGTCAGCCCAGAAGTGAATGAAATAGATCGCCGGGTTCTCGTTTCTCATATGGTTGTGCACCGCGCTGGCCGTGATGGCGTGCGACGTCAAGGCATCGATTACCGCATCGACGCGGTCCTGGTAAACGGCAAAGTCTCCAGTCGCCACGAAGCGATCGGTCGCAATGGCCTGAATGTTGATCGCCGTCCCCGCGGCGAGCGCCGGCGGAATCGTGTCGCCGCTCATCGCGACGTTGCCCTTGATCAGGACGGACCCGAGCTGCGCCACGGCGCCGCTTGCCGTCCCTTTGGCGCCGAGGGTCGAGAAGACCAGCGCCGTGTCGATCGTTACCGGTGCGGTGGCGGGTCCCGACATGCCGCGCGGCGTCGACGTTTTCGCGAGCACGTGATCGAGCCGGCGCGCCAGCTCCACGGCCGGTCCCACGCCGTGGAAATGGACGTACATGATGGTCGGTGACTCACCGGTGAGATGGTTGTGCACACCCAGCACGGCGAGGTGCTGCGAGTCGATCGCCGCTTCCACGGGGAGCAGCTCGCTCTGCGTCACGACGAGGTCGCCCATGACCATCGCCTGCTTCGAATTCCCGATAAACCCCGCCCAGGCGCCCAGCGCCAGACGGGAGACGGTGAGGTCTCCCATTTTCAGCGTGAGATCGCGGCGCGGAAAGTTGAAGCGGATGTAGCCCGCGGCCGGCGCCGGCGTCGACTGCAGGGCTCGCCCGACGGAGTCCCAGACGGCCTGCTGTGCGGGCAGCCCGGCCGGCAGGAGCAGTGAGGTCAGTATGGTGAACGCCCGTTTCATGTTTTCTCCCCTTCCTTGGCCACGGCTTGCATTCGCTCCCACAGCGCTGCCACGTGCGGGCGCTCCGTCGTTTCCGCTCCGATCGACACGCGCACCGCCCAGCGTCCTCCCAAGACCGTCGCCGTGAGCAATGCGTCACCCGACGCGTTGAGCCGTTCGAGCCAGCCGAGGGTGTGCCGGTCGAGTGCCTCGCCGTCGAGTCCTTTGGGGTGATGTCGCACGCACACAGTTTGTAACGGGACGGGCGCGATTCGTTCCCACCCGTCGGCCGCATCGACCTGCGCGGCCAGCCAGGCGGCGTTCGCCAGATCGCGCCGCAGCCGCGCCTGCAGTCCCGCAACGCCTTCGGACCGGATCAACGCCCACAATTTCAGGGCGCGAAACCGGCGGCCCAGGGGGATGTTCCAGTCACGCAGGTTCACGGCCTGCTCGTCGGCTGAGGTTCTCAGGTAGCTCGGGTTCGTCGACATGACGCGCACGAGGTGCTGGACGTCTCGTACATAGTAGAGGGAGGCGTCGAACACCACACCGAGCCATTTGTGCGGGTTCAGCACGATCGAATCGGCGCGCTCGACGCCGGTCCACATCCAGCGGCACTCGGGCAGGATCATCGCCGACCCCGCCATCGCCGCGTCGACGTGCAGCCAGCAGCCGTACTCCCGGGCGAGGTCGGCCATCGCCTCCAGCGGGTCGAGCGCCGTCGAGCTCGTCGTCCCGGTCGTGGCGACGAGGGCACAGGGGACCAAGCCCTGCGCCGTGTCGGCGGCCAGGGACTTGCGGAGCGCCAGCGCGTCGAGCGCGAACGTCCCGTCCACGGGGATCGCGCGCACCCGCTCGCGGCCGAATCCCGCGAGCAGGGCGGCCTTGAGAACCGAGCTGTGGCTCTCCGAGGATGCATAGACGACGAGGGGGTGCGGCTCGCCCTGGAGGCCGCCGCGCTGCATGCTGAACGACGTGGCTCGTTCGCGCGCGCACAACAGCGCTACGAGCGTCGCTGTGGAAGCGGTGTCGTGGATCGCGCCGCTCCACTGTGCCGAGAGCCCCGTCATCTGCCGCATCCAATCGGCCATCAAGAGCTCGAGCTCGGTCAGCGCGGGGCTCGCCTGCCAGTTGAGTCCGATGACGCCGAGGCCGGTGGAAAGAAAATCGCCGATCGTGCTCGCCAGCGCGGCGTTGGCGGGGAAGTACGCGTGGAACGACGGATGCTGCCAGTGCGTGATCCCGGGGAGAATCGTCTCGTCCAGGTCGCGCAGCAGCGCGTCGAGCGGCTCCCCGCGCTCGGGCGGCACGGGCGGCAGGCGGCGCCGCACCTCGCCCGGAGCGCTGCGCGAGCGCACCGGCCGTGACGCAATCCCGCTCCTGTAATCGGCGATCCAGTCGACGACGAGGTGACCGATGCGCCGGAATTCCTCCGGTGTCACCGCGCGCGCCCGCTCCACAGGCGCTTGAGCAGCTGGATCTGCCCCGTGTGGTAGACTTCGTGCGCCGCGATCCCGACGATCGTTTCGCCGCAGGTCCAGCGCCCGGTGAGGTGGCGATTCCAGCGCGACGTCTTCACGCGCCGCACCACCCTGACCAGCGCGTCGTGCTCGCGTTTGAGCAGCGACCGGTCCCGCGCCCACGCGCGCTCGTCGGGTTGCTGAGGGAGCGACGGCCAGTTCGCGGGGGAGCGCGGGAAGTCGCGCGGCGACTCGGGATCGAGACGGCGCCGCACCGCGTAGTCCCAATAGGCGATGTGCAGCACCAGCTCCCAGATGCTGTGGCGCCGGCGGGCGGGGACCCAACGTGCCTCTGCCGCCGAGACGCCGCGCAGGGCCTGCATCGGCGTCGGGCCTCCGTGCCAGGCGGCTCCCCGTTTGGGGTCGAGAGTGGCGAGCAGCGCTGCCAGCATGGATCCCAACCTGACGGCGTTCTCTTTGGGGGGCAAGAGGTTAGCGGGTCGTTGACATCTGCTATTGATATGATATCATATTGCTAGTCTCTCTTCCGAGGGTGCTGCGGTGATTCGCGAGGTGAAGGGGCGTGTCTGGCCGGGCGGGCTGATGATCGTGGTGCTGCTGCTCGCGTCGGGGCTGACGGTGTGGCAGCTGTTGTCGGCGCTGGTGAGCCAACAGGTGGTGCCGATCGTGGCGTGGGCGCTCGCCGTCGCGTTCGTGGTGTTCTTGTGGGGCGGATACTTCGTCGTCCAGCCGAATCAGGGAACGGTGTTGCAGCTGTTCGGTCGCTACGTCGGCACGGCGAAGGACCCGGGTCTGTGGTGGGCGAACCCGCTGTACACCAAGCGCCGCGTGTCGCTGCGGGTGCGCAACTTCGAGACCGCCCGCCTCAAGGTGAACGATCACGCCTCGAACCCGATCGAGATCGGCGCCGTCGTGTCGTGGCAGGTGGTCGAAACGGCCGAGGCGATGTTCGAGGTGGAGAACTACGAGAACTTTGTGCATGTGCAGAGCGAGGCCGCGTTGCGCGGGCTCGCCAATCAATTTCCCTACGACGCGCATGAGGAAGGCCAGATGGCGCTCGCCAGCCACACCAGCGAAGTGGCGGAAAAGCTCAAAGGTGAGATCCAGGAGCGCCTTGCCCGTGCTGGAGTCCGCGTGCTCGAGGCGCGCATCTCGCACCTCGCCTACGCGCCGGAGATCGCGACGGTGATGCTGCGCCGCCAGCAGGCGAGCGCCGTGATCGCCGCGCGGGCCCGCATCGTCGACGGGGCGGTGGGGATGGTCGAGCAGGCGCTCGCCCAGCTGTCCGAGAAGCAGATCGTGCGTCTCGACGAGGAGCGTAAGGCGGCGATGGTGAGCAATCTGATGGTCGTGCTCTGCTCCGAGCAGGCGACGCAGCCGATCGTCAACACGGGTACGTTGTACCAGTAGGCGGGCGACCCGGCGTGGCGGAGCGACGCGCGTTCCTGCTCCGGATCGATCCGGAGCTGTACGACTTGCTGCAGCGCTGGGCGTCGGACGAGCTGCGCAGCCTCAACGGGCAAATCGAGTTTCTGTTGCGGCGCTCCGCCGTCGACGCCAACCGGCTGCGCGGCGGTTCTGGAGGAGGGAAGGATGATCGTCATCGCAAGGGTTAGCCTGCTGCTCGTCGTTCCGGCCGTGCTCGCGGCACAGCAGCCGCCGGCGTTCTCCGGTCTCTATCGCCTTTACCAGGGCGGGGCCGAGGTCGGGCGGGAGCGGTTCGAGCGCTCGGGACGCGTCGCCAGCATGTCGGTCGTCATCCCACTGCTCGGCCTCAAGCTCGACAGCCGCACCGAGTTCGACTCGACCGGCGCGTTCCGCCGCTTCGAGGCCCAGGCATACAATGCCGCCGGAGACACCCTGCGCGGCACCTTCAGCGTCGCCGCCGACGGGTCCGTGTTGCAGACGACGTCGGTGTCGCAGCCCGCCGGACGGACCGTGACCGGCCAGGCGGCGGGTCCGGTGGCGGGTGTGATCCCGGCACAGACGGTGGCGGTCGTGGCGCTGCTCGCCCGCCGCTTCGCGCGCGACACCACCGTCCGCATGCTGATCATGGGCAGCGACTCGGTCATTCCCGTGACGATCGCCCACCACGGCGACTCCGCGACGGTGTCGTTCGTCGGTATCGCGGCGACGACGCTGACGACCGGTGGCAAACCGTGGCCGATCGACATCGTCGCGCAGCGACTGCACGCCGACCTGTGGAACGGCCGCGACTCGCTCGCGCCGCTGGCGGGGTTACGACGCAGCGTGCCCGACTACCGCGCACCCGCGGGCGCCGCGTACACGGCCGACGAGGTGCGCATCCCGATGCGGTCCCTGCAGGGCGACACCTTTTCGCTCGCGGGAACCCTGACGCTGCCGATCGCCGCGCAGCGGCCCGTCCCGGTCGTCGTCACGATCACAGGGTCGGGGCAGCAGCTGCGGGATGAAGATCTCTGGCCGTTGCTCGCCGACTATCGGCCGTTCCGGGTCATCGCCGCGCGGCTGGCGGCGGCGGGAATCGGGGTGTTGCGGCTCGACGACCGCGGCGTGGGGGGCTCCACGGGCCCGGGCGGCACGACCGCAGACTACGCCGACGACGTGAAACAGGAGGTGGCGTGGCTGCGGCATCGGCCCGACGTGTCGCGGGTGGCGCTGCTGGGACACAGTGAGGGCGGAGCGATCGCCCCGCTCGTCGCCAAAGACGATGCGGCGCTGGCGGGGATCGTGCTGCTCGCCGGTCCGGGGAAAGGGGGTCGCGCGATCCTGGTCGATCAATTCCGCCGCCCGATCGAGACCGCGCCGGATCTTCCGGACTCGGCGCGGCGGGCGCAGCTCGCCCTGGTTTCGCAGCGCGTCGATCAGGTGGTGCAGTCCACGCCGTGGACGCGGTGGTTCGCCACATACGACCCGCTTCCCACCGCTCGCGCGGTGCGCATCCCGGTGCTGATTCTCCAGGGGGCCCTCGACCGGCAGGTGTCGGCGGGGCAGGCCGACACCCTGGCTGCGGCGTTCCGGGCCGGAGGTAACAAGGACGTCACGGTCAAGGTGTACCCCGGGCTGAACCACCTCTTCCTGCATACCGACGGCGACGGGTCGCCGTCCGAGTATCCGACGCTCAAGGACACCACCATACCCGCGGCCGTGCTGGACGATATCGCCACCTGGCTCCAGGCCCGCCTGCATTGAGGAACGCCACACAGTCCTGACATCTTCGCCGCAACCTTGTTCCAGGGCGGGGCGTCAAATTCGGTATCCATCGCCCCTGGTCGTCGCCCATGTCGAAAGCAGCCGCCCTGACCGTCATGCTGGCCTGTACCATTGCGACCGCTGGCTGGACGCAGAACATCCATCCCACCCCCCCGCCGGAAGTTCGGGCGGTCCAATTAAAGGAAGAGATTCACCTCGACGGAAGGCTCGACGAAGCGGTGTGGCGGTCGGCACCGGTCGCCACCAACTTCCTGCAGGCCCAGCCCCACGAAGGTCAACCCGCGACGCAGCGCACCGAGGTGCGCTTCGCCTACGACGATGCCGCGATCTACGTCGGTGCACGGATGTACGACGACTCGGGGTCGCGGGGTGTGCAGACGCGGCTGGTGCGGCGGGATGCCAACGCCGATGCCGACTACCTCGAAGTCATCTTCGACACGTATCACGATCACATCGGACGGCTGTTCTTCACCGTGAACCCCTCGGGGGTGCGCGGCGACGCCAACGGCTTGGGGGGCGGCGGCGACGACTCCTGGGATCCGGTGTGGGAAGTGAAGACGGCGATCGACTCGCTGGGCTGGACGGCCGAGCTGCGGATTCCGTTTTCACAGCTGCGCTATCGGTCCAGCGACCAGGAGCAGACGTGGGGACTGCAGATCTGGCGCCAGGAGAATCGCTTGAACGAGCTGTCGCAATGGTCGTTCTGGCATCTCAACGAGAGCGGCGGCGCGCCGCGGTTCGGGCATCTCGACGGGATGGTGATCCACCGGGCCCCGGGCAAAGCGGAGATCATGCCCTACGTCGTGGGCCGCTCGACCAATATTCCGGTGAGCGATCCCACCGATCCCTTCACCAAGGCGCACACCACCGACGGCCGCGTCGGCGCCGACGCGCGCTACCTCGTGACTTCGAATCTCACGCTCACAGCGACCGTGAATCCGGATTTCGGGCAGGTCGAGGTCGACCCGGCGGTCGTCAATCTCTCGGCTTTCGAGACGGCGTTCGACGAGAAGCGGCCGTTCTTCGTGGAAGGTTCGAGCTACTTCGGGTTCGGCGGTCTGAACTGCTTCTTCTGCTCCAATGTCTCGAGCCTCTCGATGTTCTACTCGCGTCGCGTCGGCCGGCCGCCGCAAATCGATGCCTTCGCCTACGGCGATTCCCTCAATTCGGTCAATCACGCCGATGTCCCCGGCAACTCCACGATCATCGGCGCCGCCAAACTGACGGGCCGCACGCCGTCGGGTTGGTCGATCGGCACGATGGACGCGATCACGGGGCGGGCGAACGCCACCGTCCAATGGACGAACAACGCCCGCTCGGAGGTGGCCGTTCAGCCATTCACGAACTACTTCGTGGGCCGCGTGCAGAAGGACCTGCGCGACGGGGCGACGGTCGTCCGGGCGATGGCGACGTCGGTCTATCACGATCTCTCCGACACGGTCGAGTCTGACCGCCTGAGCAAGCATGCGGAGTCGTTCGGGCTGTCGTCCGACATGTACTTCCACAAGCGGGACTACCACCTGATGGCGCAGGTGGCGGGGACCAGCGTGTCGGGTGACTCGGCGGCGATCCTGCGGCTGCAGCGTTCCAGCGCCCGTTACTTCCAGCGACCCGATCGGGGGAACGGATCGAACGGGCTGTTCAGCGACAAGTACGATCCGTCGGCGACCTCGCTGCGTGGGCTCGGTGCGTACGCGCGCTTTGCGCGGGATCAAGGGGATCTACTCTGGGAGGTCTCCACCAACCTGCGCACGCCGGGGTTCGAGAACAATGACATCGCGTTTCTCTCCCAGGCCGACTACTGGTACATGGGCGGGAACGTGTTCCGGCAGTGGACCAAACCGACGAGCTGGTACCGCCAGCTCTACCTCATCGCCGGTGGCCAGCAGAAGTACAACTTCGACTGGGACTTGGTCGACCGGCAGGGCCAGGTGTTCGGGGAAATCACTCTGCCCAACTACTGGGACGTGAACACCTTTTGGATCCACCGCGCCAGCGTCTTCGACGACCGCCTCTCCCGCGGCGGGCCGGTGCTGCGGAGGCCGGGGGTCAACTACTGGCAGGTGACCCTCACTTCTGATCGTCGCAAAGCCGTCGTCCTCGGCACCAACGCCTCGTACGACCGCTCCAGTGAAGGGAAGCCCGACTGGTCCGCGGGCGTCAACTTACAGTTGCGTCCCGCTGCGAACATCGCGCTCTCGCTGGGTCCGTCCTATAACTACAACTCGAGAAGCGATCAGTGGGTGAGAACCGATCCGAATATCGTGTCCACGGCATTCGGGACCTACCACTACCTGTTCGCCGATCTGGTGCAGCACACGGTCTCGATGGACACTCGGTTCAACGTGACCTTCACCCCCAACCTGACGTTCGAACTTTTCGTCCAGCCCCTGATCGCGAGTGGCGCCTACTCGAAGTACAAGGAATTCGCCGCGCCTCGTGGACTCAAGAAACTGATCTATGGACAGGATATCGGGACGATCTCGGTGACGCCGGGGTCTCCGAACACGATCAAGATCGACCCCGATGGCGCCGGTGCGGACACGACGATTCAGTTCTCGGATCCCACGTTTACGTTCCGGTCGCTGCGGGGCAACGCGGTCTTACGGTGGGAGTACCGCCCCGGATCGACGCTGTATCTCGTGTGGACGCGCGAGAGCGACTCGAGCCTGTATCGCGGCGCGATCGACTTCGGACCGGACGCCCGCTCGCTGTTCCAGGGACCGGCCCAGAACATCTTTCTCTTGAAGGTGAACTACTGGCTGGGCTTCTAGGGAAGGGAATCAGTCGCGGCGGACGGTACGCCCCACGACGATCGTGATGTTGTCGCTGCCGCCGGCGTCGAGCGCGTCGGCCAGGAGGGTCTCGCAGGCTTGCCGCGCCGAGGTCATCGCGAGCAGGCGCTCCCGGATCCGCGCGTCCGGGACGTGCCGGGTGAGGCCGTCGCTGCACATCAGGCCGATGTCGCCCCACTGCTGCTCCAGGCGCGTGACGATCGGCGCCGCCGCCGGTCCGCCGATGGCGCTCGCCAGCACGTTGGCGAAGCGCGAGTGCTCGGCGTCGGCGCGGGTGAAGACGCCCTGGTCGATCAGATCCTGCGCCAGCGTCTGATCGCGCGAGATCTGCGTCAGCTCACCGCCCCGCAGCACGTAGCAGCGGCTGTCGCCGACCTGCAGCAGGTACGCCCGCGGCCACACGCCGATCCACAGGGTCAGTGTCGTGGCCATGCCTTCGAGCTCGGGATCATCCTGGGCGCGCCGCGTCAGGTCCATGTGGCACTGCAGCGCGCCTTCCTCGAGTGTGCGGAGGAACGCCAGCTCGTCGGTGAAGTCGGCCGCATAGTAGCACTTCACCGATTGCGACACGTATTGCATGATGGCTTCCGCGGCGAAGCGACTCGCCTCCTCGCCCCGGGGACCGCCGCCCACACCGTCGGCGACCATGCCGAACATCGCGACCCGCTCGTCGCCGCTCAGCTTGTCCGGGTCGGGGAGGCTGGTGAGGTGGATCTGCATCTGCTTCCGCATCCCGGCGATGAGAAAGTTGTCCTGGTTGACCTCCCGCACCAGCCCGGTGTGCGTCAACCCGAAGACGTCGATCTCGTCGTCGCGCGGCTTGCGATCGACCAGCCGGTCGAGGGTGGACGGCTGCGGTTTCGGCATGTCCAATTCTAACATTCACCGCCACCGGGCGCGGCGCACACGGACGGGGCTGACATGAAGCGAACGATCATCTGGATCATCGCCTGCAGTGGGGCGACCCTGGCAGGGCAGGCGCCGGACGGCCGGCGCGGGATCGACTGGCGGGCCGATGTGACGCTGCTGGCGCGGGAGCTGCCGCAACGCCACCCCGACGCCTTTCACTGGATCACGCGGGCCCTGTGGGATTCAGCGACAGGAGACCTCGACCGCCGTCTCCCCGGGCTGACCCGCAATCAGGCCCTCGTCGGCATCCTGCGGCTCGTCGCCATGGTCGGCGACGCGCATACCACGGTCGAGCCGACGCCGTCGCTGGGTCTGCGCTACTACCCGATCGAGCTCTACAGCTTCGACGACGGACTGTTCGTGCGCCGCGCCGATTCGAGTGCCGCCGGCCTCGTCGGCGCCAAGGTGCTGCGGATCGGTGCGGTGACGAGCGAGCAGGCGTTGGATCGCGTGGCGGCGATCGTCCCGCACGAGAACGACTGGTGGGTCCGCGCGTGGGGTCCGTTCTGGCTCACGATTCCCGAGATCGTGGACGGATTGGGGCTGGCGTCCGACGTAGAGCGACTCCCGCTCGTCGTGGAGCGCGACGGCCGCATCGACACCGTCCGCATCGCGCCGGCGGGGCGCTTCAGCGAAGCGCACGGGCCGGTGCCGATCGACATGCACCGCTGGGTCTCGATGCGACAGGGTCCTGCGCCCTTATGGGAGCAGCGTCCCGACCAGCCGTTCTGGTGGGTGATCGATTCGACGACCCGCTCGCTGTACGTGTCGCTGCGCGCGGTGGTCCCCGGCCCGCAGTCCAACAGCAATCGCGCGCTCTGGGATCAGGTGTTCGCGCTGGTCGATTCCGCCGCGCCGCGGCGGGTCGTGATCGACTTGCGCGAAAACCTCGGCGGCAACGGATTCCTCAACCGCTATCCGATCCAGCAGATCCTCGCGCGGCCGGCGCTCAACCGGTCCGACCGGCTGTTCGTCGTGATCGGCCGCCGCACCTTTTCCGCCGGACAGCAGTTCACCAATCTGCTCGAATGGTGGACGCAAGCGACGCTGGTCGGCGAGCCGAGCGGGCAGCGCCCCAGCCAGTACGGGGATCACCGGCCGCTCGACCTCCCGGTGAGTCACCTCACCGTTCAGATCTCCTCGGTGTTTCATCAGGCGCCCAATGAGTTCGACACCCGCTCGTTCGTCCCGCCGGCGATCTACACGCCGTTGACCTCGACCGACTACCGCCGGGGGATCGATCCCGCCTGGACGGCGATTCTCACCCCGGATACGGCACCGCCGGTTGCGGAGTCGGTGGATCGCCTCGTCGCGGCGGGGGATCCGGCGGGCGCGGAGCGCGCGTTGCGTGCGGCGCAGGATGCCGTCGTCAACCGCTTCCGTTCGCTCGAGGCCGAGATCAATGCGCTCGGCTATCGGCTGCTCGGCGAGGGCAAGACGGGGCCGGCGGTCGATGTGCTGCTGGTCAATACCCGCGTCTATGCACGGTCGGCCAACGCCTTCGACAGTCTCGGCGAAGCGCTGCTGGCCGCGGGGAAGCGAGAGGAGGCGATCGCCGCGTACCGGCAGGCGGTCGCGATCGATCCGGGGTTCCGACCCTCGATCGCGGCGCTGCAGCGACTGGGGGCAGTGCCGACGCTGGCACATTGAGCTCTGAATCGGCGAGCGCTCCAAGGGGCGCTTATTGCGCCGCCTGGGCCGGATCCGTCACACCGATATCCTGCACCACCTTCCACGAGCGATCGGACTGCTGCTTCCAGATCGTCAGGTAGCGTCCCGTGCTGCTCGCCGGGACGCCCTTGTCGTTGCGATAGTGCGCCACCCAGTGCCCGATCGTGTATCCCAGATCGCCGCTGCCACCGACGTCGGCCTGCACCGGCTCCCAGGTCAGGGTGAACGAGGTGTCGGCGAACATGTTTGTGATGGCCTCGCGCACCGCGGAGCCGGTGAGCGTGCCGGCGGGCCGGATCAGCGCGCCGTCGGGCGCCATGAACTGCATCCAGCCGTCGGCGCGCCGCTGGGCCGTCGCCTGGTTGAAGGCACGGTCGGCGTCCCGCAGCGCGTTGCGGGTTTGCGCGAGGTCCACCGTCCGCGAGGCAGGTGCGCACGAGCAGGCGAGAGCGAGCGGCACGAAGCAGCGGAGCAGCTGCGGCATGAGCGGTCCCGTGGTGAAGGGTGGCGTCCTAGAATTTCCGTCCGAGCACCGATTCGAGGTGCTCCTTGTAGCCGCGGGACAGCTTGAGGCTCTTGCCGTCCTGCAGGATGACGACGTACTCGCCGCGGAAGTAGGGCTGCAGCTCCTTGATGCGCTCGACATTGACGATGGTGGAGCGATGGATGCGGACGAAGCGCGCCGGGTCGAATTGCGCCTCGAGGCGCTTCATCGTCTCGCGCAGCAGGTGCCACGCCTTGCCGACGTGGATCTTGACGTAGTCTCCTTCCGCTTCGATCCAGTCGATGTCACGCACGTTGAGCAGCGTGACGCGTCCGCCCGACTTGATCACGAGGCGTTTCAAGTACGGGCCGCCGGGCGCGGCGGGCCGGGAGGCCGCGGCCGGGGACGCAACGCCGTCGAGCAGCGCACGCAGCTCCTCGCTCAGCCGTCCCAGCTGTCCGGCGCGTACGCTCTGCTTGGCGCGCGACACCGCCTCGCGAAAGCGGTCGTCGTCGAACGGCTTCAGCAGGTAGTCGGTCGCGTGCACGTCGAACGCGCGCAGCGCGTACTGATCGAAGGCGGTCACGAAAACGACGACCGGCAGGCGCTCCGGTTCGAGCTGGCGCAGCATCGTGAACCCGTCCATCTCCGGCATTTGCACGTCGAGAAACAGCAGATCGGGGGACGTGCTGGCGATGGCGCGCAGCGCCGTGCGGCCGTCGGCGCACTCGCCCACGATGTGAATGTCCGCATCGCCGGCGAGCAGCGAGCGGATCGCGTCCCGGGCGGCGGGCTCGTCGTCCACGATGAGCGCGCGGATGCCGGCCCGCGCGGTGGTCATGCTTCTCCGACCCAGTCGACAGGGGCGAGGGCGAACGGCAGCTCGAGGCGGGCCTCGAGCCCGCCGCCGGCGGCGTTCTCGACCGCGAGGCCGAAATCGTCGCCGTACAGCCGGGTGAGCCGGGCGCGCGTGTTGCTGAGCCCGATCCCGGGGCGCGCCGTATCGCCCACGCCGGTGCCCGGTCCGTCGTCGCGCACCACGAGCTCCAGCCGGCTGTTGGTGCGGCGCGCCGCGACCGTCACCTTGCTGGCGAACAGATGGGGAGCGATGCCGTGGCGGATCGCGTTTTCGACCAGCGGCTGCAGGATGAGGTGCGGCACCTTGGCGTCCAGGACGTCGGGCTCCGCTTGAATCGTCACCTGCAGCCGGTCGCGGAACCGGATCTGCTCGATCTCGAGATAGCTGCGGATGAAATCGAGCTCCTGCTTGAGCGGCACCTCCTGCTGCGCGGCGTGGTCGAGCACGAGCCGCAGCAGCCCGCCGAGGCCGGCCACGACTCGCACGGCATTCTCGCGGTCCCCGGTGCGGACGAGCGAGCCGATGGTGTGCAGCGCGTTGTACAGGAAATGCGGCTGCAGCTGCATCTTCAGCGCCTGCAGGTCGGCCTGGGCGAGCTGCGTCTCGAGCTGGGCGGCCGTCAGCTCGCGTTCCCGGAAGCGGCGATAGTGATCGACCGCGTAGGTCACGACCAGCACCATCCAGTACAACATCCCGTCGGAGAGCGCCCACACGACGAACAGCTGCAAGGCCATCGCCAAGACCGGCCGCGGCGATGGCCAGATGTTCGAGATGTGGTAGGCGTAGCCCACGTCCTGCAGGAAGACGAAGGAAACGCTGATCACGAGATGCAGCGCGACGTGTTGCGGCCAGCGCGGTCCCACGATCGGAAAGCGCCGCCCCAGCCACATGATGCCCGGCGTGGCGAGCGCCCAGACGAATGCCTGCGGCAGCTGCGCCAGCAGCGGCTGCCACCACAGCACCGGAGTACCGCGAATCTGGTAGTTGATGAACCCTTCGGCGGCCTGCACGACGCCGTACGCCGTCCACGCCCCGAAGATCAGCCCCCAGGGGATCGGCCGGCGGGCGACGCTGGGATTCATGCAGCGAGAAGATGGGCCGCGCGGGCCTGAGACGGTAGGTGAAGCGGGTGCCTCACGCGGCGACGGGCTCGCGCGGGCGGGTAGCCCGGACGACCCAGAGGCAGGGAAGCCCCACGGCAATGATGTGGCCGAGGAAGCCATTCACCAGGTTCACCAGCGTGATTCGCATGACGCCCGCCGCCGACAGCGGGACCACGACGAAATTCATCACCACGAAGACGAGACAGCCGTACACGACGGCGCTGAGCACCGGCCGGCGTGTGAGGAGCGGGATGCGACGGCTGGCCAGGGAGTAGACGGTGACAATCACGGTGGCATTGAACAGGTGCAGCACTCCGCCGAGCAGGACGGTGGACCAGCCTTCCTGAAACGATGCGCGGCCGAGCAATCCCGATGCGACGCCCTGGAAGCATTGCGTCGCGGTGACGCCGCGCAGCAGTCCATACACGACGACGCAATCCAGCATGTCGAGGGTGGCGACGGCGAAGGCGCCGATCGCGACGGCGCGTCGCGCGGTGGTGGCCATAAACGGACAATCGACATCGGCTGCGACGTCCGAACAAGGCGACTGCGACGAATCGCCGTCCCGGCACGACGAAACGGTAACGCCGGCGAGCGGCCGCGCCCATCCCGCTCGGCGACGCATCCGTCGTGCGGGATCGCCGTTCGTCGCAGTCCCGTTGTCTGCCCCTCCCCCGGTGCGCTAGCGTCGCCTCACTGGCCTCTCCACCCCCATCCTGGAGGACGCTTGCCATGACACGTTGTGTGCGGACGCTTTTCGCTCAACTCCTCGCCGTCGCCCTCGCGGCGCTGCCACTCGCGGCGCAGCAGACGACCGGCAAGGTCGAGGGTACGGTGACGGACCAGGCGGGCGGCGGACTGGCGAACGCCCAGGTCATCATCGTCGGAACCTCGTTCGGCGCCCTGACGGACGCCAAAGGCTATTACTTCCTCAACAACGTCCCGGTGGGCAGCTTCACGCTGCGCGCGCAATTCATCGGGTACGCCCCCGCCGAGATCCAGAACGTGCGCGTGCTCGGCGGCCAGACGCTCACCCTCGACGTCAAGCTGTCGCCGGCGGCCGTGACCGTGGGGGTGGTGAACGTGATCGCCGCCGCGAATCCCATCGTGCCGCGCGACGAAGTCGCTTCGAAGTCGATCGTGTCGGGTGAGGCGATCAACAGCCTGCCCGTCGACGACGTACGCAACGTCATCGCGCTGCAACCGGGCGTCGTGGAGTCCGGATCGGGTCTCGGCGTGTCGATCCGCGGCGGCCGCCCCGGGGAGCAGAACGTCTACATCGACGGCGCGCCGGTGCGCAGCCAGCAGACCGGCGGGCAGGCGATCACCGTCGGGACCAACGCCGTGGAAGAAGCGTCGGTGACGACCGGGGCGATGGGCGTCGAGTTCGGCGACGCGCAGTCGGGCGTCGTGTCGTTCACCACCCGGGCGGGCGGCTCGAAGCTCCAGGGCGCGCTCAACTACCAGACCGACGAGCCGTTCGGGAACTCCCTGAGCGTCGGGTTCAACCGCTTCGAAGGATCGCTCGGCGGTCCGGTACCGGCCATTCCCAATCTGCGGTTCTTCGTCTCGGGTGTGGTGCAGGGCCAGCTCTCGGGTTTCGGGTCGAGCGATCAGGACAAGATTCCGACCTACGTCATGGGCGGCCTCGACACGACGGTGCAGGACGGTGACGGCAGGACCGTGGGGATCCCCACCTTCGTGCAATACAGCGGCAGCTGCAACCCGGCGAAGAACTCCGGCTTCGCCTGCCAGGGCCTCCGCCTTCCGATGAACTGGAACGACAACCTCCAGGCGCAGGGCAAGCTGTCGTATTCGTACGGCAGCGGCTCGAGCATCGCCCTCACCGGCCTCGCGACCGGACAACAGGGGCGCTTCACGCCCGGCGCCCTGATCGGCGATCCGGCGCTGTACGGCGGCTTCCATGCCTGGCAGCGGCTCGCGGTGTTGAACCTCAACCACTCGTTCTTCAAGAGCGCCGAGCGTGAGCTGGCGCTGAACATCAACCTGAGCTGGGGACAGAACGACAGCATCACCGGGCCGCTCGATCCGGAGGACGAGCTGGCGACGCGCAGCCCGGCCCTGGGGCTCGACTTCTCCCCGCTGCGGTTCGCCGGGGTGTCGGTCATGCCGTTCCCGATCAGCGATCAGATCATCAGGAATATCCGCACCAACACCGGGCTGCGCGTGCCGTATCTCAATCAGACCGACCTGCGCAACGTGCAGCCGTACCGCATCAACCCCTACGGGTTGAACGGGTCGAATACGATCACCTCGTTCCCGACCGCCGGCTTCGGCGTGGGAGCCTTCGGGTCGGCGGTGTACCAGGAAAACCGCTACCGCGAGTTCGTGCAGGTCGACTGGCAGGCGAACCGCTTCCATCGGTTCAATTTCGGGGCCGAGGCGAAGCAGACCGACCTGGCGTACTGGACCGGCGGCTTCCTCACCCAGATCTTCATGAGCGCGTTCGTGGCGCATCCCGTCACCGACGCGGTGTGGGCCGCCGACCGGCTCGATCTCGGCGACGTGGTGCTCGAGCTGGGGGCGCGCTGGGACTACATGAACGCCAAGGCGCTCTTCCCGACGACGCCGGGGCGCATCTTCTCCAACCCGGCGTGGCAGACCGGTGCGGCGACGAACGACGCGGCGTACCAGGCGTCGGTGGCGTCGGTGTTCACGCCCTCGCAGGCGCACCATACGATCAGCCCGCGCCTGCGGGTGTCGTTCCCAATCACCGAGAAGACCGACTTCCGGCTGTCCTACTCGCATCAGGTGCAGACGCCGGATTTCGTCACGATGCTGTCGGGCACGAACAACGATCTGTCGTTCACGAACACGAACGACGCGTTCGGACGCGACGTCGGCTTCGGCAAGACGATCCAGTTCGAGTTCGGCGTGCGGCACGCGTTCAGCCCGGATCTGGTGCTGGACGTGTCGGCGTACAACAAGAACTTCGTTTCGGACCTGGCGTACCGGATCAGGCCGTACGACGATCCCGCCGACCCGGGCTCGACGCTGAACGTGAACGTGCTGACCACCGCCGACTTCGGATACGCGCGCGGCATCGACTTCAAGCTCGACAAGCGCGTCGGCAGCTGGCTCGACTTCGCCGGCAGTTACACCTTCCAGGTGGCGCGCAGCACGGGTTCCGATCCGTTCTCCTACCTGCGGACGGGAGCGCGGCAGATCAGTCAGGTCACGGGGGATCAGGTGCCGCCGCCGGAGCAGCCGCTCCCGACCGACGACAACCGCGCCCACAACTTCGTCGGCGCGCTGACGCTCAGCGTTCCGGCGGGGTGGAACAAGGGCACGACGCTGGGCGCGATCTTCGAGAATTTCGGGCTGTTCGCCACCTTCCAGGCGGTGAGCGGCCTCCCCTACACCCGGATGCTCAATTCGGGCGCGGGGGTCACGGCGCCGCGGTCGACGTTCGGCCTCGTCGCGAACGCCGCCGAGCCGATCAATTCGTCCACGATGCCGTGGACGAAGCTGGTCGACCTGCGGCTGAACAAGGGATTCCGGGTCGGTCGCGCGGACGTGACGGCGTTCGCGGACGTGCGCAACCTGTTCAACTTCAGGAACGTCGTCGCGCTCTATGCGGAAACCGGGGACGTCGTGAATCCGCTGTTCCAGACCAACGTCCTGAGCCCCGAGTATTCGGGGCTTCGCATCGAGGCCCAGCAGAACGGCCACTTGCTGTCGAGTGGTGCGGTCGATCTGGTGCCGGGGTGCGCGACGTGGACGGGCTCGACCGCCGGCCCGGTCGATTGCGCCGTGTTGCGCCAGGTGGAGCGTCGCTTCGGCAACGGAGACGGCGTTTACACGCTGGACGAGCAGACCAACGCCCTGAACGCCTTCTACCAGCGGTTCCGCGGGCCGCAGACGCTGTACGGCCTGCCGCGTCAGGCGCGGGTAGGGTTCGAGCTGAGCTTCTAGCAACAGTGGCCTGAGGCCAGTGGCGAGTGGCCGGTGAGCACCAACCACCGGCCACTGGCCGCCGGCCACTGAAGGCTAGTGCCCCGGCACGAGCGGCACGCGCGTCAGGGTGAAGAGTTGCCCGTTCTTCGCGGGATTGATGGTGAGGCGGGTGTAGGACGTCGGGCTGCTCGAGCCGTCGACCACCAGCCGCGTGACGTTCCGAGCCACGGGCGTATTCGCGTACATCCCGAATTGTGTAGCGCCGGGCGTGAACGGCGTGTCGACCCGCCAGACGTGGGAGTCTCCCTCGAGCAGCAGCACGGGCCGGCCGAACTGGGCCGCCAGCGTGCCGATCTGCTGCACCAATGCGGTAAACCCGGCTCGGAACGTCAGCGAATCCTTCACGAACTCCGCCGGATCCCACATATCCGCCTGGAAGGCGAGCACCACGCCGCGCGCGTTACGTTGCGTCGCGGTGGCGAACGTCTGTGCGATCAGGTCGCTGTTGGCCTGGGCGCGGGCGGCGAACTCGTCGGCCTGCGACGGGTAGCTCGCCCAATCGGCCGGCATGTCGGGGGGAGTGACGAGCCAGGGGAGCGGGGTGGCGCTCCACGGCGCGAGATCGTTGAAGCTGCCGGTGATGTTCAGCGCCGCGAACACGACGGCGCTCTGGGACCACCAGACGTTTTCCACGAAAGCGGAGTGGTTCGGGTCATTGGCCTGGCTGAACACCGTCCGCGGGGTGAGGCCGAGGGTCTGCCCGGCGACCGGGAAGAACAGCGTGCGGATCGCCTGCAACCGCTCAGTCGGTGTGTAGAGCCCGTTGTTCTTGATCGCCTTGTGACAATCGGTCCACTCGTTGTCGCCGATGGTGTAGACGAGCGGGTCTTCGAAGGTATCGAACAGCCCTTTGATCGTCGCGAAGTAGGTGTCGTTGCAATCGGAATTACTTCCCGACTTGATGTCGCCGACGTGGATCACGAGCTGAACGGCCGGATCAGAATTGATCAGGGCAATGAGCTGCGGGAGCGAGTCGAGTTTGTGCTGGCCATAGGGCATATCGCCGATCACGGCGTACGTCGCACCCGCGTCGGCGTCCGCGACCGTCGCGCTGGCAACAGCGCGCACGCTCGTGGGACTGGACGGAGCGTCGGGGCTGCAGGCGGCGACGAGGGCGAGAAGCGACAGCGCGATGCTGAGCGAGGACTGCCGGGTCATGGGGAGTTGCCTCCGGTCGGGGGGGATACAACAGTCGACACGGAGCAAACCAACCAGACGGCGGCAACTTTCCGGTCACCGTACCGTACCGCCGCGGTATCGCGGCAGTCGCGGCACGTTGCGCTAGCGCAGCACGTCGAGCGCTACATCCACGCGCCCGAACGGCGCGCTGATCTGGACCCCTTGCACCAGCGGCCGCACGCGCGCCAGCATCTCGCGCGCGATGGCGACCCCTTCGGCCAGCGCCGCTTCCTTCCCTTTCTCCTGCGCCGCCCGCATCCGTGCCAGCACCTCTTCCGGCACCGACACGCCCGGTACCTCGTTGGCGAGGAATTCCGCATTGCGGGATGAGATCAGCGGCCAGATCCCGGCCACGATGGGAATGCGGTAGGAGGCGACGCGCTCCAGGAACGCTTCCAGCTGCCGCGGATCGAACACCGGCTGCGTCACGGCGAATTCCGCGCCGGCGTCGACCTTCCAGTGGAAACGGGACAGCTCGCGGTCGACATCCACCGCCGCCGGGTTCACCCCCACGCCGATCACCCACCGGGTCGCGCCGCCGATCGGGTTGTTCCCCGGGTCGAGTCCGTGATTGAGGCGGTAGACGAGGTTGGTGAGCCCGATCGAGTCGATGTCGAAGACGGCGGTCGAATCGGGGTAGGGACCCATCTTGGGCGGGTCGCCGGTGATCACGAGGATGTTGCGCAACCCCGCGGCCGCCGCGCCCAGAATGTCGGACAGCATCCCCAGGAGGTTGCGGTCGCGGCAGCAATAGTGAATCACTGTCTCGATGCCGGTCTCGCGCTCGATCAGCAGCGCGCTCGGCAGCACGCCCATGCGGCTCTGCGCGCGCGGGCCGTCGGGGACGTTCACCGCATCGATCCCCGCCGCCTGCAGCGCGCGGCACTGCGCCAGCATCGGCGACGGGTCGACCCCTTTCGGAGGGACGATCTCGACCGACGTCACGAATTCTCCGGCGGCGATCTTGCGGCCCCAGCGGCTGCGCTCGGGCAGCGGCACGGGCGTCACGCCGGCGGGCGGCTGGATCTCGGTGCGCGACACCACGAGGGAAGCGCGCCGCGGCGCCACGCTCGCGAGGTAGTCGCGCATCTTCTTGATGTGCTCCGGCGTCGTGCCGCAGCACCCGCCGACGAAGCGCGCGCCGGCCTCGACCAGCCGGCGCGCGTAGCTCGCGACGTACTCGGGACTCGCGAGGTAGATCTTGCGGTCGCCGACGTCCCGGGGGAGGCCGGCGTTCGGCTGCGCCGACAGGGGCCGGTCGGTCGCCTTCACCATCCGTTCCACGGCTTCGAGGATCCCCGCCGGTCCCACCGAGCAGTTCACGCCGATGACGTCGGCCCCCCACGACGCCAGCGCCGCGGCGAAATCTTCCGGCGCCGTGCCGTAGGCGGTCAGTCCATCCGTGCCGATCGTCATCTGGGCCACGACGGGGAGATCGCAGGCGTCGCGCACCGCGCACAACGCGGCATGGACCTCACTCGTGTCGCTGAATGTCTCGAGCACGAAACCGTCGACCCCGCCGGCGAGCAACCCGTCCACCTGCGCCCGGAAGTACGCCTGGGCCTCGGCCGCGGACGTGGGGCCGAACGGCTCGAGGCGCAGCCCCAGCGGCCCGATCGCCCCGACCACGCTGGCGCGCTCACCCGCGGCGCGCCGCGCCACCTCGCCGGCCACCCGGTTAATCTGGTCGGTCTGCTCCGCCAGGCCGTAGGTGCCGAGCTTCACGGGGTTCGCGCCGAAGGTGTTGGTCTCGAGGATCTCGGCGCCGGCGCGGACGTACTCCTCGTGCACGTCCTGCACGAGGCGCGGCTGCTTCAGCACCAGCTCGTCGTAGCAGACGTTGAGGAAGAATCCCTTCGCGTACAGCATCGTTCCCATCGCGCCATCGAACAGGTGGACGCGACCGTCGTCGAGGAGACTGCGCAGTGTCGCCACGCGGCTACCAGTGCCCTTCCATGCGGGCGGTGTTGCCGATGTACGCCCACTGGATGACGCGCATATAGCGGTTCGCCACGCGCTGCACGTCTTCGCCGTCGACCCGATACACCTGCTGAAGAAAGCGGTCGGTCTGGCGGTAGTCCCCCAGATACAGCTCGGCGCGGGCGAGCAGATCCGCCTGGTCCTGGTCGGACGCGTTGCGCGAGATGTATTCCACTCGAAACGACGTAATGAACTTGTGGAGCAGGAAGCTGTCGTACTGCTCCCCCACCAGGTCCCGGATCTGGTCGTACATCAGGGGAAGCACGTCTTCCGGCTTCGCCGTGCTCGCATACACCCCGCCCACGCCCATGGCGCGCTCCAGGAACGGAGCGTATGCGGAATACGACAGGCCGTGCTGCACGCGGATCACCTCGAACAACCGGCTCGACAGGAGATCGGTGGCGACGCGGAATGCCGCGTAATCGGGGCTCGACACGGCGGGGCCGGTGAAGTAGCCGAGGATGTAGTTCGTCGGCAGGTCGCGGGACTCGATCAGCCAGTGGCTCCGGTCCTGGTGCGGGAGTCCGGGGGGCAGCGTCCACTTGTAGTCACCATGCGGCAGCGCGCCGAGGGTTCGCGTCACCAGGGCGCTGACGGTGGCCGTGTCCACATTGCCGACGACCACCAGCAGCATGCGGGAAGTCACGAGCGTGCGGGCGTACACCGCCAGATCGTTCCGGTCGATGGCGCCGAGCGACTGCTCGCTGCCCTCGGGATCGAGCGCGTAGGGGTGGCCGGTGAACGCGGCCTGGTTGGCGATCACCCGAATGCGGGCATCCGGATCCGCGAAGCGTCGCCGCACCTCGGTGAGCATCTGCTCGCGGGCCTGGCGCACCGCGTCGGGGTCGAGCGTCGCGTGCGTCAGCCGATCGGCGAAGACCGTCCAGGCGGAATCGAGATCCGGACGCAGCACGATGAACCCCGCCAGCGTCCAATCGGCCTCGGGGTCGAGCACCTCCAGGGCGCCGGTGCGCGCCATCGCGCGCTGCGACTCGGCGCCGGGGAAGTGTTCCGTGCCGTACTCCGCCGCACGCAGTAACAACGCTTCGATTCCCGCGGTGCGGTCGCTGAGCTGGCGCGTGCCGCCGAGCAAATAGAGCGATACCGCAACGAGGTCGCTGCTGCGGTTGATGCGCTGGATGATCTGCAGCCCCGATACCTGTCGCATGGTCGTGAGCGAGTCCGGATCGATGCCGCGCAGCGGGGCCGCGGCTGCCAGGCCCGAGAGTACCACGAGTCCCACGCGGGTGGCGCTCATGGGGCACGCTCGATCGCCCCCGCGGCGGGGCGCAGGGCCGCCTGCAGGCTCGGAATGACCTCGGGTGGGGCCAGCACGGCGATGACTCTCGGCTGCGACGAGACGAACAGCGCGGCGACGTCCTTCAAATCGACCAGCCGCTGCGCCGTGACACGATCGTCATAGCGTTCGTAGGCTTCGGTGCCGCCGACCGCCCACCACCGGGCCAGGAGCGGGGCAAGGGCATAGCTCGACTCCACGGCGAGCGCGCTGTTCACCCGCTGGCGTTTCCGGGCGATCGCGATGTCTTCGTCGGCCACGCCGTCCAGCCCGCTCAGCTGATCGAGCTCGCGCAGCAACGCCGACAAAGCGGACGGCGCGCGCTCCGGCGTCGTTTGACCGTGGAAGGTGATCGGCCCGACGTGCGCCAGCGTCTCGTAGCCGCAGGACACCGACTGAAACAGGCCGCTCCCGGCCAGATGTCGCTGGAAGGTGGAGCCGTGCTCATTGAGCACATCGCACAGCATGTCGATCGCATATGGCGCGATCGTATCCTGTCCCGCGCTGGGGCCGCGGAACTTCACGAGCACCGTGGCGTGGTTGACCGGCTTCCCCATCAACAGCGCGCTGCTGGTCGTCAGGGGTGCGATTGGCGGGAGTGGCTCGACGAAGGGGTTGGCGGCCTTCTCCCAGGGTCCGAACTGCTCCCGCGCGGCGGCGAAGACAGCGGCGGCGGAGACGTCGCCCGTGACGATCAGCGCCGCGTTGTTCGGGACATAGTACCTGCCGTAGGCCTCTTGCAGGCGGGTGAGCGCGATGCCCCGGAGCGACGCGCTGTCGCCGCCGGCGTCCTTGCGGCTCCACGACGTGCCCCAGAGCATCCGTGACGCCTGACGCTCCAGCGCCTGCTCGGGGTCGGATTCGTCGCGGAGCAGCTCGTCCAGGACGACCGGACGCTCGTCCTTCAGATCGCGCGCGTTGAAGCGAGCCTGCTGAACCAGCCGCCCGAGCAGGGCGACTCCCTTGATCGCGTTCTTCGAGGGCACGGCGAGATAGTAGGTGACGACTTCCTCGCCGGTCGTGCCCTGCCATTCGGCGTCGAGGTCGGTCGCTTCGATCGCGAAGGCGTCGGGATCGCCCTTGTAGGAGCGAAACAGCAGGTGCTCGTAGAGGTGCGCGAGACCCTGGTCGCCCGGGTCCTGCGTCATCGCGCCGTTGTGCACGGCAACGAGGACGGTGACGATGGGAACGGAGTGATTCTCCGCCACGATCACCTGCAGGCCGTTGTCGAGCGTCGTGCGCCGCACGCTGCTGTCGGCCGATACACGCTGCGCCACCGCTCGCGTCGACGGAAGGACGCAAGCAGCCGCGAGCAGCACAGTCCAACGACGGGGTCTTGGCATTGTGGCATTCACCAGGTCGGCGTTTTAGCGGGATGTTTTACGTGGCCGCAATAGCCGCAAATCGCCACGAGAACAGCTGCGTTGCAAAATCTAGCGCTGGGCGTCCGTAACAGAAAGGCGTGTAGTTTCTCACCCATGGCCGACCTTCTCGCCGCGCGGTTCCAGATGGGGATGTCGCTCGCCTTCCACATCATCTTCGCGGTGGTGGGGATCGCGATGCCGGTGATGATGGTAGTCGCCGAGCGGCGCTGGCGCACGAGCGGCGATCCCATCTATCTCGATCTCGCGAAACGCTGGGCCCGCGGCACGGCCATCCTGTTCGCCGTCGGGGCCGTGTCGGGCACCGTGCTCTCGTTCGAGCTGGGTCTCCTGTGGCCCACCTTCATGCGCTTTGCCGGCGCGATCATCGGCATGCCGTTTTCCCTCGAAGGGTTCGCGTTCTTCACCGAAGCCATCTTCCTCGGCGTCTATCTCTACGGGTGGGAGCGGGTGTCGCCGCGCGCGCACAGCTTCGCCGGAGTGATGGTCGCCGTGAGCGGAGCACTCTCCGGCGTGTTTGTCGTGACGGCGAATGCTTGGATGAACACTCCGGCGGGATTCGAGCTGGTGAACGGAGCGCCGGCGAACGTCCATCCCATCGCCGCCATGGCGAACGCGGCGGCGCCGGCGCAGGTCCTGCACATGACGCTCGCGGCCTACGCAGCGACGGGATTCGCGGTGGCCGGGATCCACGCGTTCCTCATGCTGCGCGGACGCCGTGCGCCGTTTCATCGGTATGCCTTGACCATCGCGCTCGTCGTGGGAGCGCCTGCCGCCGTGCTCCAGCCGGTCTCGGGCGACTACGCGGCGACCACCGTGGCGCGACACCAGCCCGCGAAGCTCGCCGCGATGGAGGCGCTGTTCGAGACACAGGCGCACGCCCCGATCACGCTCGGCGGCTGGCCCGACGCCGAGTCGCGGCGTACCCGCTTCGGGATTGCGGTGCCGTATGCGCTGTCGCTGCTCGCGTTTCGTGACCCCGCGGCCACCGTGATGGGGCTCGATTCGGTCCCGCGCGACCAGTGGCCCAATCTCCCGGCGGTGCACCTCTCATTCGACGTGATGGTCGCGTGCGGAACGTACATGGCGCTCGTGGGACTGTGGGCGGGGTGGTTGGCGTTGCGGCGCGCCGATCTGTCCCGGCGCCGCCTATTCCTGCGCGCGGTCGTGATCGGGGCACCGCTGGGGTTCATCGCGATCGAGACCGGGTGGATGGTGACCGAGCTGGGGCGGCAACCGTGGATCATCTATGGCGTGCTGCGCACCGCCGACGCGGTGACGCCGATGCCGGGGCAGCTGTGGCGCACCGGCGTCTTCGCCCTCATCTACGTCTTTCTCGCCGCCGTGGTGACGGTGCTCCTGTCGCGGCAGATCGTGCGCAGCCCGATGCACACTGGTGAGTTCGAGGGGGCGAAAGGGTGAGCTCCGTGCTCCTCGCCGGGACGTTCGTCGTGGCGCTCAACGCCTATGTGTTGCTGGGCGGCGCCGATTTCGGTGGTGGGGTGTGGGACCTGCTCGCCCGGGGGCCGCGCAAGGAAGCGCAGCGGCAGCTGATCGCGCAGGCGATCGGGCCGGTGTGGGAGGCGAACCATGTGTGGCTGATCCTCGCCATCGTACTGCTCTTCACCTGCTTTCCGGCGGCGTTCGCCCGCATCGTGGTGCCGCTCAACCTGCCGCTGACGGGCGTGCTGATCGGCATCGTGCTGCGGGGATCGGCGTTCGCGTTCCGCGGATACGGCGGCGACCGCGACGCGGTGCAGCGACGCTGGGGGCGCGTCTTCGCGGTCGCGAGCCTCGCGACACCGCTCCTGCTCGGGACGGCGCTCGGCGCGGTGGCGTCGGGCGCCGTCGGGGCCGCTGGGACAGCAAATGAGGCGTCGTTCGTCGCGCATTACGTCCGGCCGTGGCTCGCCCCATTCCCGCTCAGCGTCGGGGTGGTGACGCTCGCCTGTTTCGCTTTCCTCGCCGCCACCTACCTCACGCTCGAGGCACCCGAGGGAGCGCTGCGCGAGGATTTCCGGTATCGCGCGATCGCGTGCGGGATTGCGGTCGCTGCCGCCGCGCTGGCGGCGCTCGTGGCGGCCGCGCCGAGCGCCCCCTTGATGCGGCACGGTCTCATCGGCTCACGGTGGGCGGTGCCGTTTCAGCTGTTGACGGGAGTCATGGCGATCGGCGCGCTGACGGCGCTCGTCCGGCGGCGCTACGCGCTGGCGCGTCTCGCCGCCGTCGTTCAGGTCTCGCTGGTGCTCTGGGGATGGGCGTGGAGCCAGTATCCGTACCTGGTCCCGCCCGATCTCACGATCGCCGCCGCGGCGGCTCCGGCCGCTACGCTGCACCTGGTGATCGCAGCGCTCGTGCTCGGGGCGCTCGTGCTCGTGCCGTCGCTGTTCTACTTATTCCGCGTCTTCAAGAGCAGCGACCGGCTTTCGTCCGTCAGCCATCCATGACCCGGCGGGCAACCCACCACGCCGCGACGCCGCCCGCGACGAAGCCCACGACCAGGCCGAATGCCCCGAACAGCTGATTGCCGAGGACGCCGACCAGCGTCGCCACGACGAAGCTGACGAGCGACTTGAGCAGTCTCACGTGTTCTCCAGCAGTCGGTGGAGGGCGGTTTCGTTCGTAAGCCCTTCTATAGTGACCGTCTTTCGGGGGGAGGTGTCACCGCGGATGATGCGCACCGCGGCACGGGGAACGCCGAGCCGCTTCGCAAGAAAACGGACCAGCGCGTCGTTCGCCGCCCCGTCGACGGGCGGCGCCGCGACTCGAATGCGCACAGCATCGCTGTGCCGCCCCACAACCTCGGTGACACTGGCTCGTGGGACGACACGCACGACCACTCGCGCGAACGGTTTCAAGCCGATAGCCGAAAGCCGATGGCCGGCGGCGTCTTCAGAGCAGCACCTGCTCGACGAACGCGCGCAGCACCATCAGGAGGAGCCACGCCACGAGGGGACTGAAGTCGAGCTGGCCCATCGGAGGAAGGATGCGACGCAGCGGCTCGACGATCCAGTCGGTGAGCCAATACATCGGCCGCATCCAGCGGGTATAGCGGAAGTACCCGAACCAGCCGCCGATCACGCGGATGAACAGCGCCACGACCAGCACGTAATAGACGATGTCGATACCGGTCGCGATCAGGGCACGCGGCCCCTGCGCCGCCGCGAAGGCGAGACTGCGCCACGACCCGATCAGCCACTGAGCGAGAGCCAGAACTACGACGCCGATGATGGCGACGAGGATGACGAGCCACCACCCCGCCTGGACCGGATTGCCGCCGCGGCGGACCACGAGGCGCTCGATTGGACTGATCACCGGGTCGGTCAGCCGCCGCATTCCTCGCCCCACGGCGTTGAACGGAGAGACTTTTCGCGTTCGCACCAGCCATGCGAGCAACGCCAGGACGGCCGCGAGCAGAAAGGCGCCGAGGACGACGTAGCGAATGACGGCGAGGAGTTGGTCGGTCATCCTCACCGCTTGCGGGCGTACGTGCCGACGAGCTGAGCCGAACCGACGATATGACCCTGCATCGCCGCTTCGAGCTGGGCTTTCGTCGCGCCGGGGTGGAGGCCGAGTGACGTGTCGAGGGCGTAGAGCTTGAAGAAGTAGCGATGCGGATGGCCGCGAGGCGGGCAGGGTCCTCCATAGCCGAATTTCTTGAAGTCGTTGCGACCCTGCGCCGCATTTCCCAGCGCCGGGAGCATTTCGTCCCGCGCCACGTTCTCCGGGAGCGCGTTGGTCTTGGCGGGGAGGTTGAACAGCACCCAGTGCACCCAGGTGCCGGCGGGCGCGTCCGGGTCGTCCGCGATGAGGACGAACGTTTGCGTCGAGGGGGGGGCGCCGCTCCACGTGAGGGCGGGCGAGACATTCGCGCCGTCGCACGTGAATTTCTCGGGGATCGACGCACCCTCAGAGAAAGCGGAGCTGCTGAGGACGAGCGCCATCGTCATTTCAACCCAGAGCATCCCTCACGATCCTCGCCTGCTCGGCCTGATGCGCGGCCGGATAACCTTCGGCCGGGCTGGCCCGCTCCGGACGAGACACGTCCATGATCGCGACGGCCTCCGGCGTGAGGTCGCGCAGCTCCGGCAGCATGAATTTGCGCGGCCCCATGTTGCGGGGCTCTTCCTGGACCCACACGATCTCCGTGAGCTTCGGATAGCGGCTCACCAGGTCCGTCAGCTCCGCGACGGGGAAGGGGTACAGCAGCTCGACCCGGCCGATCGCGACATGCGTCGCGGCGGTGCGGGCTGGAGCGGCGATGAGGTCATAGTAGACCTTGCCGCTGCACAGCACCAACCGCGTGATCGCGTCACGGCGCTCGGCGGCGGCCGCGTCGTCGAGTACCGGCTGGAACCTGCCATGGGTGAGATCGTCGAGCCGTGAGGTCGCCGCGGGGAGCCGCAGCAGACTCTTCGGCGTCATCAGAATCAGCGGCCGGATTTCCCCGTGCCGCGCCTGCCGCCGCAGCAGATGGAAATACTGTGCCGGCGTGGTGCAGTTGGCGACTCGAATATTGCCTTCGGCGCCGAGAGCGAGGAACCGCTCCGGCCGCGCACTCGAGTGCTCGGGTCCCTGGCCCTCGTACCCGTGTGGCAACAGCAGCGTCAGCCGCGACGTCTGGCCCCACTTCGCCAGTCCTGAAAAAATGAACTGGTCGAGAATCACCTCGCCGCCGTTGGCGAAGTCGCCGTACTGCGCCTCCCACAGCACCAGCGCCTCGGGAGCCGCCACGGCGTAGCCGTACTCGAAGCCCATACACGCCAGCTCCGAAAGCGGACTGTTGTGCAGCTCGAAGGGCGCGCGCGAGCCCGGGAGGTGCTGGATCGGCGCGTAGCGCCGTCCGTTCGTCGCATCGTGCAGCACGAGGTGGCGCTGGCTGAACGTCCCGCGCTCCGAGTCCTGGCCGGTGAGCCGGATCGGGACGCCTTCGGCGAGCAGCGACGCGAACGCCAGCGCTTCGGCCTGCGCCCATTCGATGCCGCCCGAAGCCCCGAGCGTCTCGCGCCGGCGATCGAGCTGCTTCTTCAGCTTGGGATTCGGGGTGAAGCTCTCCGGAACGGCGAGCAGCTGCTCGTTCAGGGTCGCGAGCAGCTCGGCGCGCACCGCTGTCTCAGGCTCCACCGCCGTCTGCTGTGAGATGCGACGCGGCTCCTCGCCGCCGGTCCCCGCCTGGAGGCTCGCCTTCAGCGCCTGCTGCACCTCCTGCAACCGCGCATAGGCGGCATCCCATTCCGCCTGGGCGGCGGCCTGGTTCACGACCCCTTCCTGGGCGAGCTGCGCGGCGTACTTCTCGCGCACCGTCGGCGTCTGCTTGATGCGCTCGTACATCAACGGCTGCGTGTAGGCCGGCTCGTCGCCCTCGTTGTGCCCGTGGCGCCGGTACCCAACGACGTCGATGACGACGTCGTTGCGGAACTTCTCGCGGTACATCATCGCGAGCCGCACCGCGGCGAGCGCCGCTTCGGGGTCGTCGGCGTTCACGTGGATGATCGGCGCGTCGAAGCCTTTGGCGAGATCGCTCGAGTAATCGGTGGAGCGTCCCTCGCGCGGGTCGGTCGTGAACCCGATCTGGTTGTTGCCGATCAGGTGAATCGTGCCTCCCGTCGCGTAGCCGGCGAGGCGCGCGAGGTTGAACGTCTCCGGCACGCCCCCCTGCCCGGGGAACGCGGCGTCGCCGTGAATCAGGAGCGGCACGGCGACCGTGCCGTCGTGGTGCGCCTCGGCGCCCTGACGGCTCGTCTGCTCGGCCCGGGCGCGCCCTTCCACCACCGGGTTCACCGCTTCGAGGTGACTCGGGTTGGGGCTGAGACTGACCGTGATCGTCTTGCCGAATGCCGTACGCGTCGTGCCCTTCGCGCCGTGATGGTACTTCACGTCGCCCGTGCCGCCTTCCGGAGTCAACGTCTCCTCGACGTGCCGCCCGCCCTCGAACTCGGCGAAGATCGTCTCGTAGGGCAGTCCCACGGTGTGCGCGAGCACGTTCAGGCGGCCGCGGTGCGCCATGCCGATCACCACGTCGCGCGCGCCGTTGGTGCCCGCCAGCTCGATCGTGAGGTCGAGCATCGGAACCATGACGTCCAGTCCCTCGATCGAGAACCGCTTTTGGCCGAGGTAGGCGCGATGCAGGAATTTCTCGAGCGCTTCGACGGCGGTGAGACGGGTGAACAGCTTCTTCTTCGCCTCGGCCGACTGACGCTTGCGGTGCAGCCCCGACTCGATCACCTGGCGCAGCCAGACGCGCTGCTCGTGGCTGCCGATGTGCTCGACTTCGTACGCGATCGTGCCGCAGTAGATCTCGTGCAGGTTGGGGTAGGCTTCCGCCAGTGTCTTCCCCGGGACGTAGCAGCGCAGCACCTCGGTCGGGATGCGGGCCATCACCTCCTGCGTGAGGCCGAGGGGTCCAGGATCGAGAGCGGGATCGCCGGGAGGCTCGCCCCCCAACGGATCGAGCCGGGCGGCCATATGCCCGAAGTGGCGATGGGCCTTCACCAGGGCCATGGCCGCGGCGACGTTTTTCAAGTCATCGACGGAGGTCGGCGCGGCGGGGACCGCGGCGCGTGGTGCCTGAGGAGCGGCCGTCGAAGGGCTGGCAGCTTTCTCGCCGAGGCTCTCCGCGATCGTGTCAAAGAAGCCGTCTGCTCCTTGGAGCAACGCATCGAGCCGCCGCAGAAACATTCCGGACTCCGCGCCCTGAATGACACGGTGGTCGTAGGTGCTCGTGATCGTCATGACCGCCGCGCCGGCCACGTCGCGAATCGCGCCGGTGGCGATGATCGAGCCCTGGCCCTTCATGAGTCGCGGCACCGACGCGACGGTCCCGATCGTTCCCGGGTTCGTCAGCGTGATCGTGGCGCCGGCGAAATCGTCGGGGAGCAGCCGGTTGGAGCGCGCCTTCTCGACCAGCGTTTCGTACGCCGTATGGAACGCGGCGAAGTCCATCGCCTCGGCGTGTTTGATGACGGGAACGACGAGCGCGCGACTGCCGTCTTTGCGCTCCACGTCCACGGCGAGCCCGAGGTGAATGCCGTCAGGATCGAAGCGATGCGGCTTGCCGTCCACCTCGTGGAAGGCGCGTCCCATCACCGGAAATTGCTTTACGGCTTGAACGATCCCCCACCCGATGAGGTGGGTGAACGAAATCTTCAGGTTGCGCGAGGCGAGCGCGGCGTTGAGCGACTGGCGGCGGGTCGCGAGCGTGGCCACCGCGACGTCCCGGAACGACGTCGCCGTCGGGACGCCGAGCGAATCGGTCATGTTCTGCACCAGCCGGGCGGCCGGGCCCGTGATCGCCGTCATTCCCTGGGCCGGCGCGGCGCCGGGAGCGGCAGCCGGCGGTGCGACCGGTGCCGTGGACGCGAGCACCTCCGCTCGATCGGTCTTGATGATCGGCAGCTCGGCCAGCTTTCCATTGTCGAAGAGGGCGCGCCAGTCGTCCGAGACGGAGGCGGGGTCGCGCAGGTATTGCTCGTACATCACCTGCACGAACGCGGCGTTATTGGTGCCGAAGACGAATTCGCTCACATGCGGGAATCTAAATACGCCGTCGGCTGTCAGCTATCGGCGGTCGGTCTTATCGACAGACTGCAACCTCTTGTGCGGCTTGTTGGAGCAATACAAGGGATGAATCGAGGTCGACCGAGGATCGGTCGGCGCGGCGCTGCACTCCACGACCTGAGCGGCCAGGCCTGCCGGGAACACGAAAGGTAACCGCATCACGTGAATGATACCGGCGACTGACGGCTCGCTGACACG
>DATFTG010000106.1:0-6032 GCA_035262265.1 Gemmatimonadales bacterium
GCGGCATTCCAAAGTCGCGCCCCGTCGAGATGTAGCGCCAGCCCCACTTCCCGGCCCACGGCGACGATGCCAGCGAGGCGATCGAGATCGGTTACCCGGCCCCCGGCGAGGTTGTGGGTGTTCTCGATGGTGATGGCCGACACACGCGGGAGGTGCGGAGAGACCGGACGCAGCGCCCCGCGCACCAGCTCCCCCGACAGCCGGCCGTCGGGTGTCTGGACCGGCCGGATCTGCACGCCCCAGAGCCCCGCGATCCCCGCCATCTCGTAGTGCAGGATGTGGGCGTTGGCTTCGATGATCAGCTCGGTGCCGCGCTCGGCGCCGAGCGCGATGCCAGTGAGGTTGGCCTGCGAGCCTGACGGAAAAAAGAGCGCGTCCTCCACGCCGAGAATCTCGGCGACGCGCTGCTCCAGGCGGCGCGTCGTGGGATCGCCGTCCAGCACGTCGTCGCCCACCTCGGCCTCGGCCATAGCGCGGCGCATCGGCGCCGACGGCCGAGTTACGGTGTCCGAACGGAGATCGATCAAGCGCTGCACGACTCATTACCCATAACCCAGAACGCCTCTCCGGAGAGGCGTATTGGGTCATGGGTCATGGGTAAAGGAATCATCCGAGCTGCACCCGCTGTGCGCGCCGCATGCGCGCCAGGTCGTACACTTCCGCGATCTCTCCCCCGATGAGGAAAACGCAGTTCGTGTAGTAGATCCACAGGATCAACAGAAAAAATGCTCCGGCGTTGGCGTTCGAGGCGAGGCGGTCGAGTGTCACGAAGTGTGCGACGTAGAGGGCGTAGAGCCGCTTCGCCATCTCGAACGCGAGGGCGCAGAACACCGCGGCGACGAGCGCCGTGCGCCACCCGATGCGCCGGGCGGGGAGGAACTTGAACACGCACAGAAACAGCGCGGTGCTGAACCCGAACGCCACGATCTCGAGACTCAGCCGGTAGATCCATTCGATGAAAAACGAGCCGGTCAGCTCCGCCGTGGTGCGCGCTTCGACGGCCGGAAGCAGCGCCGAGGAGAGCAGCAACACGCCGGTGATCAGCACGAGGCCCAAGTCATACAGCTTGGCGAGCAGAAAGGATCGCTTCTCGTCGGTGTCGAAGACGTCGTTCAGCGCGGCGCGCAGGCCGCCGAAAAGGCGGGTCGAGAAGTACAGGAAGAGCGGCAGGCCGATGAGGGTCAGCTGGCCGCGGCTGCGCACCACGCCCGCGAGCACGTCCTCGACGTGGCGCACCGCGTCCCCCCCGACCCCGCCGGCCACCGGCATGAGGCGGCGCAACAGCTCCGCCAGGTCAAGCTGCTGGGTGGTGAGCTGGTGCTGCACCAGCGAGCCGACGACCGCGAGCAGCAACACGAGAAACGGGATCGAGGTGAGGATGACGTCGAACGAGAGGGCGCTCGCGAGGAACGGGATGCGGTCCTCGTACGCCAGCTCGAGGGTGCGCTTGATGACGCCCCAGATGGATTGGTGCCAGCCTTCGACGACCTTTGTGCTCATTGGTGGCCAGAATCTACGGTGGCTTCGCTCTGGGGCGACACCCTGAAGGGTGAGCCCCACACCGCACTGCGCGAAGCGCAGTGCCTTTCGAGGCACACGCCTTGGCGTGTCGAGTCAGACATCGACCACCATGCCGTCAAACCCCGGCTCAATCCCCGCCGGCAACGCCGCGACCAGCTCCGCATGCGTATTCTCGTGCGTCAGATGCGTGAAGATCGTGCGCTGCGCCCCGATGGCGCGCGCGGTGGCGATCGCCTCGGGGATCGAGAGGTGCAACGGGTGAGGACGCGGCAACAGCGCGTTCAACACCAGCACCTCGAGACCGGCGAGCCGGGCCTGGACCTCGGCGGGGACGGACTTGGCGTCGGTGAGGTAGGCGATCGGGCCAATGCGATAGCCGTAGACGACGGTGTCGCCGTGCGGCAGCAGCAGCGGCAGCACCGCGACGCCGGCGATGTCGATCGCGGCGCCGGAGGGGATCGGCAGCGGGGCGAGCTTGGGGATGCTCGTGCCCGGCGGCGGCTCGTGCGCCGCGTCGAAGATGTAGTCGAAGCGCCGCGCCAGCTCCTCGAGAGCGGCCGACGGGCCGTAAGCGGGGAGACCGGTCTTGTGGTGCATCGAGATGGGGCGCAGGTCGTCGATGCCGTGCACGTGGTCGGCGTGGGCGTGGGTGAACAGCACCGCGTCCACGTCCTCGATTCCGTTCTGGACCAGCTGCTGGCGCAGCTCGGGAGGCGTGTCGATCAGCAGGCGGCGGCCGTTCGCTTCGACGACCGCGGCGCTGCGCGTGCGACGATCCTTCGGGTCGGTGGAGGTACAGGCACGGCAGCGGCACCCGATCTGTGGGACGCCGAACGACGTCCCGGTGCCGAGCAGGATGAGTCTCAGACTTCCTCGACCTTGATCAGGTTCGTCCCGCCCGAGACTTCCCACGGCACGCCCGCGGTCATCACGATATGGTCCCCCGGCTGCGCCAGCCCTCGCTTCAGGATCAGGTCGCGCACCACCTCGAGCATCGCGTCGTAGCCGGGCACGCGGGTGACATGGACGGGGAGCACGCCCCACACCAGCGCCAGCTGGCGATAGGTCTGGTGGATCGGCGTGACGGCCATGATCGGCACGGGCGGACGAAAGGCGGCGACCTTGCGGGGAGTGAAGCCGCCCTGGGTGAGCGTGACGATGAGCGGGGTGCTGAGCATCCTGGCCACCGCCGATGTGCCGAGCGCGATCGCGTCCTCGACCGAGGTGCTCCCGCCGGTGCGCCCGTCCGAGCTGCGGCGCTCCTCCCGCCGCGCCGGGCTGCGCTCCATCTCGCGGATGATGCGGTCCATCGCCGCCACCGCTTCCTCGGGGTAGTCGCCCGTCGCCGTTTCGGCGGAGAGCATCACGGCGTCGGTGCCGTCGAGAATCGCGTTGGCGACGTCGGACGCCTCGGCGCGGGTGGGGCGCGGCGCGTGCACCATCGACTCCAGCATTTGCGTCGCGGTGATCACCGGCTTGCCGTGGCGGTTCGACTCCTTGATGAGCCGTTTCTGGACCAGCGGCACCGTCTCGAACGGCAGCTCGACGCCGAGGTCGCCGCGGGCGACCATGAGGGCGTCCGCGGCGACGAGAATGCGCTCGAGGTCGTCCAGGGCGGCGGACTTTTCGATCTTGGCCACGAGCTTCATCGACGCGGGCACCATGGCGCGCAGCGCGTGCAGGTCCTCGGCGCGACGCACGAACGAGAGCGCGAGGAAGTCGGCGCCCCAGGCGACCGCCGCCACCACGTCCTCCTTGTCCTTCGCCGTCAGCGCCGGCGCGCTCACCGTCAGACCGGGGAGGTTCATCCCCTTGTGCGAGGTCAGCTCGCCGCCGTCGATCACCCGGGCGGTGACGCGCGGTGGGGCGATCTTCGTCACTTCGAGCGAGAACAGACCGTCGTTGAGCAGGATGCGCGCGCCGACACGGGCGTCGGTGGCGAGGTCGGCGTAGGTGGTGGGGATGTCGTCCCCCTGCGCCTCTTCTTCCGGAGTGAGCACGACCTCGCTCCCCGGGACGAGCTGCCGCGGTTGCGCGAGCTCGCCGACGCGGATGCGCGGACCCTGGAGGTCGACGAGGATGGCGACCGGGTGGTCGCGCCCGTCGGCGACGGCGCGGACCATCTTGAACCACTGCTCGCGCAGCTCGGACGTGCCGTGAGAGGCGTTGATGCGAATGACGTTCGCCCCGGCGTCGAGCAACCGGGTAATGCCGTCCGGACTGGCGGTGGCCGGTCCGAGCGTGGCGACGATCTTGGTGCGTCGGATCATGGGGCGAAAAGATACGGTAGGAGACGGTAGGAGACGGTAGGAGAGGAGACGGTAGGGGACGGTAGAGATGGTGGGGGATGGTCGGGCTGGACTACTCGATTGTCAGGGATCTCACACTTATCCACACTATATCAAGGAAAGAACAATGTGGAAAAGTATGGCTTCCTCTCTTTCCTTGTTATGGCGGCCTTCAGCGTGAGGCGGGAGAGCATGGGCGATGTGCTAAACTCCTGTGGAAAGCGTGGGTAGAACTCCCCACCTCAAGCACAGCTCCCTACTTTTCCACTTACGATTCTTCCCTACGAAGTCCAACAATACGCCCGTTCCCTACGCTGTTCGCCTCATCGAATCACCTCCAACTGCCGCCCTTCGAGCCTGCGTTTGTACTCCTCCAGGAGATGCACCGTCCGTTGCAGAGCGCTCGCGGGCATCCCCTCGATCGACCGTGCGGCGAGGCGGCGCTCGAGCTGGCCGACCCTGAGCAGGACCTCGATCCCCCGTCTGGTGAGGGTGACGCGTACGCCGCGGTCGTCGTCGGGATCGGGGGTCGTTTCCACGACCCCTTTCATCTCGAGGCGCTGGATGAAGGTGGTGGCGGCGGCGCGCGATACGCCGAGTCGTTGGGCGATGTCAGAGGGTCGGGCGCCGTCGGGCCCCGCTTCGTCCACGGCCGCCAGCGCGCCGTGGGCGCGGTGCGAGAGGCCGTAGGCGCGGAAAGCGCGGTCGCCGGAACGCTCGAGGGCGGTGGCGGCGGCGCTCAAGGCGTCGGCCAGCTGGAGGGCAAGCTCGGAGCGGTCAGGCATCTTGGCGCTCGTCACGGTCGCGCCTGAGAGGCGCGTCTCGGCCGCTGTCACCGATGGTGACGTCCGGTTCGCGGTCGCTCTCAGCGACCGTCAGCCGAGCCGCGGCTCTCAGCCGCGAGTATTTATTTAACATATTGATAGTTAATATACTAATTTGATCCCTGCCACCGCAAGTGCCCTTCTGGCCTAGATTCTCCGACCATGATCGAAGTCGAGAATCTCACCAAGCTCTACGGGGAGCTGGCCGCCGTGGCCGACCTCTCGTTCGGGGTCGCCCCCGGGGAGGTCCTGGGACTTGTCGGCCCGAACGGCGCCGGCAAGACGACGACGCTGCGGAGTCTCGTCGGAATCGTCCGCCCCACGCGGGGCAGGATCCGGATCGGAGGCCACGACCTGGAGCGCGAGCCCGTCGCCGCCAAGCGGCTGCTCGCCTTCATGCCCGACGAGCCGCACCTGTTCGAGTACCTCACCGTCGAAGAGCACCTGCGGTTCATCGCCCGGCTTTATCAGGTCGCCGATGTGGATACCCGTCTCTCTTCGCTGCTCCAGGAGCTCGAGCTGTCGGACAAGGCCCGGGCGCTGCCGGGGGAGCTGTCGCGCGGGATGCGCCAGAAGCTGGTGATCGCCTGCGGGCTGCTGCACGACCCGAAGGTGCTGCTGTTCGACGAGCCGCTCACCGGGCTCGACCCCGCCGGCATCCGTCGCATGAAACAGACGATCGTGGAGCGCGCCCGCGCCGGGGCGGCGGTGCTGCTCTCCTCCCATCTGCTGCACCTCGTCGAAGAGATCTGCACCCGGGTGCTCATCCTGCAGCGCGGCCGGATGGTGGCGGTCGGGACGCTCTCCGAAATTCTCGCCGGCCGTCCCGATCTGGCCGGGAAGAGTCTGGAGGACGTCTTCCTCGCCCTGACGGCCTCGCCCCCCGGCGAAGAACGCCTGTGATCGACGCGGCCCTGTATCTCTCGCAGCGCTCGTTCATCAACACGCTGAAACGACGGGTGCAGCGGCTGCGGCAGCCGAAGTATTTCATCGGATTCCTCGTCGGCCTCGGCTACTTCTGGTATTTCTGGATCCGCCCGCGGAATGCATGGACCTCCTCCGCCGCGCCCGACGTGCGCTGGCTGGTCGCCGCGCTCGCGGTGGGGGCAACGGCCATCCTGACCTGGGTGTTCGGCTCCGCGGAAACCCCGTTCGCCTTTCAGCTCGCCGAAACCGATTTCGTCTTCCCCGCCCCGCTCACGCGCCGGGCGGTGATCCAATTCCGCATGGTGCGCAGCCAGCTGCCGATCCTCGTGTCGGCGATGTTTACCGTGCTGATCTTCTCGCGCGCCGATCTCGCCACCCGCGTGTTGTTCCGCATCCCCGCCTTTTGGCTGTTGTACTTCACCCTGCAGCTGCACGCCGCCAGCGCGGCGCTGGTGCGCGCCTCGCTCACCGA
>DATFTG010000107.1:0-9827 GCA_035262265.1 Gemmatimonadales bacterium
CGCCGGTCAGGTCATCGTCCGCGGCGAGCCGGGAAAGCGGGGCGCATGAGCCGCGAGCGCACCCTCGTCGCCGGGCTCGATCTCGGCAGCACCAAGACCTGCGCCGTCATCGCCGAGGTCGTGGGGGACCTGCCGCGCACGCCCGTGGCGAAGATCCTGGGCGTCGGGTTGGCCAAGAACAGCGGCGTGCGGCGCGGCGTGGTGCGGGACATCGAAGAGACGACGCGCTCAGTGACGGCGGCGCTGCGCGATGCCGAGCGGATGTCCGGCGTCAAAGTCCAGGCGGTGACCTGCGGGATCGCCGGGGAGCACGTGTCGGCGCGCGGCTCCTCGGGCGTCGTGGCGGTGAACGGCGACGAGATCACCTCCTCCGACGTCGCACGGGTGAACGAGGTGGCGCGAGCGGTGTCGCTGGGACCGGACCAGGAGCTGCTGCACGATATTCCGCAGGAATACATCGTCGACCAGCAGCGCGGCATCTCCGATCCGATCGGCATGACGGGGATGCGGCTCGAGGTCGAGGCGTATCTGGTCACGGTGCAGTCCACCGCCGCGCAGAACCTGCGCAAGGCGGTGCAACGGGCTGGCTACCGCGTCGCGGACCTGGTGCTCGAGCCGCTGGCGGCGTCCTACGCCGTGCTCACCGAAGACGAGAAGGAGCTGGGCGTCGCGCTGGTGGAGGTCGGGGGCGGGTCGACCGGCGTCGCGATCTTTCACGAGGGGAAGATCCGGCACGTCGCGTCGCTCAAGTACGCCGGCGCCCACGTGACCAACGATCTGGTCCAGGGACTCGGCGTGACCCAGGCGGACGCCGAGCGCTTGAAGGAGCGGCACGGGATCGCGTATGCTCCGCTGGTGGACGCGTCGGAGATGATCAATCTCCCGTCCACCCCCGGGCAGGGGGCGCGCCAGGCGTCGCGCGAGCTGTTGTCGCATATCATTCACCAGCGGCTCGACGAGATTTTCATGCTGGTGGGGCGCGAGTTCGAGCGGGCGGGGTACGGCGGCGGCCGCCTTCCCGCCGGGGTCGTGCTCTCGGGCGGGACGGCGCATCTGCCGGGGCTGGTGGAGCTGGCGCGCGAGGTATTCGCGGTGCCGGTGCGGGCCGGGGCGCCGGAGCTCGGTATTTCGGGCTTGGTCGACAGTGTGCAGGCGCCGCGCTACGCGGTGCCGGTGGGGTTGGTGTTGTACGCAGCACGGCGGATGATGCAAGGGGCGGCGGCGCATGCCGCCAGCACCGGAGACGGCGGGGTCGAGCGGGTATTGGGGCCACTCAAGCGATGGTTACAAGACTTCTTCTGATCGAGGACCCGAGGGAGACATGATCTTCGAACTGGAAGAAACGGTCGCGCAGAACGCGCGCATGAAGGTCGTCGGCGTCGGCGGCGGAGGCGGCAACGCCTTGAACCGCATGATCGACGAGGGCGTTCAGGGCGTCGAGTTCATCGCGGTCAATACCGATGCCCAGGCGCTGGAGAAGAATCGCTCCAGCATCAAAGTGCAGATCGGGAAGAAGCTCACACGCGGCCTCGGGGCCGGCGCCCGGCCCGAGATCGGCCGGCAGGCGATCGAGGAAAACCGCGACGAGGCGCTGCACGCCCTGCAAGGGGCCGATCTCGTGTTCATCACCTGCGGCATGGGTGGCGGAACGGGAACCGGCGCGGCACCGATCATTTCCCAGGTGGCCCGCGACCTCGGCGCTCTCACGATCGGCATCGTCACCAAGCCGTTCCTGTTCGAGGGCCGCAAGCGGATGCGCCAGGCCGAAATGGGAATCGCCGAGATGCGCAAGCACGTGGACACGATGATCGTCGTGCCCAACGAGCGGCTGCTCGCGGTCGTCGGAAAGGGCATTCCGTTCCAGGATGCCCTGAAGAAGGCCGACGAGGTGCTGTTGCACGCCACGCAGGGGATCTCGTCGATCATTTGCGTCACCGGTCTCGTCAACGTCGATTTCGCCGATGTGCGGACGGTGATGCAGAACGGCGGCACGGCGCTGATGGGCACCGGCACCGGCCGCGGCGAGAACCGCGCCATGGAAGCGGCGCAGCAGGCGATCTCGTCGCCGTTGCTCGACAACATCTCGATCGCGGGCGCGACCGGTGTGCTCATCAACATCACCGGCGGCGAGGACCTGACGCTCGGGGAAGTCACCCAGGTGAGCGAGGCGATTCACGACGCCGCCGGCGACGAAGCCGAAATCATCTGGGGCGCCGTTCCCGATCCGGCGATGCACGGTGAGCTGCGCGTGACGGTCATCGCCACCGGCTTCGACAAGCCGGTCGCGCAGGCCGAAACGCCGCCGGCCCGTGCCGCTGCCGCACCGGGTGTGCTGCCGTTCGAAAAGCGGCCCGCGCGGCCTACGCCGCCGCCTCCTCCGGGATACGCCAAGCCGGAGCCGCCGCGCCGCCAGCAGCCGGGGAATCCGCCATCAGAAGTAAATGAGATGGAGATCCCCACCTTCATCCGGCGCCAGATGGATTGATGGGGCGAACTCCCGCAGTCGTGGCCGCCGCCACGCTCGTGGCGGCGCTCGGCGTCGCGCTGACGGTGCGGCACTTCCGTGCCGGCCGCACGCCCGCCGCCGCGCCGATTCGCGTCACCACGGCGTATCGCGAGTTCGCGGACACGCTGGGACGGCGCGAAACGCTTTCGACGGTGCTGGCGCGCGCCGGCATCACGGGCACGACCTACGCGGCGTTTCTCACCTCCGCCTCGCGGCTCGACATGCGGCGCCTGCCGCCGGGGCTCGTCTTTCACTTCCGGCGGCCGCTCACCGATTCGGTGGCCGACGAGTTCATGGTGCGTCTGTCCCCCGACCGGCGGCTCTGGTACTCCCGCGACTCGAGCGGGTGGACCGAGCGGGAAGAGGTGATTCCCTGGGAGCCGCAGCGGGTGCGCACCGTCGGCCGCATTACCACGTCGCTCTACGACGCGATCGATGCGGCGGTCCCCGACTCGATCCTGCCGGGACCGGAGCGCCAGGCGCTCGCCTGGGCGATCGCCGACGTGTACGACTGGGAAGTGGACTTCACCCGCGACATCAGGAGCGGCGACCGCTTCGAAGTGCTCTACGACCGGCTCGTCTCGAGCGAAGGCGGCCTCCGCTTCGGGCGGGTGATGGCCGTCCGCGTCGACGTCTCGCGGCGGGCCAGCTATGCCTACTATTTCGAGCCCGACAGCGAAGCCAACGCCCGGGGGTTCTACGACGATCAGGGTCGCTCCCTGAAACGCGCCTTCCTGCGCGCGCCGCTGCAGTTCCGGCGCATCACGAGCGGCTTCGGCGGCCGCCTGCACCCGATTCTCCACACCTATCGCCAGCACGAGGGCGTGGACTACGCGGCGGCGTACGGCACGCCGGTGCGCGCCACCGCCGATGGGCTCGTCACGCTGGTCGGCCGCGACGCCGGCTACGGCAACATGATCGAGCTGCGCCACGCCAACGGGATCCGCACCCGGTACGGGCATCTGTCTGCGTTCGCCACGGGACTGCACGGCGGCGAGCGCATCACCCAGGGTGAGACGATCGGCTATGTGGGATCGACCGGGTTGTCGACCGGCCCCCACCTGCACTACGAGTTTCTCGTGAACGGCCGCCCCACCAATCCGCAGCGCACCAACGCCGGCGCCGGGGCTCCGGTCCCGAAGGGTCTGCAGTCGGCGTTCGCAGCGGTCCGACAGGCGCTGGGCCTCGAGCTCGAGCCGGTGCAGGCCAGCGGCGCGAAGAGCGTCGACTAAACTCCTCTTCGATCACATCCGTGGATCTCTATCCCGCCGTCGACATTCGAGGCGGGCGTGTGACGCACGTCCGCTCGGCCGCCACGACGGCGTCGGTGTATGGGGACGATCCGGCGGCGGCCGTCCGGCGGCTCGCCGCCGAGGGGGCGCAGTGGGTGCACCTGGTCGATCTCGATCAGGCATATGGGACCGGGACGAACCGCGACCTGGTCCGCGCCATCCTCGCCGCCCGTCCGCCGCAGCTGGCGGTGCAGATCGGAGGCTCGGTGCGCAGCGAGGACGCCGTCCGCGAGCTGCTCGAATGGGGCGCGTCGCGCGTGGTGATCGGCTGCGCCGCGGTAGCGGAATATCCCGACCTCGCTCCGCGGCTGATCCGGCGGCATGGACCGGCGCGCCTGGCGGCGGCCGTCGACGCAACCGCGGGTCGCGTACGGCCGCGCGGGCGCGCGGCGGTAGTCAACCTCGACATGCTGACGCTGGGAGAGCGGTTGATGAATGCCGGGTGCGTGCACGTGATCTATACCGACGTCCGTCGTGACGGGCTGCTGCGCGGGCCTGATATCGACGGCGCCACGAAGCTCGCTGGCGTAGGTCTCGAGGTGGTGGCGAGCGGCGGCGTCTCGAGTCTCGCCGACCTGACGGCGATTCGCGATGCCGGGCTCGCCGGTGCGCTGGTGGGGCGGGCATTGCACGAAGGGCGGTTCACGCTGGCGGAGGCATTGCAGTGCGTCGCGTGACGATCGTCCCCCTGGTGCTGCGGACCGTGGGACTCGGTGCCGTGCTGCTGCTGCTGATCAACCCGTCGCGCTCCCGCCCCGTGGCCGGAGGCTCCCCGCCGCTCGTGTTGCTCGACGCGTCGCTCAGCATGACGGGCGCGAACGGGCCGTGGGCCGCCGCGCTCGACAGTGCGCGGCGCCTCGAGGCGGGGGGCTCGGTCTGGCGCTTCGGCAGCGACGTCGATGCGTTCGACTCCGCGCCGCCGCACGACGGCCAGAGCCTGCTCGCACCGGCGCTCGCCGCCGCGGCGGCGCGCGGCGGTCCGGTCATCGTGATCTCGGACGGTGCCATCACCGACGGCGCCGACCTGCCGCCCGACCTGCGACGCCGTCCGCGCATCATCGTGCTGCCACGCACGCCGTTCTTCGACGCCTACGTCGCGTCGGTCGATGGGCCGCGACGCGTCGCGGTCGGAGACACCGTGCGGCTGCGCGCGGCCTACGGGGTGGCGGGGCCGCGGCCGGCCGGCACGGCGCGGCGGGCCGCGCTCGTGGTGTCGGTCGCGGGCCGCCGTCTCACGACCACACCGGTAACGCTCCCCGACTCCGGGACGCTGGCAACGGAAGTCGACATTCCGCCGGCGCAGCTCGCGACCGGGTTTCAGGCGCTGGAGGTGCGGCTCGAGGGAGCGGGAGACACGGAACCACGCGATGACGCGCGTCTGCTCGTCCTCGAGGTGAGCGCTCAGCCGGCGGCTGTCGTCCTGGCAGCGCCACCCGATTGGGAATCGCGCTTCTTCGCGAAGACGCTGGTCGAGGTGTCCCGCGTGCCCGTGAAGTTGATGGTCCAGACCGAGCCGGGGAAGTGGCGCGACGGAACGACGCTGGCGCCGCTCGGCGGCGACGCCGTCGCGCGCGCGGTCGCCGGTGCTCGACTGGTGGCGTTGATCGGCGACCCGGCGCGGCTCGCTGCCCATCGCCGCCGGGGCGGCATCGTGTCGTGGCCCTTCACGGCGGCCCGCTCGGGCGACTGGTACGTCGACCCGCCGCCGGCCTCGCCGCTCGCCGCGGCGTTCGCCGGGGTCGAGTGGGACTCGCTGCCTCCCGCGCAGGGGGTCGTCGAGCTACCGAGCGACTCCAATGCCACCGTCCTGTTGACGGCGCGTCTCGGCCGCCGCGGCGTCTCGCGCCCGGTCGCCGTGGTGAGCGACTCGAGCGGCGTGCGATCGGCGACAGTCGCCGGGACGGGCCTGTGGCGCTGGGGGTTCCGCGGCGGCGTCCCGGCCGAGGCATATCGCAGTCTTGTCGCCGCGATCGCCGATTGGTTGCTGTCGGATGCGGCGGCCGGGAAGGAGCGCTTCGGCCCGGTGAGCGACGCGGTCCCACAGGGAATGCCGCTGCTGTGGCGCTGGCGCGGGGGTGGATCGCCGGGTACGACGGCCATCACGCTCGAGTCGCCGGCGGGCTCTCGCACCGCGACGTTGCGCTTCGACGCCCAGGGCGAGGCCTCGCTGCGCCTCGCGCCGGGGGTGTATCGCTGGCGTGCGGGCGACCAGGGGACGGAACAGGGGATGGTGGCAGTGGAGCAGTACTCGGACGAATGGCGCCCTGCGCGGGCCGTGCTCGCCCCGCAGCCCGGAGCAGCGGGCGACGTGCGGCGCGACGTCGGTGCGCGGGATCTGTGGTGGCTCTATGCCTTCGCCATCGCCGCATTTGCGTCAGAGTGGGCGTGGCGACGCCGTCAGGGGTTGCCCTGATGGCGGGACTGTGGCAACGCCTCGCGCGCGCGTTTGGCCGCGGGACGGATGGCATCGCCGAAGCGGAGCGCATTCTGCTCGAGGCCGATTTCGGCGTCGCCGCGACCGACGAGCTGATCGAGGGACTGAAGACGGCGACCGATCGCGAGGCCTTCCTCGAACGCACCGTGACGGCACTGCTCGCGGATCCCGCGGTGACGCCGGGTGAGCTGGCCCGGGCCGCCGAGCCGCCGACGGTCATCCTCGTCTACGGAGTCAACGGCGTCGGCAAGACGACGACGGTGGCCAAGCTGGGCGCGCGCCTCGAGCGTGCGGGGCGCCGCATCCTGCTCGCCGCCGCCGACACCTTCCGCGCCGGCGCCGTGGAACAGCTGCGCCGCTGGGCCGAGCGGCTCGACGTGCCGTGCGTGGGCGGAGCCAACGACGGTCGCGGCGATCCCGCGGCGGTGGCGTTCGACGCCATCGATGCCGCGCTGGCGCGCGGCCGGGACACGGTGCTGGTCGATACCGCGGGCCGTCTGCACACCGAGTCGCAGCTGATGGAAGAGCTGAAGAAAGTGGCGCGGGTAGTGGCGAAACGTCGACCCGGTGCGCCGCACGAGTCGCTGCTCGTGCTCGACGGTAGCGTGGGACAGAACGCCGTCTCCCAGGCCCGCGCCTTCGCGGCCGCCGTGCCGCTCACCGGTCTCGTCGTGACCAAGCTGGACGGGACGGCGCGCGGAGGGGCGGTCGTGGCGGTTCGCCGCGCCGTCCCCGTCCCGATCCGGTTCGTGGGCACGGGCGAAGAGCTCGACGATCTCGAGGTGTTCGACGCCGCGTCCTACGCCCGGCGGCTCGTCACCGGGTAATGGCGATCGAGCTGCGGTCGCCGGTCAAGTTCCTGAAGGGGGTCGGCCCGAAACGCGCCGAGGCGCTGAGCCGGCTGGGAATCCGGACCGTCGGCGACCTGCTCTATCACGCCCCGCACCGCTATCTCGATGCCACGAGCGTCACACCGCTCGCCCGCGCGCGCGTGGGAGAGGAGGTCACGGGCGTCGGCCGCGTGCGCTCGACCGGAATCCTGCCGACCCGGCGCGGGTTGCGGGTGTTCCGGGCGCTGCTGCAGGACGATTCGGGGGTGCTCGAGTGCGCGTGGCCCGGGCAGCCGTTTCTCGAGCGGACGATCCGTCAGGGGCAGCTGCTGCTCGTCACGGGTCCGGTGCGCTACTATCACGGCCGCCAGCTCGTGCCGCGCGAGTTCATCGTGCTCGCCGATTCCGACGACCCGGCCGAGGCGGGGGACCGTGGGCTGATCCTGCCGATCTACCCGGCCACCGAGGGGCTGTCACACAAGCAGATCCGAGCCCTCGTGCAGCAACACCTCGACGCCCTGCTTCCGCTGGTCAAGGACCCGCAACCTGTCGCGCGCCGGGCCGGGCTCGGGCTCCCCGACCTGCGGACGGCGCTCGCCGCCGTGCATCGCCCGGCGAGCGTCGCCGATGCGGAGGCGGGCCGGCGGCGTCTCGCGTTCGACGAGTTCTTCGATCAGCAGCTGGTGCAGGCCCGCGCGCGCTTTCTGGCCAAGCGCGCACGGGCGGGGATTCGTTTCACACAGCGTCACGATCTCACCACCCGGTTGAAGGCAGCGTTGCCATTCGAGCTGACCTCCGACCAGAAGCGGGCGATCCGTGAAATCATGGACGACATGACGGCCCCGGATCGGATGCACCGGTTGCTCATGGGGGACGTCGGTACCGGGAAGACGGTGGTGGCGCTGTTCGCGATGCTGCTCGCGGTGGAGAACGGCTTCCAGGCTGCTCTGATGGCGCCCACCGAGCTGTTGGCGGAGCAGCACGCCGCCACGCTGACGCGACTGCTCGCGTCGCTGGAGCTGCGCCCCGAGGTACTGCTCGGTCGCGCGACGGCGACCGAGAAAATGGCGATCCGGGCGCGGCTGGCGAGCGGCGCGTCCCGCATCGTCGTGGGAACGCACGCGCTGATCCAGGAGTCGGTCGCGTTTCACCGGCTCGGGCTCGCCGTCGTCGACGAGCAGCACCGCTTCGGCGTCGAGCAGCGCGCCGCCCTCGCCGAGAAGGGCGACGCCCCAGACGTCCTGCTGCTGACCGCCACCCCGATCCCGCGCTCCCTCGCCCTCACGCTGTACGGCGATCTCGACGTCACGACGATCGCGGAGCGGCCGCCGGGGCGGGGATCCATCAAGACCGCGCTGCGCACGGAGGCGGCCCGCGCCAAGATCTATCAGTTCATTCGCAGCGAGTGCGCTGCCGGGCGGCAGGCGTACGTGCTCTACCCGGTGATCGACGAGTCGGAGAAGGCGGACCTCAAGGCAGCGACGACGATGGCGGAGAAGCTCGCCAAGGTATTCTCCGAGTTCCGGGTCGGACTGGTGCACGGCCGGCTCAAGGCGGAGGGCCGCGACGCCGAGATGCGGGCGTTCCGCGACAACGCGATCGCGGTGCTCGTGGCGACGAGCGTGATCGAAGTGGGAATCGACGTCCCCAACGCGACGGTGATGCTGATCGAGCACGCCGAGCGTTTCGGGTTGGCGCAGCTGCACCAGCTGCGCGGCCGGGTGGGCCGGGGCAGTGCGGCCAGTCACTGTATTCTGCTCTCGAACGCCCGCGCTGCCGCCGCCCGTCTCAAGGCCTTCACCGAGACGACCGACGGCTTCAAGATCGCCGAGCTCGACCTCGCGGAACGGGGCATGGGGGAGCTGACGGGCGCGCGTCAATCGGGAGGGATTGCCCTGCGCTACGCCGATTTCTCGAAGGACCTCGATCTCCTGGACGCCGCGCGCCGCTCCGCCGCGGAGCTGATCGCGCGCGATCCGGGCCTGCAGCGGCCGGAGAATGCTGGCTATCGAGAGAATGTGGTGCAGCGATATGAGCGGGGATTTGAGTTGTTTCGAGTTGGGTAAAAGCGTTGTGAGTTCTGGGTTGTTGGACAAAAAAGCGTTATGGGTTCTGAGTTGTGGGTAGCCCAATACTCAGAACTCAGAACCCAGAACCCAGAACCCAGAACGCTTCTAGAAGGTCAACCGCATCCCCACCCGCGCACCGTCCCCTAAAGGCTCAGCCGTCAGCTGCAAGCGCGACCCATTAAACGGAATATTCGGTGGGTTGCCGCCGTGATGGCGCAGGTCGAGGATGAACAGCGTCGCCGAAGTGAGGACCGAAATCTGGGCGCCGAGGATGCGGTGGCGCGCGCGATGGTCGTAGTACAGCGTCCGCTGGTAGTACAGCTCGGCCTGGTAGTCGACGTACTGCCCGTCGGAGCGCAGCTGGCAGGCGGCGTTGTCGGCGTTGCACAGCGACAGCAGCTGTTGCCAGCTCTGGTTGGCGCGATCGTGCTCGTGTGCCGCGAGGAGTGTGAGTCCGACCGCAGCGAGGGCGGTGGTCCACTTTCCGTAGTGCACCACGTTTTCTTTCCAGTTGCGCGGCGGCGGCGTCGCGGGCCTCTCCTGCGCCGCAAGGGCCGGAACGAGAGCCGCCAGCGTCACCACCGCGGTCAGCCCGCGTTTCATCGGTACGCCTCCACGATGCCGTTCCCGGTGACGAGAAACAACTCCCGGTCCTTCACGATCGGCGGTACCTCGATCGGCGCCCGCCGCCGCGTG
>DATFTG010000108.1:0-6242 GCA_035262265.1 Gemmatimonadales bacterium
TCCTTGTGCCAGCGCTCGGCGCCGGTTTTCGCGTCGAGCGACACGAGGTAGTCGTCGGGCGTCTCGACGAACAGCCAGTCGCCGTACATCGCCGCGCCGCGGTTGCCGATGTGCGTGCCGCCGCGCGATTTCCAGAAGTAGTGCCAGAGAATGTGCCCGTCCCTGGCGTCGATCGCCCAGACGTTGTCCGGCGACGTGACGTACAGCATCCCGTTCACCTGGAGGATCGATCCCGAGAGACGCGGGGACCCGCTCGTCGACCCCGGCATGTTCACGGGCTCTTCGGCGACGCCGCCGGTGATGGCGGGCGGCCCGGGAGGCGCTCCCCACCAGGTGAATTCGCCGCCGCCGGGTCCCGCCGTCAGGCGCCGCACCCATGCGAGTGAGAGGTTGTGCACGTTGGTCGTATCGATTTGCTGCAGCGTACTGAAGCGACGCTGGGAATAGTCACCCGCGTAGGTCGGCCAGGCATCGGTGGCAGGCCGGGTCAGCATCGCCGAGTCCAGACTCTGACCTTGCAGTGATTCGCCAGCCGCACCCAAGCACAAGAGCAGAGTCAGCGCACAGATTTTCGTCATTCACTCACCCACGACTTTGAGGGAAGATCGTGAACGGTTCATGCTCGACCGCCTGACCGCCGATGTCCATCAGTCATTTCAACGTGACGAGATACGCCGTCAGGTTATGGATATCCTCGTCGCGCCACCGCGGCAGCATGTCGAGATGCCACTGGAACGGAATGTTCACGACGACCTTGGGGATCGTGTCGCGCCGGGCGAAGCTGCGATACGTGCCAGTCGAATCCCGCAGCGCGACGATGAACGCGGAGATATGATCGATCTCTCCCTGGAAACGCTGTCCCGACGGCAAGGTGACGGTCACCGTGACGGGTTGCGCCTTCGCGGTCGTCGAGCCGGCCGAGCGGCGACGCCCGCCGAAGTTGCTCCCCGAGACGATCAGGTTCTGCAGCATCTTGGGCTCGTAGCGGCCGCCGATCCCGGCGAAATCGCCCGTCACCGAGTGGCACTGGGTGCAGCGTCCGGCGCCGTTGAAATAGACCGCTCCCAGCTTGGCGTCGCCCACCAGGATGTCGAGGGCGCTGGGCGTACCGCGATCGGACAACGGCTGGCCGTGCAGCCAGGCGGCGATGTCCGAGATGTCGGACGCGGAGAGCGCGAACTTCGGCATCCCGACGGCGGGGATGCCGTTCTGCACGATCGGGGTGATCGTCTCGCCGTCCTGATCGCGCAGTACCACCGCGTCCCGGACGAGGTTCGGGCCCTTCTCCCCGCCGCGCGCATCCGAGCCGTGGCAGAAGCTGCAGTTACTGCGAAACAGCTGCTGGCCGTGCGCCAGCTTCTCGGGAGGAGCGGGAGGGTGCTCGGGGTAGTCGGGCGGGCGATCGGCGGTGGCCGCGGGAGCCGGTGCCGGACGTGGTGGAGTTTGTTTCGGAGCCTGTTGCGCAACGAGCGACGTCGCGCAGGCAGCGATCAGGAAACCGTAAAACGGCAGTCGCATCGGTAGAATCCCCATGGCGCGGACCGCTGTAAAGTGCGGTCCGCGAGCCCATGGGGGAAGTCTCGCTAGCGATTGATCCAGTACGACAACTTCACCAGGAAGCTGTTGTCGGCCCGCAGGTCGAACAGGTCGCTCAGGTCACCGCCGAAGCTGCGCCTACCCTCGACTCCGGTGAATCCGCGCCGACCCTGGCTCCACACCACGAACAGCGTGGACCCGGGCCGGTACTCCCAGCGGAACACGACGTTGGACCGGAACTGCTTGTAGTTGAAACCGCCCACATTGTTCGTGTAGGCGGTGTCGCCGTATGCCTGATAGCGGCTGGCATACGCGTCCGCCCGCGGCGTGGCCGACAGCTCGCGCACGTTGCTGAACGTTCCCTTGGAAATGAACGGCTGCCCGTACACCTGCAACGACATGTTGGCCGTAAACGGGTAGGTGAACCGCAACGTGATCGAAAATTGCTTCTGCTCCAGATGTCCGAACAGGTAATGCGTCGCGTTGAGGGAATCCACCGTCGAGCCCAGCGGCTGGATGTCGTTGCGCGAGCGCGAGAAGCTGGGTGAGACCGAGGCCGTCACGCGCGACGCGAGCTTGAAGTCGACCTCCGGCGACAGGCTGATGCTGTGCGAGCGCCCGCCGTCGCCCTGGAAGTAGTTCAGCCAGAAGTAGGTGACGATCGGCTTGCGGTCATCGCCGTTGATCCCGAGCCAGGGTGAGATATAGGCGTCCTGGCGCACCGCCGGACCACCGCGCGCGCACGAGTAGCAATAGGTCTTGCCCAGCTGTCCGACCGTGCCGCCGAAATGAAGCGACCACGTGTTCGTGAACGTCGTGTGGGTGTTGGTATTGAAGGCCCGCTCTTCGGCCAGTCCCCCCGTGGTCCAGAACTGCCACCAGTTGAAATTCCACTGGAACCGCTGATAGAACGCGCGGCGATGGCGGTCGAAGTAGCCGGCCCAGGTGCTCCACGCGATCTGATCGGCGCGTTGCAGATACCCGAGGTCGTTGATCTCGAAGCCGGGGGAGCGGCGCTCGATGTTCGACTGGAACAGCACGTGGGCGCCTCCGACCTTCCCGAACTGCAGCATTTCGTCGTCGCCCGCGAGCGACGTGCGTGTCGAATCGAAGCCGAGATGCGCGTCGGGTCGCTGGTAGAAGTGCGTGGCGTCCCGCTGGGTCGCCGCGATCGCGGTCATGCTGCCCGTCACGCGGCTGGCGACGGCCGACCCCGAAAGCTCGTACGTCCCGCCGGGGAAACGGTGGCGGAAATCCAGCCCGCCGACGGTGGCGCTCGAATGCAGGTAGGGGCTGGTCCAGGAATTGTTGTCCCGATTCACCGCGGTGACGATGCCGCCGATACTGCTTTCCCCGCCGCGCAGATCCTGGCGTAGCCGCAGCACGCCGTAGTTGGTCAGCGGCTCGATCGTCACGCCGCCGACCCCCTTCTCGTGCGCGGTCACCGCGTCGAGCGCCCCGATCGCCAGCCCGCCGGGCAGGCGGCCGGTGAGCTTGGCGGCGCCGAGGATCGTCGTGAACGCCGATGAGGTGGTATCCGAGTACACCCCGGCGAGCTCGGGCGCGCGCCCGATGCGGCGCGAATACACGAGCCCCTCACCGCTGCCGCAATCGTTCACCGCGGAACAGTTGACGTTGAACTGGAATGTCCCCGCGCCCTGCACGAAGAACGGTCGCTGCTCGCGGAAGAAGGTCTCGAACGCCGACAGGTTCAGAACCCCGGGGTCGGCCTCGACCTGGCCGAAGTCCGGGTTGACGGTGGCGTCGAGCTTCAAGTTCGACGCGACGCGGTACTTCAGGTCGCCGCCGATGGTGAGGTCCTGCTGCCGCCCGATTCCGGTCGCGGTGAATTGCGAAACGTTCTTGGTGACGAGATAGGGCGACGCTTCGAGCCGGCGCGGCTCCTCGAGACCTTCCAATCCATTAACTTCGCCGAACTGCGACACGAAACCCGCCTGCGATTGACGGAACAGCGGCCAGCTCACCCGCTGCGAGTAGCGGTAGATGTCGCGATCCACCGTGAGCCCGAAGGTGTGCGTGCGCTGGCGACCGTAGGGCAGCTGCGACAACGGGATGCGGAACTCCGCCGTCCAACCGAGTGAATCCACCCGCGTGGCGACATCCCAGACCGCGTCCCAGGCGAAATCCTCGTTGCCGTCGTTGAAGATCTGCGCGTCGAGCTTCACGCCCGACGGGTTCACGCCGAACTCGAAGCCGGTGCGGCGGTCGTGATAGGAGTCGAGAAACAGCCAGACCATGTCCGACGGCGTGAAGTAGTCGCGTCGGGCGAGGACGGTGATGATGCTGTCGGGGTGCGGATCGAACGCGCGCACGAAGACGTAAAAGTTGGCGGCGTCGTACGCGATCTTCGCCTCCGTGGGCAGTTTCGGGGGTCCGCCCTCGGTCGGCCGCCATTCCTGGAAGCCGGTGACCGGCGTCGCCTGTTTCCACACGGCGTCGTCGTCGCGTCCGTCGATGACGGGCGCCCGCTCGGCGCGGGTTGCGGTCACCCCTCGTGCTACGGGAGGGGGTGGGTCGGGGGCCTGCATGGCAAACGTGACGGCTGCAAGAAGCGGTACGGCGAAGAGCATAGACCTTCCGCGAGGGTTCCCTGATAGGACAACGGAACCGCACGAATGGTTGTGTCAGAGCCGGATTGCGTCTTGCCGACCGGAGAGGCACAATGATGCGGAACCGTTACATCAGGCCACACACCCCCGAGGAGAGAGCACAATGCGTTACCTGCGGCTGGCAGCGGGCATAGCGGTGGTCGCGGCCGGCAGTGGTGCCGCCCAGGCCCCTCGAGCGAGCGCTGACGCGGCGCGTCGTGCCCGGGCCCTCCTCGGCCAGATGACATTCCAAGAAAAGATCGGCCAGCTCTATCTGTCCGCGGGCGTCGCCCTCGGCGGCTTCGTCACCATGGCGTCTGATTCGGATATCATCGGCGGCCGCGTCGGCGCCATTCTCTGGCTTGCGAATCCGAAGGAAATGAACCGGATGCAGCATCTCGCCGTCGAGAAGAGCCGCCTGCATATCCCGCTCCTCTTCGGTCTCGACGTGATCCACGGCTATCGCACGCTGTTTCCGATTCCGCTGGGGATGGCGTCGTCGTGGGATCCGGCGGTCGAAGAGCAGGCGCAGGCGTTCGCGGCGGGAGAGGCGAAGAGCGCCGGGATCCGGTGGACGTTCACCCCGATGGTCGACATCGCCCGCGACGCCCGCTGGGGGCGCATCCAGGAGGGCGCCGGCGAAGACCCCTATCTCGGGGCGGCGATGGCACGGGCGCAGGTGCGCGGGTTTCAGGGAGCAACGCTGGGTCCCTCGAGCGTCGTCGCGTGCGTCAAACACTTTGCGGGATACGGCGCCGCCGATGGCGGTCGCGACTACGACGCCTCGTACGTTCCCGAAGAGCTGATGCAGAATGTCTACCTGGTCCCGTTCCACGCCGCCGTGCAGCAGGGCGTGGGCAGCATCATGTCCGCGTACATGGACTTGAACGACGTGCCCGCGAGCGGCAACCGCTGGCTCCTGAACGACGTGCTGCGCCGTGAGTGGGGCTTCCGCGGGTTCGTCACCTCCGACGCGATGGCGATCGCCAGCCTCGTGGTTCACGGCTTTGCGGCCGATCCCGCCGATGCGGCCTACAAGGGAATCACGGCGGGCGCGGGAATGGATATGGCGACGCAAACGTTCCGCGACCACCTGGCGGCGCTGGTGGCGAGCGGCAGAGTCACGCGCGCGCAGATCGACTCGGCGGTGCTCCCGATCCTCACCGTGAAGCTCCAGATCGGATTGTTCGAGCACCCGTACGTGGACGAAACCGCCGTCGTCACCGACGTCAGCTCCGCAGGTCGGGCCCTCGACCGCACGCTTGCAAGCCGTTCGATGGTGCTGCTCAAGAACGCCAATCACGCGTTGCCGCTTGCGCGCACGGTCAAGAACGTCGCCGTTATCGGCGGCCTCGCCGACTCGCCCGCGGACATGACGGGAGGTCCTACTCCTGCCGGTGTCTTCGGACAGGGGAAGGACGCTCCCGCGGTCACCGTCCTCGGCGCCCTGAAGGATCGGCTGGGCCCCGAGGCCAGGGTCTCGTATGTGCCGGGGCCGGCGCTGTCGAAAACGTTTCCTTCTTTCTTTGACGCGTTCCTCGGGCATTCCCCCACGCCGCCCCCGAGCGCGGCGGAGGTCGCCGACTGGATTGCGAAAGCGAAGGCCGCGGCGGATTCGGCCGACGTGATCGTCGCCGTGCTCGGGGAGCCTGCCTTCATGAGCGGGGAAGGGGCATCACGCGGGACGCTCGACCTCCCGGGGATCCAGGAGCAGATGGTCGAGGCTGCTGCGACGGCCGGCAAACCGCTCGTCGTCGTGCTCGAGAACGGCAGGCCACTGGAGATCAACTGGCTCGCGGACCACGCGGCGGCGATCCTCGAAGCGTGGTTCCCCGGAGTCGAAGGCGGCAACGCGATCGCCGACTTGCTGTTCGGCGACGTGAATCCCGGCGGCAAGCTGCCGGTGAGCTGGCCTCGCGGCGCGGGACAGGAGCCGCTGTACTACAATCACAACCTCACGCAGATGCCGGAGAATGATCCGCGCTTCACGTCGCGTTATTGGGACGTTTCCAGCAAACCGCTCTATCCCTTCGGGTACGGGCTCAGCTACACCACGTTCCGCTTCGATAGCCTCCACCTCGCGAAGACGCGGATGAA
>DATFTG010000109.1:0-20390 GCA_035262265.1 Gemmatimonadales bacterium
AGAACAGTAGATAGAAAGCGACGCCACTCACGATGAGCCCCGCCACGGTCGTGCCGACGGCGGCGCCCGCGGTCCCCAGACGGGGCAACGGTCCCACGCCGGTGATGAACCCGATGTTGCACAGCACGTTCAGCACGGTGAGCAGGATCCCCAACCGCAGCGGCGTGCGGGCGTCGCCCGCCGCGCGCAACGCTCCGCTCACCATGAAGAAACAGATCGTGCCGAGACTGCCGATGAACATGATGCGCAGGAAGGCCAGCGCCTGGGTCTGTACCTCCGGAGCGGCGTGCACCGCGTTGAGCAACGTCGGCGCGAGGATCCACCCCAGCGGTGCCAGCGCCAGCCCCCACAACGCGACTGCGGCGAGAAACGCCTGGTACAACGTGCGGTTCACCATCTCGGGATTGTTGGCGCCGGCGTACCGCGACACCAGCACTCCCATGCCGCTGAACACCGACATCACGAAGGCCATGACAACGATGAAGATCTGGATCGATACGCCGATCGCGGCGTTGCCGGCGTACCCCACGAGGTGTCCGACCAGCGCGTGATCGACGACGCCCTGCATCCCGCTGATGAGGTTCTGCAGCATGGTGGGCCAGGCGAGCATCCACACGGCGCCCAGCAGCGGGCCTTCGACGATCGAGCGATCGAGCGGACGGGCGGGTCGAGCGACGGTGGCCACGCTACACCGCGCGCTGCTTCCACCGGCCGCGGCGGAACAGGACCACGGCCACGAGGGCGAACGTGGAGTATCCGATCATGATCGCCAGGAACGCTCCCAGCGGCGCGTGCAGCACCACCCGGGCCAGGACGTAGGCCAGCGGGATCTCCCACAGCCAGAAACAGGCGACGTTGATCCACGTGGGGGTCCAGGTGTCGCCGGCGCCGTTGAACGCCATCGTCAGCACCATCCCGAGCGCGTAGAACACGAAGCCGTAGCTCATCGTGCGCAGCGCCTGCGCGCCGATCGGAGCCGCCGCGGGGTCGCTCGTGAACAGTCCGACGATCGGTCCGGCCAGGGCGATGAACACGATCCCCACGAATCCCAGCACCACCATGTTGTAACGGCCGGCGATCCACACGGCCCGCTCGGCGCGATCGGAGTCCTTGGCACCCAGCGATTGCCCCACCAGCGTGGCCGCCGCGTTCGCCAGTCCCCAGGACGGCAGCAGGCAGAAGATGACGAGCCGGATCGCAATCGTGTAGCCGGCGAGCGCGGCACTCCCGAACGTCGAGATGATCCGCACGATCCCGACATAGCTCGCGGTGCCCACGAACACCTGAAACGTCCCCGAGCCCGAGAGATTGATGAGGTGCGCCATGATAGCGGGACGCAGCACGAGATCGGGGCGGCGCACTGTGACGCGCGCGTCGCCGCGGCTCAGCCGGTAGAGCTGGTACAGCACGCCGCAGCCGCGCCCGATGGTCGTAGCGATCGCGGCGCCCGTGACGCCCAGCCGCGGGAACGGTCCGACGCCGAAAATCAGGCAGGGTCCCAGCAGGATGTTGATCCCGTTGGCGAACCACAACACCCGCATCGCGATCGCCGCGTCGCCCGAGCCCCGGAAAATCGCGTTGATGAGAAACAACAGCAGGACCGTAGTGCTCCCGCCCAGCATCGTGCGTGTGTAGGTGGAGCCGATCGCTGTAACGGCCGGCGACGCCCCCATGACACTGAGCAGTCGCGGGGCGAGGGAGATTCCGAGGACCGCCACAATGGCGGCGGCGATGAGTCCCAGCGCGATTCCCTGCACGGCTGCCTCGGCCGCGGCCTCGGGACGCTTCTCGCCGATGCGCCGGGCCACGACTGCCGCCACGCCGATCGACAATCCCATCGCCGCCGTATACACGAGTGTCAGCATCGATTCGGTCAGCCCGACCGTCGCGACGGCATCGGGTCCGAGGTGCGACACCCAGAACACGTCCGCCACGGCGAACAGCGACTCCATCACCATCTCGAGTACCATCGGGATGGCGAGCAGCACGATCGCCCGGTTGAGTGATCCCGTCGTGTAGTCGTGCGGCACGCCGCGCACGGCGTCGCGCACCACCGACCACACGCTGTCCCGGACGGGTGCCGCAGGAGCGGCTTGGGTGATCTCCGGATTCATTTCGGTCCTCGGCGGGCAAAGATGACCCCGGCGAGGCACAGCGCCCCACCGAGCACCGCAACGAGCTTCGGCACTTCTCCCAGGATCAACCCGCTCATCCCGATCGTGATCGGCGGGACGAGGTAGGCCAGCGCGGCGAGACGGCTCGCCGTGCCGCGCGCCAACGCGTACGCCCAGCTGGTGAACGCGATGGACGTGGGAAATACACCGAGGTAGGCCATCCAGGCGAGGTCCCCCGGTGCCGCGGCGCCGACATCGTGCGCCAGCCGCGGGGCATAGGGCAGGCAGCACAGGGCACCGATGACGCAGCAGGTCCACGTCACCTGCAACGCCGTAACCCTGGCCAGAACCGGCTTCTGCGCCACCACGCCGCCGGCCGACGACGCCGTGGCGACGACGCACAGCACCACCCCCCACCATGGGGCATTCCCCGACCGCGTGGCGAGACCGATGCAGAGCACTCCCAGGAACGCCACGGCGCCGCCGATGACGAGCCCCCGGCTCAGGTGCTCCTTGAGGAACAGCGCCGCCAGTGCCATGATCAAGAGCGGCGCGATGTTCACCACCATCGCCGCCGTGCCGGCATCGACGGCGCGCTCGCCGGTATTGAGGGCCACGTTGTACAACCCGAACCACAGGAAGCCGGCGAGGCCGAGCAGGCCCAGCTCGCGCCTGGTGGGACGGATCGCGCCACGGCGCAGGAGCAGAAGGCCGAGGAGGACACTGCCGATCGTGAGCCGGCCCAGCGCCAGAGCCCCGGGAGCAATGGTCCGCGTGGCGGCGCGAATGCCGACGTAGGCCGACGACCAGAGGCAGATCGAGACCAGCGCCGCCGCCAGTGGCCGCCAGTCGCTCGATTCGCTAGTGTTTTCAGGTCTCATGGCAGCACCGAACGTATCCCGAAAAAACCGGGGTGGCAACCGAAACCGCTGATTCACACGGGATCAGGACATGTGCAGAAACATCAAGACGCTCGCCAACTTCGAGCCGCCGGCGACGAACGACGAGATTCACGCCTCGGCGCTGCAATTCGTCCGCAAGTTGAGCGGTGCGACGAAACCGTCGCACGTCAATGAAGCGGCGTTCAACGCCGCCGTGGAAGAAGTGAGCGCCGTGGCGCGCCGGCTGATCGACACGCTGACGACGAGCGCACCGCCCCGGAACCGCGAAGTGGAAGCGCGCAAGGCAAAAGAACGGGCAGCGAAGCGGTTCGGCTGATATCATGAACGCAACTATGGCATCCCACACCGACCTGACGCTCCGTGCCAGGCTCAACGGCCCCTGGCACCGCCCCGCGCTGCGCATCTTCAGCGCCATCGTGCTCGCGCACCTCGCCGAGCACATCGTGCAGGCCTGGCAAGTGTACGTGCTCGGGTATCCGCTCATGGAAGCGCGCGGCATTCTGGGACAGTGGTTTCCATGGCTGGTTCATTCCGAGGTCATGCATTTCGGTTACGCGCTGATCATGCTGGCCGGTCTGTGGCTCTTCCTCCCGGGGTTCGTGGGGCGGGCCCGCAAATGGTGGCTGGCGGCGCTGGTGATCCAGTGCTGGCATTTCGTCGAGCATTCGCTGTTGCAGGCGCAGGTCATTTTCGGACACAATCTCTTCGGCAAGCCGGTCCCCACGAGCATCATTCAGTTGTGGATCCCGCGGCTCGAGCTGCACCTCTTCTACAACACGATTGTGTTCATCCCGATGGCGGTCGCGATGTACTACCACTTGCTCCCGCCGGCAGCCGATCGCCACCAGGCGCGCTGCAGCTGCGCCCTCCACGCGGGACCCGTGGCGGCGTGACGCTCGGCCGTACCGACTGGAAGGGCGTCGTCGGTGCACTCGGTCTGTCGCTCGGGTCGGCGGCCCTGATCTTCGCGCACGACCTGTTTCTCAAACCCGAGTCGTTTTTCCTCCCGCCCCAGAGCGACGTCCGCATCGCCGTATTGAACGGCTCGTTCACGGCGAGCGAAGCCTCGGTGACGCCCGACCGGCTGCGCGACTTGAGTCTCGTGGGGCCCGCGGGGCGGCAGCCGCTGCCGCACAACGCCTGGAAGCCGCAGGGCGACTCGACCTGGCTCGCGGTGCACACCAGCGCCGCGGGAACGTACCTGATCGGCGCCTCGCTGTTCCCGCGTGAGCTGACCCTCCCGGCGGCGGAATTCAATGCCTACCTGAAGGAGGACGGGATCCCCGACGTGCTGGAGGCGCGCACGCGTGCTGGCGAATTGAACAAGTCGGCCCGCGAGCGCTATCAGAAGCACGTCAAGACGCTGCTACAGGTCGGCGAGGTGCGGAGCGATGCGTACGCGAGCGTGCTCGGCTATCCCGCCGAGCTCATGGCGCTCAGCAATCCCTATGCGGCACGCGTCGGAGAAACCCTCGCGTTCCGGTGCCTGGTCGATGGGAAGCCGGCGGCGCGTCAGCTCGTGGTTGCCGGCGGAGAGCAGGGAGGCAAGCCGATCGCCGAGCGCTCGGCGCGCAGCGACTCGGACGGCGTGGTGCGCTTCACGCTCGACGCGGCCGGGAAATGGTACGTGAAGTTCATCCACATGGAGCCGGTCTCGCGTGACAGCCTTGACTACGAATCGAAATGGGCGACGCTGACGTTCGAGCTGCGCTGATGTCGCGCCGCATTTTCCTGTTGTCCCCGGCCAACTGCACCGGGAAACGGGCAGGGTGGCTGCTGCGGAAGGATGGCGGCTCTCCCCTGGCGCTGCGCCTGCGATCGGACGGAGCGCCGATCGGCGAAATCTTCACCTTCATGAGCGGACTCTACTTTCGCGGCAAGCTGGCATACGCCCGCGCCTTCGCCGATCCGCAAACCGGGTATGCAGGGATACTGGTCATCGTTCCGGGTCTCGGGCTTCGCCCGGCGGACATGAAGATCGATCTCCCGGGACTGCGCGCCATCGCTCGTGTGCGGGTCGATCTCGACGATCGTCGCTACGTCGGTCCGCTGCGTCGTGACGCCGCCCAGCTGGCTGAGCACCTGGATTCTTCGGACACGGTGGTGCTGCTCGGCAGTATCGCGACGCCGAAGTACGTCGAGCCGTTGAAGGAGCTGCTCGGACCCCGGCTGCGATTCCCCGAGGAATTCATCGGACGCGGCGACATGAGCCGGGGATCGCTGATGCTCCGTTGCGCGGCCGAGCGTCGCGAGCTGACCTACGTCGCGGACGTGCCGGCGGACAGCGCCGCGTGAGCAAGAGCGCCGGCGCCTTCCCCATCGCGCCGCCGATCGAGCCGATGCTCGCGAAAGCCGCCGAGTCGATCCCCGAGACCGGCGCGTTTCTGTTCGAGCCGAAGTGGGACGGGTTCCGCGCCATCGTGTTCCGCGGGACCACCGACCTCTACATCCAGAGCCGCGACCTGAAGCCGCTCGACCGCTACTTCCCGGACGTCCACAACACACTGCTCGCGCAGCTGCCGAAAGGGTGCGTGATCGACGGCGAAATCGTCATCGCCACCTCCGACGGACTCGATTTCGGCCTGCTGCAGATGCGCCTGCACCCGGCCGCGTCCCGGGTTGCGAAGCTGGCTCAGGCGACGCCGGCGTCGTTCGTCGCGTTCGACGTGCTTGCCGCGAAGGGCAAGAGCACGATGGAGCTGCCGCAGCAGGAGCGTCGTGCGCTCCTCGAAAAACTGCTGGGGGATGCGCGCCCCCCGTTGCACCTCACGCCGATGACCGATGACCGAGCACAAGCCGCCCAATGGCTGGCCCAGTTCGAGGGCGCGGGGCTCGACGGCGTCGTCGCCAAGCCGGTCGCCGGGACGTACCAGCCGGGCAAACGCGCCATGGTCAAGATCAAGCACATCCGCAGCGCCGATTGCGTTGTGGCCGGTTTCCGCTGGCACAAATCGGGGAAGGACGCCGTCGGCTCGCTGCTGCTCGGGTTGTACGATGACGAGCGCCAGCTGCAGCACGTCGGGGTAACTTCGTCGTTCACGATGACGATGCGCAAACAGCTGGTGCAGGAGCTGGCACCGCTGCGCAAGAATGCCCTCGACAAGCACCCCTGGCGCGGCTGGGCCGAGGCGGAGGCCACCGGCCGGATGCCCGGAGGCCAGAGCCGCTGGAGCCAGGGGAAGGACCTGTCGTGGGAGCCGCTGCGGATCGAGCGGGTGTGCGAGGTGAAGTACGACCACATGGAGGGCGACCGCTTCCGCCACGGCACCACGTTCCTGCGCTGGCGGCCCGACAAGGATCCCGCCGATTGCCGCTACGATCAGCTCGAGGTCACGCGGCCCTTCGCCCTGAAGAAAGTCTTCGCCGCGAAGTCTAAGACCAGGCCGTAAGCGACGGATCGTCGGGATCGAGCTTCCCCTGGCGCGGCCGCAGCTTCGCCGGGACATGCTCGAGGTTGATGCGGATCCGCGTCCAGGTCGTGAAGCGCCCGCGCATCGAATCGACGAGCACATCGGCCGGCTCGAGATGCGCCGCTGCCTTGGCGTGACGTTTTTTCCACCGTTTCAAGCCTTCCAGCGCCTCCTTCTTCACCCGCGACCGTCCGATCTCGATCAGCGGGTGTTTCTCGGCGCGCGCCTTCGACGGCTGCACCCGTTTCGGCTCTCCCGGTTGCTTCCGGAAATGGGGTGGCCAGGCGGCGTCGCCCAGTCCCGCCCGCTCGTCCTTCGCCGCCAGCTCGAGCAGCGCGTCGAGTGAGCCGGCCTGTTTGTCGATACCGGCGTGGCGGTCGCCGATCGCGGCGAACCTTTTGGGCATCGTCGCCAGGGTGAAGTCCTCGGGGTCGCAATCGGGGACCTCGGTCCAATCGAGCGGCGCCGAGACGCGAGCCTCGGGCGTGGGGCGCACCGAGTACGCCGATGCCACGGTGCGATCCTTGGCGTTCTGGTTGTAGTCGATGAACACGCCGTGGCGCTCTTCTTTCCACCACTTACTGGTCGCGAGCGTCGGCGCCCGCCGCTCGACTTCGCGGGCCAAAGCAAGCGCGGCGCGGCGCACGTCGCTGAACTCCCAGCGCGGCGCGATGCGGACCACGATGTGCATGCCGCGGCTCCCCGACGTCTTGGGCCAGCCGACGAGCCCGAGGTCGGCGAGCGCCGTCCGCACGACGCCCGCCACCTCCCGCACCTGCGGCCATTTGATCCCGGGGACGGGATCGAGATCCACGCGCAGCTCGTTCGGGTGATCCATATCGTCGGTGCGCACCGGGTGCGGGTGCAGCTCGAGGCAGGCGAGATTCGCCATCCAGGCGAGCGCCGCGGCGTCGCGCGGCACGACCTCTTCGGCCGTCCGCCCCGACGGGAACGACAGCGTCACCACCTCGATCCACGGCGGTCGCGACTCGGGCGCCCGCTTCTGGTAGAAGAATTCGCCCTTTATCCCGTTGGGATAGCGCACCAGCACGTTGGGGCGATCGCCGGCGCCGCGCAGCGCTCCCTCGGCGACGGCGAGGTAGTACTGCACCAGGTCGCGCTTCGTGTACCCGGGCTTGGGGAACAGAATCTTGTCGGGATTCGAGAGCGTCACCTCACGTCCCGCCACGGCGATCAGCTCGCTCGCGCCACTCTCCGGTTTGGCCGCGGATCGGGAGGAGGACGCGCGGCGCTTCATGGCAGGAGCGCACGCTCCTCGATCAGCTCGCGTGCCAGCGCGGCGAGGCTGTCGGCCAGGGCTTCGAGATTGCGAGTCCGGCGTGCGACACTCCCCTTGTAAACCTTGCGCGCCACCCCATAGGTGCCGAGCAGCCACGCAGGGACGACGACCGGGATGAGGACCGGAAGATGTGCCGCCATGAGCGCACTGAAGAAGATCCCGAACCCGCCCCCGCCCACCCCGCCGCCGATCGGGCCGAACACCGCGCCGATGAGCCGGCCGAGGCTTTCCTGGATCGTGATTCGCGTGCGTCCGCGGCGGACGTCGACCATGACTCCCAGATCGCCCAGCGCGCTGCCCAGCGCCTGCGAGACGGACCACGACATCGATCGGCCGAGCGTGCCGACCTGGCCCACGTTGCCGGTTCGCCGCCGGATCTCGTCGACGAGGACGGGGAAGTCGGCGTTCGACAACTCCCCCTCCACGATGCGCTCGTACACGATGCGCGTAGGAGCGCCGACCCACGGGTTTCGGGGGGGCGTCTCGATCGGTACGACCTCGCCGCCGGGGGGGCGGGCGGTCACCGAGCGCGCGGCTTCGCGAATGTGCTTGGGTGCGATGCCGACTTCCCCCGCGAGCGCTTCCACGCCGCCGATCGTCATCGCGTCACCGGTGGTGGGGTTCGACGCTTCGAGCTCGCTGGCGCGCTTCACGATCTCCTGCACCTCGCCGCCGGAGTAGCGGCGGCGCGGGGCCGCGGCGGCGCCGGTCAGCTCGTCGAGCAACGCTCGCGGTGATTCCGTCCGCTGGTCGAGCCGGATCGCCGTCGCGCGCGCCAGCGCCGCCTCGATGCGGCTGCCCAGATCGGTGAGTCGGGAGCGGTGCCGGGGAGCCGCCTCGAGAAAGCGTCCTGCTCGCACGGCGTCTTCCGTCGGCCAGCGGCCTGGAATCTCCCCGACCAGCATCTCGTAGATCACGACCGCGAGGCTGTAGACGTCGGTGCGCTCGTCCAGATCGGTGAGTCCCGCCGCCTGTTCGGGGCTCATGTACCCGGGCGTGCCGAGTGGAAACCCGGTGCGCGTGAGATTGACGTCGCCGGCGGCGGTACTCACTGCTTTCGCAATCCCGAAGTCCGCCACGATGGGGTGTCCCTGGGAGAACAGGATGTTCTCCGGCTTGATGTCGCGGTGCAGCACGTGCATGCGATGGGCGTAGGAGAGCGCGTTTGCGACCGGCTGCGCGATCGCGAACGCTTCCCCGGGCTCGAGGCGCCGCCCGGCAGACAGGCGCTGGCGCAGCGAGCCGCCTTCGACGAACGGCATCACGTAGTAGAGGAACCCGCCCGCCTCCCCCGAGTCGTGCATGCTGAGCACGTGGGGGTGGTTCAGCCGCGCGACGATCTGGATCTCAGTAAGAAACCGATCGCTCCCGATCGACGCGGCGAGATCGGGGAGCAGCACCTTGATCGCCACCTCGCGCTGGTGCTTGCGGTCGTAGGCCAGGTAGACGCTGGCCATACCGCCGCGGCCGAGCAGGCGGCGCAGCTCGTAGCGGTTTCCCAGGGCATCCTGCAGCGCGGCCGGAAGGGCGTCGGTCACGCGGCAGAATATACGGTGCGATCAGGCGGTGGATGCGCGGCCGTACCGTAACAGGACGTTGCCCGTCGGAAACGCTTTCGACTCGAGCAGCGTGAGCCGCAGACTCCGCGGCACGCCGGTCAGGAGCGAGCGCCCGTCCCCGAGGAGCAGCGCATTGACGACGAACTGATACTCGTCGATCAACCCGTGCCGTGTGAGCAGGGATGCGATCGAGCCGCTGCCGAAGATCAGCATGTCGCTCCCGGGCTGGCGTTTCAGCGCCTCGATCTCGCGTGGATCGAAGGTGCGCACGAGGGTCGAGTTGCTCCACGTCACCTGCTGCCGCGTGCGCGAGAACACGATCTTCTTCGCCGCGTTGATCCAGATCGCCATGCCGCGCATTTCCGCCGATCGACCGGGGCCGTGCGGGCTCGGCGCGGTCTGCGAATCGTCGAGGGCGTGGGGCCAGAACGATTCGAACTGCTCGTAGGTGCGCAGGCCGAACAGGATCGTGCCCGGATCGGTTCCGCTCCCGAGCGCCGCCGAGCGATCGGCATCGGCCATGATCGAGCGGTCGAGCTCCGAGTCCTGGATCACCCAGCCGAGGCCGCCGTCCGCGCCGGAGTAGAACCCGTCGGCACTCACGTTGTTGAACGCCACGATGCGTCGCATACGTCACTCCTTCGTGATACTTGCCTCGGTGGATTGACCGACGGGGCGGATCTCCACCGTCGCACCTCCCGCGACCATCGGGCAGCCGCGCGCCAGCTCGATGGCCAGCGCCAGATCCCGCGCCTCGATCACGATGAACCCCAGGACCATGTCCTTGGCTTCGGCGTAGGGGCCGTCGGTGATGACTCCTCCCTTACCTCTCACCACGTGGCCGGTCGGTTCGAGCGGCAGTCCCGGGTTCTTCAGGTAACCCTTCTGCTCCAGATCTTTGAACCAGGCCATCATGGCCTGCAGGCTCTGTTGTGCACGCTCCGGCCCCATCGCTTCGCGCATCTCGGCTGCCGAGGCTCGGAACAAGTAGACGAACTGGCTCATCGGACTGGTCTCCTCATGCGTTCAACCCTATGACGAACGGGTCCCGGCTTTCCGGACAACGCTGGCGGGGCTGCTATCGTGACGGCATCTTGGTTCACACTCTCGTTCAATCTTAGGCACCATCCCATGCGTCGCTTGAGTCTCGCACTGCTATCGCTGGCCCTCGTTCCCTGGGTTAATTCCCGTGGACAATCGACGAACGACCACCGGGTACGCGTCGCACAGGGGGTGGTCGAAGGCATCCATGCCGCGAAACCGGGCGTTCGCGCCTTTCTCGGCATTCCCTACGCTGCGCCACCCAAGCGCTGGGCGGCCCCAGAGCCCCCGCTCGCGTGGCAGGGTGTGCGATCGGCTGCGAAGTTCGGCAGTCGCTGCATTCAGACCCACCCGTTTCCGGACATGCTGTTTCAGAGCGCCGCCGAGAGCGAGGACTGCCTGACCCTCTCCGTGTGGACACCGGCAAGACGGGGCGGTCATGTCCCGGTGATGTTCTGGATCCACGGCGGCGGCTTCTTCTCCGGCGCGAGCGACGAGCAGCGCCACGACGGATCGGCGCTCGCGTCCAAAGGCGTCGTCCTCGTCGCCATCAACTACCGGCTCGGTGTCTTTGGATTCTTCGCGCACCCCGAGCTCACCGCCGAGTCGCCCCAGCATGCGTCGGGGAACTACGGCATGCTGGACCTGATTGCCGCGCTGCACTGGGTGCACGACAACATCGCCGCGTTCGGCGGCGACCCGAACAACGTGACGATCTTCGGCGAGTCCGCCGGCTCATTCGCGGTAAGCGAGCTGATGGCATCGCCACTCGCGCAAGGCCTCTTTCACAAGGCCATCGGCGAGAGCGGGGGTGCGTTCCGTCAAGGGGGGATTTCGGTCACGACGCTCGCTGCCGCCGAGCGACACGGCAGCGACTTCGCGACCGCGGCCGGGGCGAAGTCCCTCGCGGACCTGCGCGCGATGACACCGGCGCAGCTCGTGGCGGCAGTGGGGAATGGCCCCGGATTCTCACCCATTGTCGACGGCTACGTCATGACGGCGGATCCGCTCGAGGTATTCACCGCGGGTAATCAGGCCAAGGTGCCGCTCATGGCCGGCTGGAATTCCGCCGAGATCAAGCTGCCGCCCACTACGGTCGCCGCCTTCGAGGCGCAGCTCGAGAAAGCATTCCCGCGCGACCTCTATTCCGCGCGGCTGTTCTATCCGGCGCACGACGACCGCGAAGCGAGGCTGTCGGCCATCGCGCTCGCGAGCGACGGCTTTACCGTGTTCGGCACCTGGAAGTGGCTCGAGCTGCAGGCGGCGACGGGCGGCGTGCCGGTGTACCGCTATCTCTTCGACCAGCCGATGCCCACCGACTCCGGGCCAGCACCGGCCGACGATCCCGGCGCGGCACACGCGATGGACATCGAGTATGAGTTCGGGACGCTCGCCTCGCGCCACCTCGCCTGGGGTGACGTGGATCGCAAAGTCGCCGATCTGACCGCCACGATGTGGACCAACTTCGCGAGAAAGGGCGACCCCAATGGTCCGGGGGTGCCGAGCTGGCCGCAGTGGAACGCGCCGGGGGAGAAGCGGCTGATGCGGATCAACGCCCATTCCGCCGCGGAGCCCGAGCGGGACAGGGCCAGGCAGGAATTCCTCGACCGGCTGGCGCGGCGCAAGCAGAGTACCGGGCAGTAAGGGAACCCGTCACCCGCGCCCCAGCGCGGCAATCATCTCCTCCACGCTGGTCACCTTGAGCCGCGGCCGGCCGAGAGCCTTGCCGCGCTCCGTCTCGAGGCGGTCGAGCTTTTGCCAATCGGGAAACGTCACCAGGGCTGGCTGTCGCTGACGCAGCAGCGATTCGATTGCCGTCCGCGACTCGGAGGGTGACGGCCCCGCGCCGTTCCGCGCATCGGCGAGCATCGCGGTCGCCGTCTCCGCGGCGTCCGGTTTGTTGGTGCCGATCACACCGGTGGGTCCGCGCTTGATCCATCCCGACACATAGAGCCCCGGCGCGACACGACCGCCGTCGTTCGGGACGATGGCGGCGCGCTCATCGAACGGCAATCCGGGAATCGGCATGCCGCGATACCCCACCGATCGGAACACGAGCCCTACCGGCAGCTCTTCGAACTCCGTTGTCGGTTCGGCGCGTGCGGCGCCATCCTTGCCCGCAACGAGACGGTTCTTGACCAAGCGCATCGCCTGCACGGCGCCATTCCCGTCAGGTAGCAGCTCGACAGGGGAGACGAGAAAACGAATGGTGAGCAGTCGCGAGCGCCCCGCACGAGAACGGGTGGAGAATTCGCGCAGGATCTCGACCTTCTTGGGCGCTGAGTGATCCTCGCCCCGGTCCAGCTCCGCCTGGCTCACCGGGTCGAGCGTTACTTCATCCGGCGGGACGCGCACATCGGCGCCCGGAAGCTCACCCAGCTCCTTCACCTCGGGATTGGTGAACGCCGCCTGCACGGGGCCGCGACGTCCCAACAGATACACTTCCTTCACGCGGCTCGCGCGCAGTGCGTCGAGCGCGTACGGCGCGATGTCGGTCTCGGCGAGCTCCTCTTCTGTGCGGCACAGGATCCGGGCGACGTCCACGGCGACGTTGCCGACGCCGACGACCGCCACCCGCTCCACCGAGAGGTCGAAGGTCCGGTCGGTGAAGTCGGGATGCCCGTTGTACCAGGCGACGAACTCGGTCGCGGGGTGGCTGCGCGCCAGGTCCTCACCCGGAATGCCCATGTGCCGATCGGTCTGGGCGCCGGTGGTGAAGCAAATCTGATGGTAGTGCCGGCGGAGATCGTCGAGGGTGACGTGGCTGCCGACGTCGACGTTGCCGAAGTAGCGGAATCCCGGACGTACCGCCGTCTTGTCGAACTGGCGCGTGACGTTCTTGATCTTCTCGTGGTCGGGGGCGACGCCGAAGCGGACCAGCCCGTAAGGGGTTGGCAGTCGCTCGTACAGGTCGACCGAGACCGGCACGTCGTTCTGGGCGAGCAGCTTTTCGGCAAGGAAGAAGCCGGCCGGCCCGGCACCGATGATGGCCACGCGCAGCGCTTCCGGTAGTGTCATTGGGGCAGTCATGGCGCAGACAATCTATCCGTTTGCGGCACAGCGGTTCATTTTTGGCGGCACAAAGATGACCGATGCCGTGCGCCTCGCGACCGTCATCCATTGGGCGATCGGGCTCGCGCTCGTCGCCGCGCCGTTGCGGGGGCAGTGCCCCGACGGGTCGCCGCCGCCGTGCCCCATCGTGCGTGCCCGACCCGCACCCGCGACGAACGGCATCGCCGTTCTCTACTTCGAAAACCGCTCGCGCGACAGCGCCGACGCCTATCTCGCCGAAGGACTGACTGAAGCGATCATCACGCAGCTCGGGGACCTTCCGCGGCTCATCGTGAAGTCCCGATTCCTGGTGGGCCGGTACCGGGGCGCAGCGGCCCCCGCCGATCCGGCAGCGATCGGCCGCGCCCTCGGCGTGACCTACCTCGTCACCGGCAGCGTGCAGCGCGCCGGCAACCGGCTGCGGGTCACTGCGGAGCTGGCCCGAGCCGCGGGCGGCGATCGCGTTTGGGGTCAGCAATACGACCGCAGCGACGGCGACGTGTTTGCAGTTCAGGAGGACATCGCGCGGGGCGTCGCAACCGGAGTGGCCGGCCGGCTGCTCCCGACCGAGGCGGCGAAGCTCGCCGTGCGACCGACGCGCAGCAACGCGGCCTACGATCGTATGCTCCGCGGCGACGTCTTGCTGGCACGGCGGGATTGGATGTCGGTGCAGGGCGCGATCGCCGACTACAAAGCTGCGACGCGGCTGGACTCGACACTCGCCTCCGCGTGGGCAAGGATCGGGCTCGCCGACGCCATTCGTTTGTACTGGGGCTGGGGCGATGGAACGCCTCCGCCCGACAGCATCCTGGCCAACGGCTGGGCCGCGGTGGATCGCGCACTCGCGCTCGACTCCTCGAACTCGGATGGCTGGATGGCGCGCGGCTACCTGCTGACCTACCGGTACCCGCGCACTTGGGACGGCGCCGAGGAAGCCATTCGCCGCGCCATAGCCTTGAACCCGCGCAATGCCGAGGCGTGGCAGCAGCTCGGCGACCTGCTGGGCATCGAAAGCGCGGGGCATCCCGCGGCGGACAGTGTGCTGCGGGAGGCGATGCGCGCCTACCAGCGCGCCCTCGAGATCGAGCCGGGCAGGCCAACCACGTTGAAGGTGCTCGCCAACATTCAGCCATCCCCCCGCGAGCGACTGGTTCTGCTCGACAGTGCGCGTGTCGTGAACCCGGCAGACGCGAGCATTCTCATCTTCCGGGCGAGAACTCTCCTCGCGCTCGGTGACACGGCGGGCGCCCGCTCGAGCGCCGACGAGAGCGTCCGGATGTCGGGACCGGGTGCGCAGACGACGACGGAAGCGTTCCGGGCGATGCTGGCGGTGGCGTTCGGGGACACGGCCGACGCTCGCACCCGCGTCACCGCGCTGCTTCGCGACCTGCCGACCGGTCCGCTCGAGCGCTGGACGGGCTCGGGGCTGGCGACGGCGTTGTGGCAGCTCGGCGATCGGCCGGGTGCCATCGCCGTCCTCGAGCGCATGCCTCGGAGCGCGATGACCTGGGCACAAAGCCTTCCCTTGCTGCGCCAACTCGATCTGAGCAACCCGGCCCAGCGACGTCTGTACGATGAGAATCGGCCGCCGTGGGCGCAGTGAGGTCAGACGTGCTTCCTCCGCAGCGTCACCTGTTCGATATCCCCGAGGGAGTCTCCTACCTCAATTGCGCGTATATGTCGCCGCTGCTCAAGCGGGTCACCGCGGCAGGACAACGCGCTGTCGCTCGGAAGGCGCATCCCTGGGAGATCACGGCGGCCGATTTCTTTTCGGAGGTGGAACGAGCGCGCCGGCTTTTCGCCACGCTGCTGGGCGGCGGCGCCGGTCCGGGCGACGTCGCGATCGTGCCGGCGCTGAGCTATGCGATGTCGGTGGCGTGCGCCAACATCCCGCTCACCCGGGGCCAATCGGTGCTGCTCCTCGACGAGGAATTCCCATCCGTCATCCTGCCGTGGCAGGAGCGCGCTCGAGAAGTCGGCGCGACCGCGGTGCTCCTCCCCAGGCCCGAGGACGACGACTGGACCCGCGTTATCCTCGACGCGATTGACCAGCGCACCGCCGTGGCCGCGCTGCCGGCTCTGCACTGGACGGACGGAGCTCTGATCGACCTGCCGCGGGTGGCGACACGCTTGCGCGAAGTAGGAGCGGCCCTCGTGGTGGATGCGACGCAGTCTCTCGGGGCCATGCCGTTCCCACTCGCGGACGTGCAGCCCGACTTTCTCGCGGCGGCCGGCTACAAGTGGCTGCTCGGACCCTACAGCCTGGGCTTTCTCTACGTCGCGCCGCGGCACCAGCAGGGGAGGCCGATCGAACACAACTGGATCATCCGCGCCGGCTCCGAGGACTTCACGAGTCTGTCGAATTACGAGCGCGCGCTCGAGCTCCGTCCTGGAGCGCGGCGCTTCGACGTCGGAGAAACGTCCAACTTTGCACTGATGCCGATGGCGATCGCAGCGCTGGAGCAGCTGCTGGAGTGGGGTGTCGCGTCCGTCGGAGAGACGATCCGGGTGCTGACCGACGCACTGGTGCGAAGGGCGGCGGAGATTGGACTCGACGCGGTTCCAGCGGCGCGCCGCGCGCCGCATTATGTGGGACTCCGCTTTCCACGCGGCGTGCCGCCGGATCTGCCGCAGCGCCTGGCGGCCGACCGGATCTACGCCAGTGTGCGCGGTCGCAGCGCACTGCGAGTGACGCCACATGTCTATAACACCGCGGCCGACATCGACCGCCTGATCGGGGCGATCGGGAGCGTGCGGTCGTGACGCACGGTCGGGCGGTCCGAAGCGCGATCGTACTCCTGGCGCTCGCCGCTGCACCGCTGCGCGGACAATGCCCCGACGGCTCGCCGCCGCCGTGCCGTGGCTCCATTCGCGCCGCGGTGCCACCCACGAGCCTCGCCGTCCTCTACTTCGAGAACGCGTCGCACGACTCGGCGGACGCCTATCTCGCGGACGGCATCACGGAAGAGATCATCAGCCGTTTGAGTGAAGTCGGGCGCCTGCAGGTCAAGTCGCGCTATCAAGTGCGGCGCTACCGGACCGATTCAACCGAAAACACCGCGGAGATCGGTCGCCAGCTGGCGGTGGCACGCATCGTCACTGGATCGGTGCGCCGCGCCGGCAATCGGCTGCGCGTAACCGCCGAGATGGTGCGCACCGCGACGGGCGACGTCGTTTGGAGCGAGCGTTACGACCGCGCCGACAATGACGTGCTGTCGCTGCAGGGAGACCTCGCCAGCGCCGTCGCGACCGCCGTCACCGGGCGCCTCCTCCCGGCCGAGCGCCAGGCACTCGCCGCGCAGCCGACGCGCAACCCGGCGGCGTACGATGCGTACTTACTGGGGCGTTACTACTGGGGCCGTCGCACCGCGGCGGATCTGGTCATCGCGGCGTCCCATTTCGAACAGGCGATCCGGGCCGATTCGACCTACGCACTGGCCTGGTCCGGTCTGGCCGACGCCTACGTGCTTTTTCTCCCTTCTGAGTACGACGTTCCGGGCATCAACCCCGATTCCATCCTGACCCTGGGCGAGCACGCGGCGCGCCGGGCGCTCGCATTAGCTCCGCAGCTCGGTGAGCCCTACACCTCGTTGGGTGAGATCCTCGAATACCGCTTGCAATGGACGGAAGCACGCGCCGCATTCGAGCGCGGCGTCGCCCTGAGCCCTCGCTATCCGACGGCCCACCTTTGGTACGGCTACGATCTGATGGTCTGGAACCGCTGGGAAGACGCGGTCCGGGAGATAGATGTCGCCCGGCAGCTCGACCCACTGTCCATAGTCACAATCGTATCGCTTGCCGCGGCGTACGACGGAGCCGAACGCGTGCGCGAGGCCACCGCAACGTTCGAGCAGGCGAAGGTCCTGGCGCCGGATCATCCACTCGTCCTTATCTTCGCTTCGATCCACGATCTCGCACGGCGCGACTATGACCGACTGGCCGTCGACTTTCCGCACCTGCTGCGCGTCACCGGAATGGACAGTGCAGCCGCCGCCGATCTTGAGCGACGACTGCGGGACCCGGCGCAGCGCGATGCGGCGTTGCGGGAAACCGCCGACCGCCCTGGCCGTGTCTCCTGGCGCGCCCTCGTCTATCGGGCGCTCGATGGGGACGATCGCATGATTCAGTACCTGTCGGAGGTGGACCGTGACCCGAAGCGAACGGATGTGGTGAGCTTGCTGTACTGCGGGTGTCTCGGGCCACTGCGGACCGACCCTCGCATGCTGGCGCTCCTGCGACGGTTCGGATTCCCGGTGCCGTGAGATCCTCATGCCCATGACGACCCGTGACAGGCTCACCACCGTATGATCTCGTGCGATCGGCTCGACTCAGACCGTTTGCTTGACACTCCGGCCTTGACGTGTAGGGTCCCTGCGACTCTCGCCACGGAGCGGGCGTGACCGGCACCGACTGGCTGATCATCCTGCTGTATTTCGGTCTGCTGCTGGCACTCACCTGGTGGGTGGTCCGCAAGAATCGGGACACCGCGGACGATTACTTCCTCGCCGGCAGGAACCTGGGGTGGTTCATCGTCGGCGCGTCCATCTTCGCGTCGAACATCGGTTCGGAGCACGTCGTCGGTCTGGCCGGCGCGGGCGCCACGAGTGGAGTGGCGCTCGCACACTACGAGCTGCACGCCTGGTGCCTTCTCGTCCTGGGTTGGGTCTTCGTCCCCTTCTACGCCCGGTCGATGGTCTATACGATGCCCGAGTTTCTGGGGCGCCGTTTCTCGCCCACGGCGCGCTGGGTGTTGTCCGTGATCACGCTCGCCGCGCACGTCCTCACCAAGTTCGCCGTAGCCATTTTCGCCGGCGGCGTCGTCTTCGCCACGTTGCTGCCCGAGGTGTCCGTGCGCCTCGGTGGGACGACGTTCAACGCCTTCTGGGTCGGGTCGGTCGTCGTGGTGTTGCTGACCGGCGTGTATACGGTGCTGGGTGGTATGCGCGCCGTGGCCTACACGGACGCGGTCCAGACCTTCATCCTCGTCGCCGGTTCCGGGTTACTCACCGTCTTCGGCCTGGCCAAGCTCGGTGGATGGCACGAGCTGCGGCGCGTGCTCGACCCGGACCTGTTCAATCTGTGGAAGCCGCTCGCCCCGGCGGGTGTCGCGGGGACCTGGGCGCCGGTCAAAGAGACGGGCCGCATCGCGTGGTACTTCAACACCAACTATCCGTGGCTCGGAATGTTGTTCTGCGCGCCGATCATCGGCCTGTGGTATTGGTGCACCGATCAGTACATCGTGCAGCGAGCGCTCGGGGCGAAGGACGAGTCCACAGCACGACGCGGCAGCATCTTCGCCGCCTACCTCAAACTGCTGCCGGTTTTCATCTTCATCATCCCGGGGCTCATCGCGCTGGCGCTCGCCAAACAGGGCCTCGTTCCCGAGCTGGGGCAGATGGTCGATGCGCAGGGACACGTCATTCCGCAGGCGGCCCAGGCGGCTTTTCCGCTGATGGTAAAGCACCTGCTGCCCGCGGGCCTCCGCGGCATCGTCGTCGCCGGCCTCCTGGCGGCGCTGATGAGCTCGATGGCGGGCGCATTCAACGCCTCGTCCACGCTGTTCACGATGGACCTCTATCAGAAGTTCCGGCCGCAAGCGTCCCAACACCGGCTCGTGTGGGTTGGGCGAATCGCCACCGCGGCGATGGTGGTGATCAGCTTGCTGTGGATTCCCGTGATCCAGGGTGCGCGGGGATTGTACGACTACCTCCAGGGCGTGCAGGGCTACCTCGCGCCCCCGATCTTCACGGTGTTCGTCTTCGGCATCTTCAATCGCCGGTTGAACTCGAAAGGGTGCCTCGCCGCATTGCTCGTGGGCTTCGTCCTGGGGGTGTTCCGCCTTGCGGTGGACACGCCGGTGAGCCTGCACCTTCCGGGCTTCGCCGATGGATATGCGCCGGGCTCGTTTCTGTGGATCGTCAACAACATCTACTTTCAGTACTACAGCCTCTTCATCTTCGTCGTCTCGGTCGTGGTGCTGGTCGGAGTGAGCTACGCGACGAAGGCACCTGCCCCCGAGCAGGTGGCGGGTCTCACGTATGCGACGGTGACGGCTCAGGACCGCGCCCGGTCCCGCAGCAGCTGGCGGGCCTCGGACGTCCTCGCTTCCGGTGTCGTGCTGCTGCTGATTCTCGCCGCCTACCTCTACTTCCGCGGATGACGGCGATCGGTCGCTCCGCCGGCGCCTGCCTCGTCCTCCTCGTCATCGGGAACGGGGCGGCGGCGCAGCGGGCGATTCTCGATTTCGACCGGGAGTGGCGATTCCATCTCGGCGACGTTTCCGGCGCCCAGGAAGGGACGTTTCTCGACTCGAGTTGGCGCACGCTCGACGTGCCGCACGACTGGAGCATCGAGGGGGCGTTCAGCGATACGAACCCCGCCGGCGCGGCCGGTGGCGCGCTGCCCGGCGGCATCGGCTGGTATCGCAAGATGTTTGCCGTTCCCGCACGGGATTCCGGACGGCTGGTGTTCATCGAATTCGACGGCGTGTACCGCAACAGTGAAGTCTGGATCAATGGCGAGTCGCTGGGGACGCGCCCGTACGGATACAGCTCGTTCCAATACGACCTGACGCCCCATCTCCGATACGGTCCCGCCACGAACGTGATCGCCGTGCGGGTCGACAACTCGCGGCAGCCCAACTCACGCTGGTACTCCGGCTCCGGCATCTATCGCCACGTCCGCCTGGTGATGACGGACCGGGTGCACGTGGCTCACTGGGGCACCTACGTGACCACTCCGGCGGTGACGCCGCGGTCGGCGCAGGTCCAGATCCGCACCGCGGTGCGCAACGACTCTCCCGCACCGCGACGCGTCACCGTGCGCACGGTTGTCTACGACTCGGCGGGGAAGGTCGTCGCCACGTCATCGTCCACGGGCATGGTGCCGCGTGATTCCGTCACGGAGCTCACGCAGCAGCTGGTCGTGCAGCGGCCGACGCGCTGGTCGCTCGAGCGCCCGTATCTGTATCGCGCGGTCACCCGGGTCGCGTGCGGCGCCGCGGCGTGTGATGA
>DATFTG010000110.1:0-33995 GCA_035262265.1 Gemmatimonadales bacterium
GTCAGCGCCTGGTCGGCATGCACGGCTCCGTAATTCCACTGCAGGTTGAAGAAGGTCTCGTCGCCGCCGCCGAGCGCATCTTCGGTCACGTCGCCCGCGTCAAACGCCTGCTCGTTGGGACTGACCCATTGCACCAGCTGATCTTTCCCGACGCCCGCGACCCCGGCAATCTGCAGCGCCTTGGATTTGAAATCCTGGTCGCTCGACGTGACGTAGGCCACGCCGATCTCCGGATTGGAAGCCTCGAGCGTGCCGCCGGCGTCGGCCACCGAAGCGGCGAAGTTGGCGGGCAGTGTGTTATTGGTGCCGTTCACGACGTAGGTGGCGCTCGACGCGTCGGCGGTGGACGCCATGCGCGGAGCTGAGGACGCATTTTGCGGCCCTGTATTGTCTGCCGAGCAGCTGACCAGCATGACGCCGGCGGCCGCCGTAAGAGTCAGAGAGAAAAGCCTGCTATGCATCATGGGAACCCCCAGTGATTTTTTTGGAACGACCATTACTGCGAACTACAATCCACGCCACAGAGCGCTCCATGCCCCCGCGTCCTTGATCACAAAATTCTGCGCCTGGCCGATGCCGGAGTACTGGACGAATGCAATGGAGTCGCGCGAAAACGAATCAAGCTGATCGGAACTGCGTGGGGAACCTGGCTGAGGCTGGATGCGGGACCCGTGGGAGCTCGACACTCGACACCCAGCAGCGCCGCTGCAGAGAGGATCCGTCGGAGAGTCATAACGGCACCTCCTCAAAAACGCCTGCACCCTCCGATTGTGACCCGCAACCGCGGTCAACCGAGTCCTTTAGCTACACTCCTCCCGCTCCGGATGTTCTACTGCAATGACGTCTGCTGCATCGTCACGGCTTGCCACCGGCCGTCGCGCCGCACGAACACCCGCGTGTAGCGGATCCTGCCGCTGAAGGGAAAGCCCCGAAACGATCCCGTATTGTCGGCGATGCCGCGCAACACGGCCACATCCCCGTAAATGCGGACGACGAGGCTGTCGTAGCGCACCGACGTGAGCTTCAAGTCGCCGCTCGCGATGTCGCGAATGTTGTCGGCCCGGGTACGGATCTGGCCCAACCGCGAGATCTCCACGAACTCGTCGGCTACGAGCCGCGACAACGCCACCGTGTCCGCCTTGAGCAGTGCCTCACCACGCGCCTGCTCCGCGGCGCGGACCGAGTCCTCGGCCGCTGCCCCCTGAGCGGACAGCGCCGGTCCAGCCAGGCACGTCATGATCACCACAGCGGCGCAACCGGTCCTGTTCATGTGGCCTCCATTAACCGCGCGAACGCGTATTCTCCCATGCCATCGACAATGCCTCGCGCACCGCGCCTTTCCGCGCCGAAGGCAGCGCGACGTTCGTGGCACCGGAGCGGCCCCACGCCCCTTTCACGGGCATGAACGCCTTGGGCTGGCTGCGCACGAACAGCTCCTGCTGGTCCGGCGTCAGCTTCACCATTCCCCAGCCGCGACCGGGGTACCCGAGCGTCGCGAAGATCTTGCCGCCGACACGGAAATCGGGGTGCCCCATGTGCTTCTGGGCGGTCGCCCCCTCGAGCTTCAGGGCCATTCGCCGGAATTCAGAGGCGGTCATCGCTTCTCCACGAAGCGATAGCTCGCGTGCGAGTCGTAATCGATGCCGTGCTTGCGCTTCAGCTCCTGGATGTAGCGCAGATCGCCTTTCGTATGCGGGCTCGCCACCCCGTCACCCAACGGCTCGAACGTGTGCAGCAGCGTCTCCTCGAGACAGCTCGTTACGGACATACGCTTGTGCCGCGCCAGATCCTGCAACGCCGCGGCGAGCCGCTTCTCGAGCCGCACCGGCACGTCCACCCGCTCGATGACCAGCGGCTCCCCGGTGCTGTAGATGTAGTGCCCGAAACCGAGCCGGTAGCCATAGAGGTCCCGGACATGGAAGTCGCGCAGTCCATATGGCTCGTCGGTCGGAGCGGCAACGATCTCGACCCCATTGCCCTGGTGAAAGGCATACAGCTCGTCCGCATTCCCGACCACGAAGTACACCGATGTGCCCGAGGGGTTGGGGGTGGGGGTGCCTTGCTGAAGGAAGATCTGCACCTGATCGAGGTTGATCCCGGCGAACGTCGGCGGGTTTCCGTCCAGGAACGCCCTGCGGAAACCGAGCTTCGTCTCGTAGAACGCCACCGCCTGGGCGACATCCGTGACCGACAGCGTGGCGTGATGGCGCTCGCAGTCGACGTGCGGGACGCTCACTGCTTCGTGCTCGCGACCCGCAACAGACTCCACGCCCACGCCGACAGCGCCGCGGCCAGGCCGGTGATCAGCAAGAAGAAGGGATCAGTCAGGAGATGGCCGCCTTCGACGATGAGCCGCCACACGTGCAGCACGACGAGCAGTGCGAAGACGGAGCCGGTGGTGATGAGGTAGGCTTTCATACTGAGACGTCCCGGTCGGAAGTAGTCTCGGAATTTGTCGCGGCGATCGAGACTTGGCTAACCCCAGGCTTCGCAGACCGGGCTCACGGCGAAGGCACCCCGTCGAAGAAGTCCACTTCCCCCGTGTCCAGTGAATACTCCGCGCCCACGATCAGCAACCCCTCGCGTTGTACCAGCCGTTCCAGGATCTCCGAGCCGTGGCGCAGGTGATCGGTCGCGGCGCGGATGTTGGCCCGCACCGCCTGCGCGACCAGCGCGTCCGGATTGCGCCCCAGCGGCGTGGAGAGCAGCGGCTCGACAGAAGGGCGGATGCGATCGACGATAGAGCGCAGGTTGGGCGAGCGGTTGAGGACCGGCTGCTGCAGCTCTTCGAGCGTCGCCGTGACCGCACCGCAACGCGTGTGTCCCAGCACGACGGCGAGGCGGACCCCGAGCCTCCCCGCGGCGAACTCCACGCTGCCCACCTGCGACGGCGCGACGATGTTCCCGGCGACCCGGATGACGAACAGATCCCCGAAGCCCTGCCCGAACACCAGCTCGGCGGGGACACGGGAGTCCGAGCATCCGAGAATGACGGCGAACGGCTCCTGCCCCTGCGCGAGCGCGTTGCGGCGCGATTCGTCGAGTGCGGCGGCGAGATCGAGCTGGCCGGAGACGAACCGGCGGTTGCCGTCGCGCAACCGCGCCAACGCTGCAGTGCCGGGCATCATGTCGGCCGCCGGAGCGGTTGCGGCCGCGCATACGTCAATGTCCGCCACACCCACTCCAGTGGTCCGAAGCGGAACCGCTTGAGCCACGCGGTGGAGAACAGCGCTTCGACGCTGAACAACAGGACAGCCGCAACGACATAGACGTAGGGCCGCAGCTTCCAGCCGAGCCCGTAGCCGCTCGACACGAAGTCCAGCACCGCCGCCTGGAACATGTAATTCGTCAGCGCCAACCGGCCCGAGCGGCCGAACGCCGCGAGCCGCCCTGTCCACACCGGGCGGTACGCCAGCAGCAAGACGACCGAGCCGATGTACGCAAAGCACAGCCATTGATCCTGCACCAGCCCGAATCCGTAGGCGATCGGCCAGTCGGCGCCGGGAATCGCCGGCGTCGGAATGTTGCGCAACACGAGCCACGCCGCGCCCCAGGAGAGCGCACCGAAGATCATCCACCCGACGATCGTGCGGACGTGCTGCTTCGGCTGGTCGAGGATGCCGTGGCGCACCGCGAGCAGGCCCAGAATGAACAGCGCGAGATTCACATCCGGCAGGAAGTCCTGCCACGTCGCCGGATGCGTCGCCACGAAGAGGTCCCAGCGCGCCGCGAGCAGAGTGAGGTAGCGCTGCTGGTGCGTAGCGGCCTCGACTGCCTGGTACCACACCGCCGTCGTCGAGGCCCGCGGCACCGCACCGCTCCAGGCGGCAATGAGCGCGCTCGCTTCGGCCACCACCGGCTTGATACTGGCCGACACCACGGCGCTGATCAGCAGCGTGCGCGTCGACCATTTGCGCACCACCAGCAGCGCCACGCCCCACGTGGCGTAGGCCCACAGGATGCTGAACCCGAACCCGACTTCGGCGATGATGCCGAAACAGGCGAGGGTCGCGAGTCGGCGCAGGTAAATGGGAACGACCGCGGCGCCGCGCGCCTCCAACCGGCGCAGCAAAATCGCGAAGCCGACGCCGAACAGAAACGCGAACGTCGCCCAGGCCTTCTGCTCGACGCCGACCCACACCGCCCAGGGAATCAGGTTCTCGACACCCGTGACCTCGAGTCGCGTCTTCTGGTGGAAGTGCACCAGAATCATCCCGAACAGCGCCAGGCCGCGCAGGATGTCGATCGCGTGCAGCCGCTCGGCGGCCTCGAGCGGTGCGGCGGTAGCGGTCGGAGCGACGGGCGCGGGAGCGGTCATAGCCGGGCGACGTAAAACTGCGGCCACTCCACGCGGCCATCAAGGCGACAGGCGACTCTACCCGGGCAGCGGCGTGATACGCTCGTCGGTGAAACTCAATGCCCGCGCGGTGATGTCGTAGCGCACCCGGAGCACCGCGTGCGTCCGCGTGTCGACCCACACGGTGGCAGGGGCGCCCGGCACTCCGACGCTGACGATCCACGCCTCGCGCGTCCCGAGGCGCGCAAGCGGGACCGTCGCGCGCTCGCGCACTGCGACCGGCATCACGACACGGCCACCACGCTCATAGAAGAAGAAGGGCAGCTCCGTGGTGAACCCGGCGCGCAGCGGCAGCGCGGCCACGACGAGGTCGATCACGTTGGAGTCGAAAATCGGCCCGCCGAGTGCCTGCCGCACCGGCGTCACCGAATCGCCCGCCGGCCGGAGCGCGATCACCGTCCCTTGTGCGTCACCGCCGTCGAACGTGAAGCGCATGATGCGCGACGGCTGATGCGAGCGATGCGCCACCGCGCGCAGCGTCGGGAGCTCCGCGATCGCAGTATCGACGATCTCGCCCCCGCCGCCGGGAAAGCGTTGCTCGACCTGCAGCAGAACGGTATGCGCCGGCGCTCGCACCACCTGGAGCACGACGGTTCGCGCCCCGGCGATGCTGTCCTGCCCATCGCGCGTGATGGAGCGCTGATACAGGATCGTGTCCGGTCGCGCGGTTCGATTGACGTGGAGTGCCAGGCCCGGCACCACGGGGGATTGCTCGTGCTGCACCGTCGCGCATGCGGGAATACAGAGAATCAACACACCAAACAGCGATGAACGGCGAGCCACGCGGATATCCTCGGATGGGTTCGCTCCTCAGATGCCGGGTGCGGTGACTGGGTCGCCGGCTTGCGGCGCTCCTGACGAATTGCTCACACCTCATCGGGGCGACACGCTGAAGCGTGGGCCCCAATCGCACTGTGCGACAGCACAGTGATTTCCGAGGCACACTCTTTAGAGTGTCGATTCCACAATCAGCGAACTCCCTTTACGAGCAACCAGGGCCCGAGCGTCAGCTCGAATACGGCAACCGGCACCCACATCATCTGTGTCAGCGGCCCCGACACGAAACCGGCGAGCTGGAGTGGCAGTCCCACGACGAGCAGCGCCGACCCGAGAACGCCGAGCCAGGCCAGCGGGACAGGGATCAGCCGGCCCCGCAGGAAGAGCCAGGAAAAGAGCGTGCTCCCCACGGAAAAGAGGATCGCGGAGATCAGCGTGTTCCATTGTCCTACGTGCCGCAGGAAGGATCCCAGCGTGGAAGCTCCGGCGCCTGTATCCGCCGGCGCGGTGGTGGCGAGCCACAGCAGGCCGAGCGTCGTCACGGGAGCGACGGCCCCCAGCATCCCCTCGCCGATGCGACAGGCACACGCCAGCACGGCCACGTCGCGGTCCACATCCCGGGTGAGCGCGTACAGGGATATGGCCAGCGTGAGTGCCGTCACGCTGATGACCAGCGACAGCAGAATGGTGATGCGCACCTGCGTCGCGTGGCCGGCAATCAAGGACAACCGCTCGGCGAGTCCCTCCGACTTGGTTGCGCGGCCAAGCGCCAGCGCGGTGACGCCCGCGACGATGTAGAAGAGAAACGTGAACCCCGCGATGCGTGCGTTCGTCGCGCGCGTCATGGCGATACTCCTACAGCGCGCGCATCGTGATCACCGGGTCGATGCGCGAGGCACGGCGCGCCGGGATCCAGCAGGCGACGACCCCGATCGCCGCCATCACGACCGCCACCGCGGCGAGCGTCGCCGGGTCGTGCGGCGCGACGCCGAACAGCAGCCCGCGAATCAGACCGGAGGCGAACCAGGAACCGGCGAGGCCGAACATGAGCCCGAAGGCCAGCAGCACGCCACCTTCCCCGAGGATCATACGCTGTACGCGCCCGCGGTCGGCGCCCAGCGACATGCGGATGCCGATCTCGTTGGTGCGCGCGCTCACCGAGAAGGCCAGCACGCCGGCGATCCCCACCGCGGCGATGATCAGGGCCAGGATGCCGAACGACGAGATCAGCACCGCGTTGAGACGCCGCGGGGCGACGCTCTCTTCCTTGATCTGGGCGATGGTCATCACGTGCTCGATCGGGACCGTCGGGGCGATGGTGCGCACGATGCGCGTCGCCGGGCTGACCAGCGCGGCGGCGTCGCCGCCGGTACGGATCACGAGCCCGCCGCCCAGCGCCAGCATCTGCGTGAACGGCATGAACACCACCGAGCGAGGTTGGGCGTCGAGTCCGCCATCCCTGGTGTTGCCGACAACGCCGACGACGGTACGCCAGGCGCCGCTGATCGGGGTGAAGCGCAACACGTCGCCCGTCCAGGCGATGCGGTGGCCGATGGGATCGGCACCGGGAAACAGCCGGTCGGCGAGCGTCTGATTGATGATCACGACCATCCCCGAATTGGCCAGATCGGTGGCGGCGAATTCCCGCCCGGAGCGCAGCGGAATCCCGGCCGCGCGGAAAAACTCGGGGTTCGCCGTGCGCAGCTCGGCGTTGGGCGTCGCTTCGCCGGGTGCGAGGGAGCGGCCTTCGGCTTTGACGTCGAACCGGATCCCCGAGCTCTGTAACGGCATCGGAGACCCGACTCCCACCTCGGTGACCCCGGGGAGCGCCCGGACATCGGCGCGCATGCGATCGTAGTTTTGCTTCGCCGCGACATCGGCCTGCGGGTTGGCCAGGATCTGGGCCGGGGTGAGCAGCGGCACATCGATCGTGAGGACCTCTTCCGTCTTGAGACCGGTGTCCACCTCGGAGAGCCGGATCATGGTGCGGGTCAGGAGTCCCGCGCCGGCGAGCAGCACGACCGAGACCGCCACCTGCGCGATGACGAGCCCGCGCTGCAACCGCTGTTTGCTCAAGTGTCCGCTGGTGCGGTGCCCGCTGGCGGCGATCGCCTCGGCGAGGTGGCCTTCCTTCGGGAGCGACGCAATGAGCGACAGCAGCAACGCGAGGACCACGGAGAGTGTCAGCGTGAAGCCGAGCACCGTCCCGTCGAGCACGATCTCGTTGGCCCGCGGGGAGTACCGGGCGGCGAAGGCGGTCAGCAGCCGCACGCCGAAGATGGCGAGGCCCGTGCCGAACGCCGCGCCGAGCACGGTGAGGACGAGGTTCTCGACGAGCAGCAGCCGCCGCAGCCGGGCCACACCCGCGCCGAGCGCCGCGCGCGCCACCAGCTCGGGCTCGCGGCGCACGCCGCGCATCAGCGTCAGGTTCGCCACGTTGGCGGCCGCAATGATCATGACGAACGCCGCCGCGCCCATCAGCAGCCAGAGGGTGAGCTGCGCCCGCTCGCCGATCGCGTCCTTGAAGGGGAGCACGGCGACGCGGTAGTGAGACCCCGGATCGTAGGCCTCCGGGTGGTCGTGCTGCATGCGCGCGTACGTCCCCTGGACCTCCGTGCGCGCCTGCTGCACGCTCGCTCCCGGGGCCAGGCGGGCGATCATTTCGGTCATGCGATGCGTGCGACCCTGCACCATGAAGGCGCTCAAGTGATGCGGGCTGACGACCATGTTGAAGAACGCGTCGACCGGGTCGGGGAAATAGGGCGCGGGCTGTAGGACGCCGATCACCGCAACGGGCCCGCCGTCGGTCCGCACAATTCTTCCCACGATGGACGAGTCACCGCCGAAGCGCTTCATCCAGTATTCGTGCGTCAGCACCATGACCGCCGGGACACCCGGCCCGTCGTCCGAGGGCCGGGTCAGCCGGCCGAGGACAGGGGAGAGCCCCATGATCTCGAAGAAGTTTCCGGTCACGAGCCCGGCGTTGATCTTGACCGCGTCCTTCTCCCCCTGCAGCGTGACCGACCAGGCGGAGTACTCGGCGATCGCGCCGAGCTTTGGGGCGCCGGCGCGGAAATCGGCCACTTCCGGCACCGAGAAGCCGATGTTGGCGCCCCCCGGCCCGTCCGTGGATTGTCGCAGGTAGATGAGGCGGTCGCCGTCGCGATGCGGCAGCGGCTTGAGCAGCACGCCGCGCACGACGCTGAAGATGGCGGTGTTGGCGCCGATGCCCAGCGCCAGAGTCAACACGACCACGGTGGTGAACGCCGGATTGCGGCGCAGCGTGCGCACGGCGTAGCGCAGGTCGACGGCGAAGTTCTCGAGCCACGGCAGCCCGCGCCGGTCGCGCACCGCCTCGGCTGCCCGCGTGAGGCCGCCCGAGGCGAGCAGGGCCTGGCGCCGCGCGTCCTCCGGCGTCATGCCGCGGCGGATGTACTCCGCGGTCTCCATCTCGAGATGCGATTGTAGCTCTGCGGTGAGGTCGTCGTCGGCGCGGTCCTTCGTGAACATGCCCGCGAGGCGCGCGACCAGGGCGCGGATCTGTCTCATGGGGCCTCCCGGCGCGGTGCGAGAAAGGCCGCGATCAGCTCGGCGGTCTCGTGCCACTCGCGGGTCTCGCGCGCCAGCTGTTTCCTGCCCGCGGCGGTGAGCGCGTAGTACTTCGCGCGGCGGTTGTTTTCGGAGTGGCGCCACAGGCTGGTGACGCTGCCTTCCTGCTCGAGCTTCACCAGGGCGGGGTAGAGGGTGCCGTAGTTGAGAGCGAGCCGATGCTGGCTCGTCTCTTCGATGCGGCGGGCGATGCCGTAGCCGTGCAGTGGTCCCAGGACCTCGAGGGTCCGGAGGATCATCAGCGCCAGGGTGCCTTGCTGAACATCCATGCCTCTCCCCCCCGTCCTATTGGATACCCATATGACGGGGGGATCGCAAGGATGGTTTCAGATCCGGCCGGGCTACGGTTTTTCGGAGGGGTTCTCCAGCTGCTGCGCTTCCCGTGCACGCCCCAGCACGCGCTCCATAAAGTCAAGCCGCTCCTCGAGTTCCGCGATTCGCGCGTCGCCATGATCCTGCTCGGTGAGCCAGGCGCGGATCGCGTCGATCTCCTCGGGCGTCAGCTGATTGGCACCACTCGCGGCGTCCATACGCTTGAGGCGCATGATCGATTGGGAGATCACCCAGATGACCGTCACCGCCGCTCCGGTGAAGGCGATCAACATGACGAGGAAACCACCGATGTCCATGGTTCGGGACCTCCACCCTTGACCCCAGTCTACGCGACGGCGGGCCACGAGGAAACCGTCTCGCCGCGGGGGCCGTAGGGACGAGGCCCCCCTTCCTCCGGCAACGTCATGCTCGACCTGCTGAGACAGGACGTCCGCTACGCCGCGCGCGCTCTCGCGCGCAGCCCCATTTTCGCGCTCGTCTCGATCGTCTCGATCGCCATCGGGATCGGCGCCACGACGGGCATCGTCACCATCGCCAACACGCTGCTGCTGCGCCCGCCACCCGGGGTCGGCCATCCCGGGCGCCTCGTGATGCTGGGACGTACGCAGGACGGCCGCGGTTTCGACACGTTCGCGTATCCGACGTTCCAGGACTACAGCGCCGCCAGGTCGTTGAGCGGCGCTGCTGCTCTCGATCTCGAGCCCAAGGCCGTCAGCCTCATGGGGCCGAGCGGCGGCGAGCCGATCCAGGTGTCTTCGGTCAGCGGCACAATGTTCGCCGTCCTCGAAGCGCGCCCCGCCTTCGGTCGCTTCTTCACGCCGGACGATGACCGACCACCCGGCGGCAATCCCGTCGTCGTCCTCAGTCACAAGTTCTGGGAGCGGCACTTCGACGCCGACTCGTCGATCGTTGGCCGGACCATCGTGTTGAATCGGTCGCCGTTCACGGTCATCGGCGTCGCCCGTGAGCGCTTCCAGGGTCCGTTCATCGTGGCGCCCGACGGGTGGGTCCCGCTGGCCGCCGCGACGCATCTCGGAACTCCGGCCGACCTCTTTTCCGAGCGCAGGTCGGTGTGGCTGATCGGTATCGCCCGGCTGGCGCCCGATATCGGCGTGAACCAGGCGCAGGCCGAGTTGTCGACGATCGCCGCACGGCAGGCGCGGGACTATCCGGATGCATATGACGGGAAGGGCGTCGTGGTCGCGCCTGCCAGTCTCTTCCCGGCGGACATGCAGGGGCAGATCGCCGGCTTCATGGTCATGCTGCTGGTCGTCGCCGGGCTCGTCCTCGTCATCGCGAGCATCAACGTGGCCGGAATGCTGCTGGCGCGGGCGACCGTGCGGCGGCGGGAGATCGCGGTGCGATTGGCGCTCGGTGCATCCCGGTCGCGGCTCGTCACGCAGCTCGTCATCGAGAGCCTGCTCCTGTTCGTGGCGGCGGGAGCGGCCGGCGTCGTGCTGGCGCGCTGGCTTGTCGCCGGCTTGCTGGCGCTCGTGCCTCGCCTGCCGATGCAGCTCTCGGTCGACCCGCGGCTCGACTGGCGCGTGCTCGGCTTCACCCTGGTCGTGTCGCTTGCGACGGGACTCCTCGCCGGCATCGTGCCCGCGTTACAGACCACGCACCCCGATCTCGTCCCCTCGCTCAAGTCCGGGGATGGAAGCGGTTCCGGGAAGCGGCGGCTGCGGCTGCGCAGCGGGCTGCTCGTCACCCAGATCGCGTTCTCGATGCTGCTCCTCATGGTGGCGGGGCTGTTCGCGCGCACGCTCTCGCATGCGCGCAACATCGACCCCGGCTTCGAGCCGCGGGACGTCTCGATCGCCTCGATGGATCTGGGACTCTCGAATTACAACGACGCCCAGGGACGTCGAGTGGCCGCCGAAATCCTCGAGCGCTCGCGCGCGTTGCCGGGCGTCCGCTCCGCAGCGCTCGCGGCGATGCTGCCGCTCGACGGCGGTGGGCTGGGGTTGGGGGAAATCAAAGTTGCCGGGCGTGAGCCGCCCGACCCTCGCGAGGGGTGGCGCGCCGACTGGAACATCGTGACGCCCGGCTACTTCACGGCGCTCGGGATACCGCTCGTTCGTGGCCGCGACTTCACCGAGTCGGACCGCAGCGGCGGGGGCGACGTGGCAATCCTCAACGAGACCTTCGCCGCTGCGCTTTTCCCGGGTGAGGATCCCATCGGGCGCACCCTGACGAACGAGGGGACGACCGTCACGGTGATCGGCGTTGCGCGCAACGCGAAATACCGCTCGCTCGGCGAAGCGCCGCGCAACTTCATTTACGTCACGCTGGGACAGCGCTACTTCGGGCGCATCCACCTGTTGATCAAGACGGCACCGGGCGCGGCGGCGCCCGGAGCGGCGGTGCGCCGCATCGTGGCCGCGATCGATCCGTCGCTCCCGATTCTGCGGCAACAGACGATGCGGGAGCAGACGGCCACGTCGCTGTTCCCGCAACGATTGGCGTTGTACGTCGCCGGCGGACTCGGCGTCGTGGCGCTGCTGCTCGTGTTGATCGGGATCTACGGCGTGACGGCGTTCAGCGTCGCGCAGCGCACGCGGGAGATCGGCGTACGCGTCGCGTTGGGGGCGCAGCACGCTCATGTGCTGGGCCTGGTGCTGCGCCAGGGCCTGGTGCTGACGGGGAGCGGGGTCGTGCTGGGCTCGCTCGCGGCGTTCGCCGCGACGCGGCTGATCCGCGACCTGCTCTACGGCGTGCCGCCGACCGACGGAGTCGCCTTCGGCGGGGCCGCCTTCGTGCTCGTGCTCGCGGCGCTGGTCGCCAGCTGGGTCCCGGCGCGTCGTGCGGCGCGGCTCGATCCGGTGATCGCGCTGAGAAGCGAATAGCAATCTCTTCTCGTCGGAGGCTGGCTCGGCGTTCGCTACTCGTGTAGTAAGAGCGTAGTCAGTGCGCGAACGCCGGCCGCGCGCTGCGCCGGGAGATAACCGGCGACGAGCGCCGCCAGCAGCAGGACGACCGTGACGGCGACGAGCGTCAGCGGGTCGGTCGGCTTCACCTCGAACAGCGACTTGGTGAGCACGCTGGTGAGCGCCAGCGAGCCGGCGACGCCCAGCGCCGCCCCCAGCAGGGCCAGGACGGCGGTCCGCCCGAGCACCATCCGCAGCACTGTTCCCGGTGTCGCGCCCAGCGCCATGCGCAGGCCGATCTCGCGCGTGCGTTCGGTGACGTCGTACGCGAGCACGCCGTAGGTGCCGAGCGCCGCCAGCAGCAGCGCGAGGAAGGCAAAGGTAGCGAGCAGCCGCATTTGAAACACGGGCTCTGCGATCGTATCCATCATCGACGCGTCCATCGTCCGCAAATCCTGCGCTGGGACCGACGGGTCGATGTCACGCAGCGCCGCCTGCATCGCCGGGGCGATCTGGCCCGCGCCGGAGGCGGGGCGAACGACGAACGTCATCTGACTCATGAAGAACGGCGTGTTGGTCTGAAGGTACGGCAGGTAAATCGTCGAATGCGGGACGAGCTGCGCGTCCTGGACGACGTCGTTGACGACGCCAATGACGGTGAGCCAGTCGTTCGGGCCCGGGGGTTCCTGCATCGAGATCCGCTTCCCGACCGCGCGCTCATTGGGCCAGAGTCGATGCGCCACCGCTTCGCTCACCACGACGACTCCGGGCGCGCCGGCGCGATCGATGGGGGTAAAGTCGCGTCCTTCGAGCATCCGGATCCCGAGCGCCGCGAAGTAGCCCGGGCTCACCGTCGGCTTGTCGACGCTGAAGCCGTGCGGGAACGGCGTCGCGCCTTCCACCCAAAAGTCGCCCATGATCCCCACTTCTTCCATTGGACGGAACGACACGGCGCCCACCCTGGTGGCGCCAGGGATCCGGGCCAGCCGCTCGACCAGTGCCGTGTGAAACGCCTGGATGCGTCCCGCGTCGGGGTAGGCGATCGAGGGAAGGTTGACCGACATGGTCACGACCCCCGTGGCATCGTACCCGGTGTTGAGTGAGCGCATGAGGAGGAAGCTCTTGATCATCAGCCCGGCGCCGGTCAGGAGTATCAGCGCGAGGGCGATCTCAGCAGTCACGAAAACGGATCGCAGGCGGTGGTGCGGGCCGCCCACGAGTCGGGTGCCCTGGCCGAGGGCCTCCTGCGGCTCGCGACGCGCCCCGCTGCGTGCCGGCACCAGCCCGAAGAGGATGCCGGTGACGAGCGAGACGGCGAGGGTGAAGGCGAGGACCCAGCCATCGAGGTGCACCTCGTCGATGCGCGGGATGCGGCCCGCGGGCGCCATGGCGAGGAGTGCGCGGACACCGATGAAAGCGACAAGAATCCCTACCGCTCCTCCGATCAGCGCGATCAACACGCTCTCGGTGAGGAGCTGCCGCGCGATGCGCCCGCGACTTGCGCCGAGTGCCACGCGCACCGCCATCTCGTGGCGCCGCGTTGCGGCGCGAATCAGCAGCAGGTTGGCGACGTTGGCACAGGCGATGAGCAACACGAACAGGACGGCGCCCGCGAGGACGAGCAGCGACGTCCGAGTCTTGCCGACCACGGTGTCCTTGAGTGGGATGATCCGCGCCGCCGGCCTGGGTCCGGCCGACCGAGGATCCTGCGGCCGTCCGAGGGCGATGCCCTCGAGCTCGCTCCTCGCTTGTTCCGGCGTGGCATCGGCGCGCAGCCGCCCGATGACCGGGAAGATGAAGGAATTGCGGGGATCGAGTCGCAGCGCCAGCGGTGTCCACACGTCGGAAGCGGCGGGGAAGGTGAACCCACGCGCCATGACCCCGACGATCGTCCGGGTGATGCCGTCGAGGACGATCGTCTTGCCGAGGATGGACTGGTCGCTATTGAACCGCGACCGCCAGAGCCGGTCGCTCAGGATGGCGACCCGGTCGTTGCCGGCTTGATCCTCTTCATGGGTGAACGCGCGCCCGAGAGCTGGCTGGACGCCCAGCACTTCGAAAAAGGAGGCGCTGACCAGCGCGCCCGGGAGACGGGTCGCGTCGCCGGCTCCGCTCAACGTCAGCTCCTGCCGTTGATAGCCGGTGACGCGCTCGAACCGCTTTACGTGCGACGCATACTCGAGGTAGAGCCGGTCGTCGAGACCCGGCGGGACCTCGAACGGCAGGTTAGTGGGAAGATACGATACGACATACAGCCGGGCGGGGTCGCGGAACGGCAGCGGCGCCAGGAGGACGCTGTTCACGACGGTGAACACCGCGCTGTTGGCGCCGATCGCAAGGGCGAGGGTCGCGGTCGCGACGGCGGTGAAGGCGGGGGTACGGCGCAGGGCGCGCCAGCCGTAGCGCAGGTCCTGGCCGAGGCGTTCCAGCCAGACGCCGCGCCGTACTTCGCGCGTCACCTCGGCGACGTGGGTGACGTTGCCGAACTCGGCGCGCGCGGCGCGCTCGGCCTCCGCGCGCGTTGCGCCACGCGCCATCTTGTCGGCGATCGCCAGGGCGAGGTGTGCCGCGATCTCTTCCTGGATTTCGTCGTCGCGCCGGCTCATGACTCACGCTCGGCCGAAGCAGGGGGAGCGAGAATCGCTCCGATCGCCCGGCTCAGCTGCTCCCATTGCGATCGCTCGCGCTCGAGCTGTTTCTGTCCCTTCGCCGTCAACGTGTAGACGCGTACACGCTGCTTGTTCTCCGAGGTGCTCCAGTCGGCGGCGATCCATCCCTGCCGCTCGAGGCGGTGCAGGGCGGGGTAGAGCGAGCCGGTGTCGACTTGCAGCACGTCGTGCGACGACGCCCGGATCATCTGGGCGATACCGTAGCCGTGTCGTGGTCCCCAGCGCAGCGTCTGCAGGATGATGAGGTCGAGTGTGCCCTGGAGCAGCTCGATTCGGGAGAGTCCGTGGGAGTCGGTTGGCATGTAGAATGTCTACATCGTTGGGTGTAGGATGTCTACCCCCAGAAGAAAAGGCGTTCTGGGTTTTGGGTAATGAGTCTTGCGGCTTACTCAGAACTCATTACCCATAAGGCATTTGACATAGAGATTGGCGCAACCAGACAACCGTGGCGGTCTCGCTGATTTGACGTATGATGCGCAGCCATGGTTCAGCGCGTCTGCGTGATGGGTGTGTCGGGCGCCGGGAAAACCGTCGTCGGGACACTGCTCGCCGACGCGCTCGCCGTGCCGTTTCTCGAAGGCGACGCACTCCATCCTCCTGAAAACGTGCGCCGGATGGCGCAGGGCATTCCTCTCACCGACGAGGATCGCCGTGGCTGGCTGAGGGAGATCGCCGATCGCATCGGCGAGGCCCACAGGACCCAGAGTGGACTCGTGGTCGCCTGCTCGGCGCTGAAACGCGCCTATCGCGACGTGCTACGCGGCGCCGACGCCGAGCTGCGGTTCGTGCATCTGACCGGTGACGCAGGCGTCATCCGACAGCGCATGGGTCAGCGGACCGGGCACTACATGCCGGCCAGCCTGCTCGACAGCCAGCTCGCGACGCTCGAGGTTCCCGGAGTGGACGAGCACGCCTGGACGTTCAACATCACCGACGCGCCGCAGTCGATCGTCGCGCACATCGTGGAGCGACTCGCCGCATGACGCTGCTCTACGCCCTGCTCGCCGTTCTCGCGCTTATCCTGCTGATCGCGCGGTTCAAGGTTCATCCCTTCGTCGCTCTCGTAGTCGTTTCGCTCGGTCTGGGCGCCGCCGCCGGGATGTCGCCCGGTAGTCTTGTGAAGGCGTTTCAGGACGGCGTGGGAGTGACGCTCGGGAACATCGCCGTCGTCGTAGGACTAGGAACGATGCTCGGCAAGATGATGGCCGAGTCCGGTGGGGCGGCGCGGATCGCCGTAACGCTGATAGCGTTTTTCGGGGAGCGGCGGGTGCACTGGGCACTCATGCTCGTCGGATTCATCGTGGGCATCCCGGTGTTCTTCCAGGTCGGCTTCGTCCTGCTCATCCCGCTCGTCTTCACCATCGCGCGCCGCACGGGGACGTCGCTCGTCAAGGTCGGGGTTCCGCTGGTGGCGGGCCTTTCGGTCGTGCACGGGATGGTGCCACCGCATCCCGCCGCCATGCTCGCCGTGACGGCGTACCGGGCCGACCTGGGGCGCACGATCTTCTACGCGATTCTCGTGGGGTTGCCGACGGCCGCACTCGCCGGACCGATCTTCGCCACCTGGGTCGCTCCGCGTATCACGCTCTCGGCCACGAACCCCATGGCCGTTCAGCTTGAAGGCAATGCTGCTACGACTGCTGCGTTGCCCGGGTTCGGATTGTCGCTCTTCACCGTCCTCGTTCCCGTAATCCTGATCGTGAGTGCCAGCGCGGCCGATATCGCCCTCGCCCCGGGCAGTCTCGGGCGCACTGTACTCGACTTCATCGGCAATCCGATCGTGGCGTTGCTGCTGACGCTCCTATTCTCGTTCTGGTCGCTCGGCATCGCGCGCGGGCTCAGCGCCTCCGCGATGCTCTCGATGGTCAACGAATGCCTCGCCCCGACCGCGGCCATTCTGCTCGTGATCGGGGCGGGCGGGGGGTTCAACGGTGTGCTGACCGCGAGCGGCGTGGGGAAGGCGATCGCGGATCTCGCGATCGGGGCGCAGGTTTCGCCACTCGTGCTCGCGTGGGTGGTGGCCACGCTGGTCCGCGTGGCGACGGGCTCCGCGACGGTGGCGATGACGACGGCGGCGGGGATCGTGGCGCCGATCGCAGGGGCGACGCATGCGAGCCCGGAGCTGATGGTCCTGGCGACGGGGGCGGGGGCATTGATGCTGTCGCATGTCAACGATGCCGGCTTCTGGCTGATCAAGGAATATTTCAACATGACCGTCCAGCAAACGCTGGCGACGTGGACAGCGCTCGAAACGATTATCGGGGTGACGGGGTTGTTGCTGACACTGGCGTTGAGCGCGGTTATCTAGGAGGAGATGGACATGCACCTCGGGTCTCGGATCACGGTGATCGCCTTGGCTGCAGTCGCGTGCCAAGCGCGTGCGGAACAGCCGGTGGCGGAATGGATCGACGCGACGGCGACGCTCGATTCGGCGACGACACCGGTGTACGCGGGCGACGCGCCGATGTCGTTCACCTTCCTCAAGGACATGCGGCGCGGCGACCCGCTCACGCTGTCGATGTTCTCGCTCGGCGCGCACTCGGGCACCCACATCGACGCCCCGATGCACTTCGTGGCCGACGGCGCTCCGATCGACCAGGTGCCGCTCGCGGCGCTGATCGGGCCGGTGCGCGTGATCCAGATTCCCGACAGCGTGCAGGCGATCGATGCCGCGGAGCTGAGCCGTCATGAGTGGAAGGGCGCGGAGCGCGTCGCGTTCCGTACGCGCAGCACGGAGCGTCATTGGATGAGCTCGGCGGTGTTTCACCGCGACTTCGCCTACATCGCGCCCGACGCGGCGCAGCTGCTGGCCGACGCGGGAGTGAAGCTGGTTGGCATCGACTACATCTCCGCCGAGCAGTTCGGCGCGCCGGCGCCGCGCACGCACCGCACCCTCCTGGGCAAGGGGATTCCGATCGTCGAGGGGCTGGACCTGAGCGCCGTCCCGGCCGGCGACTACGACCTCGTCGTGCTGCCGATGAAGGTGCGGGGACACGAAGGTGCGCCGGCGCGCGCGATCGTGCGGAAGCGGTAGCGCGATGACGGCCATCGACACCCCCACTATCGTCCAGCGGCTGCGGGAGCACGCCACGCTCGGCGGCGCGCCGCTCGTGGAGCTCGAGTGGCTCGCCGCGCACGGCTACCTGCGCCGTTTCGCCGCGGGCGATATCGCCATCCGGACGGGGCAGGAGCAGGCCTCCTTCGGTCTGTTCGTGGTGCTCACGGGCCATATCGCGCTGTATGTGAACCGGGGACGGGGCGGGCGTCGCAAACTCGCCGAGTGGCGCGGCGGCGAGGTGAGCGGCATGCTCCCGTACTCGCGGGTCACCACGGCGATGGGCGACGGCGTTGTCGAGGCGGATACGGAAATCTGGATGGTCGATCGGGACCACTTCCCCGAGTTGATCCGGACCTGCCCCGAGCTGACGGCGATTCTCGTACACGTGATGCTCGATCGCGCGCGCCACTTCACGTCCACCGAGCTGCGCGACGAGAAGCTGGTGTCGCTCGGCAAGCTCGCCGCGGGGCTCGCGCACGAGCTCAACAATCCGGCCTCGGCGATCGTGCGCAGCGTGCAGGCGTTGGGCGAGCTGCTCGATCAGGAGGAGGCCGCGGCGCGGTCGCTGTACGCGTTGGGGTTGTCGGACGCGCAGATGGCCGGTGTCGAGTCCGTGCGCCGGGCGTGCGAAGCCGCGCCGGTGCAGACCTGGACGCCGCTCGAGCGTGCCGACCGCGAGGATCGCCTCGCCGAGTGGATCGAAGCCCACGGCGGCGACCCGGATGTGGCGGCGCAGCTGGCGGAGACGGGGCTGTCGCTCGACGGCCTCGAGGGTCTGGCGGGCGTGGTGCCCGATGCGGCGCTCGAGGTGACGCTGCGCTGGATCGCCTGTGCGTGCGCGGTGCGCGGGTTGCGCCAGGAGATCGAGCGCGGCGCCGCGCGTGTGTTCGAGCTCGTGTCGGCGGTCAAGGGCTTCACCCAGATGGACCGGAGCCCGGTGGCCGAGGCGGTGAACGTCGGCCGCGGGCTGCGCGACACGATCACCATCCTGCGATCCAAGGCGGCGTCGAAGTCGGTGAGTCTCTCGGCCGAGGTCGATCCCGATCTGCCGCCGGTGCAGGGGATTGCCGCCGAGCTCAATCAGATCTGGTCGAACCTGGTGGACAATGCGCTGGACGCGGTGGGCCCGGGTGGCCGTGTCACCGTGAGCGCGCGTGGGGAGGGCCGCCGCGTCGTGGTGCAGGTCGAGGACGACGGGCATGGAATTCCGCCCGAGATTCGGACGCAGATCTTCGATCCGTTCTTCTCCACGAAGGACGTGGGCAAAGGCGTGGGACTGGGGCTCGACATCGCGCGGCGCACCATCGAGCGTCACGACGGCGAGATCGGAGTTGAGTCACGGCCCGGGCGCACGGTGTCCCGCGTGTCGTTGCCGGCCGAGGGGATGCGCTCGAGCGGGCGGTGGTCGCGTTCGACGCCGCGGATACAGGTCGAGGAGTAGGGCGAGGTGCACATGTGACTTCACCGTCATTTGGCCGGGTATAGCGGAGGAAGATCCTCTCTCGGAGCAACGAGAATGCGGTCGACATTCCCGCTTGTGATCGGTCTGCTGTCTCTCAGCTGCACCAACAGCTTCCTGCCGGCTGCTGACGTCCAGGGGACCTGGGCTGCGGACTTCAACATTCCCGGCGCGGCGTTGGTTCTCGACCTGACCCAAAACGATTCGGCCGTGACGGGTACAGGTACGTACGCGATCGAGGCGGGACGCTCCGGCACTCTACGCGCCGTCGGCACCTACGCCCGGCCTGCCATTTCCCTCCGCATTACCTACGACTATGGACGCACGGAAACCTTCGCGGGATTCGTTCTCGACGCACAGCACATGACCGGCTCTGTGAGCGACAGTGTCGGGCACACCTCTACTTTGTCCTTCACTCGGCGTTAGGCAGGCCGCCAGACCACCGTCTCCGTAGGAAGAATTCTTCTTGTCGGATCCCAGCCCAACGCGCAGCTTTGGTGCGGATCGTTAGGCTGAGCTCAGTGTGTCTGGTCGCGAGCTGCTTTTTCTGGTATTGGTGCTCCTTATTGGAGGGCCGATCGAGGTTTACGTCATGGGCAAGGACACGGAATTCGCAGATCGAACCAAGGAATACGTGAGCCGGCGCGACCGACGGAGGGATCGATGAGTCGATATGGAGCAGAATGAAGGCACGCGGAAGCCGTGGAAAGCGGCGCCATCACTCCGCTGGTGGACAAGGTCTATCGGCTCGAGGAGGTGCGCGACGCACTCGCCTACTCCGAATCCGGGCGGGACGACGGGTAAGGTGATCATCGTCTGCGCGTAAACAACTTCGTTCCGCTTCACCTCGCCCACGCAATAGCAGCCATACTACCCTAGTACCGCACGAACCGATATGCCAGCTCCGGGCCTCCCTTCGTCTCGTAAGCGAGTCGAGCGATCAGGAGTGTGAACGGTTCCAGTGAGCGTGCCATCCGCAGCGGTCCTGCGTCCACCGGATCGAAGCCGACGTCGCGGATCAGTCGGGCAGCCACTTTCTTGGCGGCAACGTCGTCGCCGCAGTAGGCGAGACTCGGCCGGTTGACCCTGCGCCGCGCCGCGAACACGTCGAACAACACTTCGCTCGGTACGGTCCCGAACGCCGAAACGACGCGCGCTCCGGGGACCTGCCGCGCCAGCGCCTCCGCGCCCGATGCAGTGTGGGCGATCACGAGGTCCGAGTCGTCGGCGTTCATCGGCAGCGAGCAGGTGACAATGACCTTGCCCGACACGTCGCCGGCTTGTTGCAAGACGTCGTCGACGCGCGACCAGTGCACCGCGAGGAGCAGCGCGTCCGCATCGCGCGCGGCCTCGGCGGGCGTCCCCGCGCGCGCCTTCCCCTTCGCGTCACGGGCGAGCTTGCTCAGTTTCTGCCCGTTGCGCGCGTAGCTGAAGACGACGTCGTGCCCGGCTCGTGCGAAAATCGTTCCGAGCTTTCCGCCCATCAGCCCGGAGCCGAGAATCCCGATGCGCATCGACCCTCCTTCACGAGCGCGTTAGAGCCCGGTCAGTTTCTCCAGCTTCTCCGGGTAGCGGGCGCCTTGCACCGTAATCTTCGCTGCCGCGCTCTCGATGTCACGCAGATCTTCGGCTGAGAGCTCCACCGCCGCCGCACCGATATTCTCGTCGAGGCGCTCGAGCTTCTTCGTGCCGGGGATGGGAACGATCCACGGTTTCTGGGCCAGGAGCCACGCGAGCGCGATCTGCGCGGGCGTTGCCCGCTTGCGTTGCCCGATCTTCCCAAGCAGATCGACGAGCGCTTGATTCGCCTTGCGGGCCTCCGGCGTGAAGCGGGGCAGCGTCTGCCGGAAGTCCGAGCTCTCGAATGTGGTGTTGACGTCGATCTTCCCCGTGAGAAAGCCCTTCCCGAGCGGACTGAACGGCACGAAGCCGATACTCAGCTCTTCGAGCGTCGGCAGGATCTCGGCTTCGGGTGCCCTCGTCCACAAAGAGTACTCGCTCTGCAGCGCAGCGACGGGCTGCACGGCGTGAGCGCGTCGAATCGTGCGCGCTCCGGCTTCGGACATGCCGAAGTGCTTCACTTTCCCTTCACGGATCAGGTCTTTTACGGCTCCCGCGACGTCTTCGATCGGCACGTTCGGGTCGACGCGGTGCTGATAGAAGAGATCGATCGCTTCGATCTTGAGTCGCTGCAGCGACGCCTCGGCGACCTGCTTGATGTGCGCGGGGCGGCTGTCGAGGGCGGGTGAGGTCTTGGGATCGAACTTGGGGTCGAGATTGAACCCGAATTTCGTCGCGATCACGACCTGGTCCCGGACGGGCCCGAGCGCTTCGCCCACGAGCTCTTCATTGACGAAGGGACCGTACGCCTCTGCCGTGTCGAAGAAGGTGACGCCGCGCTCGACCGCCGACCGCAAGAGCGCGATCATCTCCCGCTTCTCTGGGAACGGAGGATAGGAATAGCTCATGCCCATGCAGCCGAGGCCGAGGGCGGAGACTTCGAGACCGCTGCTGCCGAGCTTGCGCCTCTGCATTTGGTGTTCTCCCTGCATGAATGAACAATCGCCTGGTGATCTTGTCCTTGGCTACCAACGTAGAATCTCATACTCCCACGAGTAACTAGCGAAATCAGCATGTGTTAATGAATATTGTTCATCAATGGTCCGAGACGAGCTGAGCGTGCTGGCGGCGTTCCTCACGGTCGCCGAGGAGCGGAGCTTCACGCGGGCGGCGAAGCGCCTCGGCGTGTCGCCGTCGGCGTTGAGCCACGCGATGCGGGGGCTGGAAGAGCGGATTGGTGTGCGCCTGCTGGCGCGCACGACGCGGAGCGTGGCGCCGACCGAACCGGGCCGGCAGCTGCTCGCGCGTCTCGGCCCCGCACTCGGCGACATCCGGTGCGCCCTGGATCTCATCTCCGAGCTCAGCACACGCCCTACGGGTCGTCTACGGTTGATCGTATCGCCGCTCGCCGCGAAGACCGTGCTCGCGCCGAAGCTGGGGCAATTCGCGCGCGACTACCCGGACGTCGTGCTCGACATCACCACGGATGAGAGCCGCGTGGACCTCGTCGCCCGGGGCTACGACGCCGGCATTCACCTCGGCGAGTTCATCGAGCGCGACATGCTGGTGATCCGTGTCTCGGCGGACCGCCGTCCCGCGATCGTGGGGTCGCCCAAGTACTTTGCATCCCATCCCAAACCTGAATCCCCGCGAGACCTCCCCCGACATCGCTGCATCAACTATCGGCACGGATCAGCCGGCATCTATCGTTGGGAGCTGGACAAAGGGAAGGAGTCGGTGACTGTCGCCGTAGACGGCCCGCTGATCGTCGACGAGGTCGACCTGATCGTTCGCGCCGCGGTCGACGGCGTGGGGCTGGCGTTCATGGCGGAGGAGACGGCGGCGGCGCACCTCGCGAGTGGCGCCCTGGTGCGCGTGCTCGAGGACTGGTGCCCGCCGTACCCCGGCTTCTTCCTCTACTATCCCGGCCGGCGACAACTTCCCGCGGCGCTCTCGGCGCTCATCGAAACGTTGCGCTTCCTGCCGCGGCGGGCGACCACCTGATGCGGCATGACGCGTTTCTGGGCAAGGTCGTCTGGATCACGGGCGCCTCCTCGGGAATCGGACGCGCGCTGGCTCTGGCGTTCGCCGATGCCGGGGCTCGGCTGATCATCTCGGCGCGCCGTGTCGGGCGTCTCGAAGAGGTTCAGCGCGCCTGTGGCACGGCGCAAGTCAGGCTCGTACCGCTCGACCTCAACGATCTGGATGCGCTCCCTGGGCGGGCCGCCGCAGCGCTGGCCTGCTATGGGTCGGTGGACATCATGGTGCACAACGCAGGACTCGCGGCCAGGGCCCGGGTAGTGGATACGACCCGGGACGTGCTGGAGCTCGTGTTGCGCACGAACTACCTGGGGCCTGCGATCCTCACACGCGTCTTGTTGCCGTCGATGTTCGCCCGCGGCGCCGGGCAGTTCGTCGTCATCAGCAGTCTCTCAGGCAAGTATGGCGGGCCGTTGCTCGCGGCCTACGCGGCTTCCAAGCACGCATTGCACGGCTTCTTCGAATCCCTGAGGGCGGAGGAGCACGGCCGTGGCATCGTCGTGACCCTTGTCGTGCCCGGTTTCATCAAGACGGACATCACCGCGCATGCCGTCACCGGGAGTGGTGGCAGTTTCGGACGCGTGCTCCCGATTTTCCGGACGGCGATGGAGCCGGAGGAATGCGCCCGTCGGATTCTCCCGGCTGTTGCCCGCCGTCGTCCCGAAGTTCTGGTCGGTGGAGTTGAGGTGTGGTCGGTACCGCTGAAGCGCTGGTTCCCCCGCGCGCTCGCTGTGCTGGTACGCAGCCACCCGGTGCGGATCCGCAACCGGCTGCTCGGGTGGATTCCCCTCCTCGGGCGGCGGTGGCGGTCGCCGGACGATCGGTCAGGGTAACTGCATCGCTTTTCAATGATCCCCGGCAACAGCTTGACTCAGGATCACCCGAACCCAGCGGGCCCGCGAGGGGTCCGGTTGCAGCGCCCGGCCGTTGTACAAGCGAGTGAACCAGCACACATCGGAATCGGTGGCCGAGGCCACGGAGCTGGCCAGGGTCTGGTAGCGGCGCTGGTCCGTTGGAGACAGGGAACGATAGAGCGAGAGGGCGTAGTCGTTGATCTCACGTTCCGACGCAGCTGGTGGCGTGGTTGAATCCCGCAGCGTGGCCAGAATTGCACGTGCCCTGATCTCCATCCACGCCGCCAGGCCACTCGAGTCGAAGCCGGTGGTGAAGGCACGTTGTTGCTCCCAGCTCGCCGTGCCACGGCCCAATGACGCACAATCATGAATGGAGAGGCGCAGCAGGCCGTCCTCCACCAGGTGGACCCTGACGAGCTGGGTTGCCGTATCGAGGTGAAGCAGCCCCTGTGCCTCGAGACGGGCGGTCGCGATCGCGATGCGCGTGGAGTCTTGCGGGAGCGAATGCACCCATTGGTCGAACTCGCGTGAGCCACCCTGCGCGGCGATCGCGGCGAGAAACGCGTCCGCTGCGGGCGCAGAGGGATGCGAGGCGAACCGTTCAACAACCGCCCCTGCGAGCAGGAGCACAGGGACGACCGCCGCAATCCCGAGCGTCTTCCCCGAGATGCCCATCGAATCACGTGTCTCAGCGAGAATGTAGAGACTGTAACCGCCCATGATCGTGCCAAGGGGGAATACCACCAGGTCGACGATGCAGAGCGGCCACAGCACCAGGGTACCCCAGCGCTTCCCCAGTGCGCAGCCAACTCCCCCGACCACGTGGGCGATGCAATAGAGGCCAGCGACCGCTACGACCCCCACGTCCACATCGTGCAACGTAGCGGCGACTGCGATGAGCACAGCTCCTGAGAAGCCGTAAAGCCCTGCGTTGAGCCACCCGATGAAGCGACGGCGCTTCAGCAGCAGCTCCTCGCTCAGCGCCTGCATGGGACCCCCGGTTCGAACGAACTCGCCATGATACGAGTCCAGAGTCAATTTTCAGTCAAGATCACTTCGGCCGTCTCACGGGAGGAAACATGTACAAGTCGCTGGTCGTGTCGATCAACGTATGCTGCGCTTCGTTGCTGTGGTCGCAATCGCCTGCAGCCTCGTCGCCTCAGCTCTCGGTGCACTGGGAAGAGCTGACGGCGGCCGATTTTAAGGCCGGCATCGCCAAGGCGCAGGGCACCTGCCTCCTGCCCTTCGGCATCCTCGAGAAGCATGGGCCGCATCTGCCGCTCGGCAACGACTTGCTCAACGTGCGCTACGTGTCGCTCAACGCCGCGCAACAGGAATACGCCATCGTGTTTCCGGAGTATTACTTCGGCCAGATCTTCGAAGCGAAGCACCAGCCGGGAACGATCGCCTACAGCCGCCGCCTGGAGCTGGAGCTGCTGCAGGAAACGACCGACGAGATGGCCCGCAACGGCTGCAAGAAGATCATCATCGTGAACGGGCACGGCGGCAACAACAGCCTGCTCCCCTTCTTCGCTCAATCGCAGCTCGAATCACCGCATGATTACGTCGTGTACGTCCAGGGCATCGCGCGCACCGCGCCCGGCGGCCCCAAGCCCAAGACCGATCCGGCGACGGACATGCACGCCGGCGAGCGGGAGTCGTCGGTGAGCCTGATCGCCCGGCCCGACCTGGTGCACCTCGATCGCGCGCCGCAGGAGTCCGGCGCCGACATGGGGCGGTTGTCGGCGTTGCCCGAGGGCCTCTACACCGGCATCTGGTGGTACGCGCGCTTCCCCAACCACTACGCCGGCGACGGCGCCGCGGCGTCGCGCGAGCTCGGTGATTTCGAGGCCAAGACGTGGATCGCCGCGATCGTACAGGGGATCCGCGCCGTCAAAGCGGACCAGACGAGCCTGCAGTTGCAGAAGGAGTTCTTCGAGCGGAGCCAGCACCCGCTCGACACGCCGCAATGAACACGGGAGCCGACCGTACGCCCAGGCCGCCTGCTCCACCCGGGGGTGCGTCGGAGGAGGTGGAGCAGGCGCGATTCTCCGACCAGGAGCTCGGCCTGATCCTCAAGCGCGCGGCGGAGCTCCAGGAGGGTGTCAGCGGACCCACGGCGAGTCGTTTCTCGCTGGCCGAGATCAAGGAGATCGCGGCCGAAGCGGGCATCGATCCGGCGCACGTGGCGGCTGCGGCCGCTGCCGTGCGCGGTGGCGCTGCCAGCCGCGAGTCGTGGTTTCTCGGCGCCCCGTGGCGGTTTCGCTTCGAGCAATCGATCTCCGGAGAAGTCGCCGATGACGTCATCGGTGAGCTGATCGATATCGCCCGCCGCGAGCTCGGCATGCAGGGCCGGGTGACCGAGGCGCTGGGCGCCGTCGAATGGTACGGCAGAGACTCGTTCGGGTCGGTCCACGTCTCTGTGACGAGGCGCGGCGGCCGGACGAGCATTGCGGTACTCGCCGCCCGCAGTGACGCGGCCGCGGTCGCCGGCATCAGCGGCGTACTCGGCTCGGCCTTCGGCGGGCTCGGGCTGGCCGCGGCGCTCGTCTCGACCGCCGGCCTGATCGTTCCGGTTGCGGCGATTGCCGGGGTGGCCGCAGCGAGCGGCGCCTCCTGGCTCTCGATGCGGGGCGTGTGGCGCCGCATCGCGCGGCGGTGGACCCGCCGCGTTACCGGACTGGGAAGTGAAATCCTGGAAGCCGCTCGCGGCGCCGCCGCCGCTGGACGCATCGCCCGACGATAACGACATCGACCGCCCTCCGGAGCTACGCCATGAAGAAAGCCATCGGCGACAACATGATTTCGAAGGAGTGGGGATTCGGCCGGGGCCTCGAGCTCATCAAGCGCGCCGGCTATGACGGCGTCGAGCTCTGGCTGGGCGATATGCCCTGGTTCCAGATGAGCACCAGCGACACCGACGTGCGCGAGCTCGGCCGCAGCGTCGAGAGCGCCGGGCTCGTCGTGTCGAACGTGTCGACCGGATTGCACTGGGGCTCGCCACTCTCGGCGCGCGATCCGGCGGTCCGCGCCCGGGCGGCGCGCATCGTGGAGCGCCAGATCGAAACCGCGGCGCTGCTCGGGACCGATGCGGTGCTCGTGGTCGCGGGACTCGTGACCGAGGAGGTGCCGTACAACGAGGTGTATCAGCGCTCCCTGGAAGCCCTCAAGACACTCGGCGCGACGGCACAGCGGGCTGGGGTGCGCATCGGCTGCGAGAACTGCAACGCCGAACAACGCTTTCTCATGAGTCCGCGGGAGTTCTGGCAATTCCTGAACGACGTCAACAGCCCCGCGGTCGGTATCCATCTCGACGTGGGCAACATCCACGACAATGGATTCGCCGAACAGTGGATCGAGATGCACGGTCCGCGGATCACGCGAATTCATGTAAAGGACGTCCTGCGGCACCGTGGCCGCTGCGGGGACCAGAGTGTTTACACCAACCTGCTGCTGGGCGACAACAACTGGCCGGCGATCCGCGCTGCGCTGACCAAGGTCGGCTACGACGGCTGGCTCGTGGCGGAGATGGAGGCGCGCTACCGCTACGCTCCCGATCAGCAGTTCTTCGACACCGCCCAGGCAATGGACCGTTTGATCACGGGGCGGCTGTGACGATGCACGTGACACGCCGACAGTTCCTGGAGTGCACCGCCGCCGCCGCCGTTCCGCTGCGGTGGCGGCTCGGCGGCCCGCCTCTTCCCGTCACGGCTCGCCTGGACAAGGTGATTCTCGATCTGGGTGTGAACTGCTCGCTACGTGAGTCGGTGTCGGGATACGCCGCGGTGCTGGGAGCGGCTGCGCTCCGGACGGACATGTCGTCCATGCAGCCGCCTGACGTATTGATCGTGCCGGCGGTGCTGGAGATTCCGTCTCGCGCGATCCAGGCAATGATCGCATGTCTCGACAGCGGGGGCTTGGTAATTCTCGAGTCGGGAGCGGGCTTCGCAAGCGCAGCGGACTTCTCTAGGCATCGAACGCTGCTCCGCGAGGCCCTCGAGGTGCACGTTGAGCCACTGGTGGACTTGTGGTCGCAGTCGGGCGGATCGGCGATTCCCTACATCGACTTCACCTGGCCATGCAAGGTGAAGATTCGCGATTTCAGTCGCGTCGTGCCGCTAACCGGCGAGGCGGGGGAGATCATCGCGCAGGTGAATGGACTGCCGGCGGCTCTTCGACGACGCAGCGATCGCGGAACCTTGATCGTTCTTGGCTCACCACTCGGTCCCGTCCTGTGGACCGGAGACCATGAAGCGCGGCAGTGGCTTCGGGTTGTCATTGAGGCGACGCCGGGGTGGGGCTAGGACGCGGGGACGCGGGGGCCGCACGGCGTGGACATCATCGCCGGTGGTCTGCACTCGATCCGAGAGCGTGGTCCGCGTCGAGCGCCTCCGCGTCCAACGGTCCGGCGCCCCACCCCGGCGTCGCCTTGCCTATCGGGTCACGCCGAACGCAAACACGGTGCGCGAACGGAACGTCCTTCCCGGCCGCAGGATGGTCGAGGGGAAGTTCGCGTGATTGGGTGAGTCCGGGAAATGCTGCGTCTCGAGACAGAGCCCGAAGCGGTGCGCGTACACCCGGCCGCCCTTACCGGTGATCGTGCCGTCGAGGAAGTTGCCTGAATAAAACTGGATTCCGGGCTCGGTCGTGCTGATGTCGAGCGTGCGGCCGCTCTCGGGATCCTCGAGGTGGGCGGCGGGCTCGAGGCCGGTGCGGCCGCCACGGTCGAGTACCCAGTTGTGATCGTAACCGCGGCCGTAGCGCAGCTGGGTGTTCGCCTGCTCGATGCGCGCGCCGATCGCCGTGGCGCTGCGAAAATCGAACGGGGTGCCGGTGACGGAAGCGATCCGCCCGGTCGGGATCAACGTCGAATCGACCGGCGTATAGGCCGAGGCGTGCAGCGTGAGCAGATGACCGAGGATGTCGGTCTCTGCGGAGCCACGCAGATTCCAATAGCTGTGCTGTGAGAGGTTGACCGGCGTCGCCTTGCTGGTCGTGGCTTCGTAATCGACGATCAGCTCATCGCGTGGTGTGAGGGTGTAACGGACCCGGGTCGTGAGTGTTCCAGGATACCCTTCCTCGCCGTCGGGGCTCGTGTAGCGCAACGTCACCCCGACGCCGCTGTCGCTCTGAAACGGCTCGGCGCTCCACACGACCTTGTCGAAGCCGCGGTTCCCGCCGTGCAGGCTGTTGGGGCCGTTGTTGCGTGCGAGGTGGTAGCGCGCGCCGCCGAGCGTGAACTCCCCCTTGGCGATGCGATTGGCGTAACGGCCTACGATGGCGCCGAAGTACGGTGAAGCGGCGACATAGCCCGCGAGGCTGTCGAAGCCGAGGACGATGTCGTCCAGGTGTCCCGCGCGATCGGGCGCGCGCAGGGCAGTGATGATGCCCCCGTAGGTGATCACCCGCACTTCCAGCCCGTGGATGTTGGTGATCGTGAACTGGTCCACCGGCTGCCCGTCGGGAAGACGGCCGAACGGGGCCTTCGTCACACCGGCCTGGCGCAGCTCGAACGCTACCGTCGGGTCGACCGGGTAGCGGCCGAAGCGCGCGCCGTAGATCGCGAGTCCTCCCGGCAGGGAATCCGCGACGTCGAGCCGCACGATCAGCTCGCCCCGGGCGGCGCCCTCCTGAAGCGCCGCGGCGGGAATCGGCACGCGCAGCAGCTGGCCGTACGAGCCGGCTTCATACAGGTGGCCGTCGTGCGGCTGTGCATGCCAGCTGAGGATGCCGCGGGAGTCGGCTGGGTCGTCGCCGAGCTCCCAGTGGCCAGCCGAGTGGTCGTTCACCCGCACGGTGACGGCGCTCCGGAACCGTGCGGTGCCCGTCATGGGATAGCTGTTCGGGTTCCGGCTGGGATCGTGAAACCCGCCGCCGCGCATGTAATCCTGGTTGTCGCTCGAGGTGGTGTCGCGATCCTTGCCGTTCAACCGCTTCGCCGATGCTTCGACCAGGAACGTGGCACCGGCCACGTCCTTCGCGTCGAGTCCCCCCGGCCAGGGAAAGCGGTATTCGAAGAAACCGCTGCCCGCGCCGTCCAGTTTACGATCGCCCAGCACCGTCCACTGCTTGAGCGACCAATGCGCGTCCCGCACCGCCGTGGCGGGCACCCGCGCGATGCGCACGCGGTGGCCGTCCGCCATCGTCGCTTCCGCCGGCACGTCAGCCTCGACCACGAACGTGGTGAAGTTGCGCTGCAGCACGGCGCCGGTGGAGTCTTCGAGACGAACGCCGAGCACGAGGACCGCCCGCTCGTTCGGCATCGTGACCGACAGCGGCGCGAGTGGCTGCGACATCCAGGGGCGATAGGGGATCTCCGTCACCCAGGTGCCGTAGCTCTTCCGCTCGCCCAGTGCGTTCCAGCCGGTGAGCTCGGCCTTCAGCGTGAGCGAGTCGCCGAACGCGGTGCTGCCGGTCAGGAACGACGCGTAGAGCGGAACGTCGAGGTGTTCCCCCGGGCGGACGGTACGGGAGAGTTGCGGGTCGCCTACGGCGACGTAGAGCGGGGCGTGCAGGTCGCGCAGCGACATACTGTCCACCAGGCCGCCCAGCCCCGTTTCTTTCCACGAGCGGTCGTAACGGACGTAGCCGTTCCACTCGTTGATCACATCGGTGTGCTCGGTGTACAGCCACCCGGCGATCCGGGGATGGCGGCGAAAGGCGTCGACGGCGCGATGGTAGTCCCAGCTCCAGTCCACGTCACCGGTGCTGCCCTCGTAGCCCCACACGTTGCCGAACTCTGAGTTGAGCATCGGCTGGCGCCCCTGAGTCCACGGCCGCTCGAAGTTCCAGGTCGAACCGGGGAAGCTCGAGTCGCTCACTCGTTGGTCGTGCTCCTCCCAGCGCCAGCCGGGGAGGTATTCATGCCAGGAGTCGAGATCGGTCTCGGTGTGGCCGCGGCCGCAGCAGACGGAGTTGTCTTCGACGAGGCGCGTCGAGTCGAGCGATTTCGCCAGCCGGTACACCGCCGTCACCGTGCGCGCCGTGGCCGGCAGATACTGCGAGTGGCCGCCCGAATCCGGGGTCTCCAGGCCCCACGTTTCATTGAAGAGCACCCAGGAGAACACCGCGGGATGGTTGTAATCGCGCGCCAATGCGGCGCGCAGCGCGACCTCGTGCTCGGCGAACGCCGCCGAATCGGGCGGTCCCCACCAGTTCGGGATGTCGGCCATGATGAGGACGCCGAGCCGGTCGGCCCAGTAGAGCTTGCGCGGCGCCTCGATCTTGATGTGCTCGCGCAGCCCGGTGAGCCCGATTTGCCGCGCCCGCAGAATCTCGTCGCGCAGCGCGCTGTCCGAAGGGAAGGTGTAGTAGCCCTGGCGGTCGTACGCCTGGTCGAGCGCCAGCTGCAGGTACACCGGCGTGCCATTGAGGGCGACGTACGGAATCGTCGTGCCCGGAAGATCGACGACGCCGATCGTGCGCATGCCGAAGTAGGTCTGCACCCGGTCGTCGGCGCCGCCGGAGCCGGTAACGCTCGCGACAACGTCGTAGAGGAACGGATCGTCGAGTGACCAGCGATGCGCGTTCGGCAGCGCGACGTCGAGATGCACGTCCCTGGTCCCGCGCCGCACGCCGTGATTGGCGACCAAGGGTCCCGGGACACCGGGGAATTCGAGGTGCAGGGTGAGATCGCGCGACGCCGGCTGGGCGAGCCGCGCGTCGACAGTGACGCCGCCGAGGTCGGCATGCGGGGTGAAGTGCACGAATTCCAGCGGGTCGCGGCCGCGCGCCTCGAGATAGACGGTCTGCCACATCCCGCGCGCTCTCCCGTATCCCTGCTTCCCCTCGAGCTTGAACGGGTGCGGGGAATCGTCCACGCGGACCACGAGCCTGTGCGGACCCGGCCGCAGCCGCTTCAGCTCGAACGAGAACGGCGTGTAGCCGCCCTGGTGCTCGCCGAGGCTCTTCCCGTCGAGCCACGCCGTCGTGCGCCAGTCGCAGGCCCCGAACACCAGGAACACGCGCCGCCCGCCAGCGCGCCAAGCCTCGGGGATGGCGATCGTCCGGGCGTACCAGCCGATGTCGGCGCTGTCGGGGACGCCGGAGAGCGGGGAGCCCCACGAGAACGGCACCAGGATTTCGCGTCCCGCGGGCAACGCGCCACTCGCCCAGCCGGCGCGCTCGCCGTCATTCCTGGGGTCGAACGCGAATTGCCACCGGCCGTTCAGGTTGAGCCAGTCGGCGCGCTGGAAATCGGGACGGGGGTGCTCGGGGAGCGGAATGGAGTCGGTGGCACCGATGCGGAGTGCCCGGAGCGCGGCCGCCGGATCAGCCGCGCCGCCCGCCAGCATCAACAACACGGCAACGCCTGACACTCGCGCCGTGACCGCGCGGGAGGCCCAGAGGACTGTGGAAGCGCTCACAGCGGCGCTACTGATCGCCCCGCACCTCGACCCAGGCCGACACGGCGACACCGTCGAGGGACGTTGGCGTGAAGGCGCGTTGCCGTATGGCTGCCGCTACCTGGTCATCCAGGCCGCGGTCGCCGCTCGAATGCACGAGCTGCATGATCACCAATTGGCCATACCTGTCCACGAGCACCCGATAAACGATCGTGCGCCTGCGAGTCGAGGCGTTCTCGAAGGCGCGTCGCGAATCCGCCGCCGAATCGGCCAGCATCCGGACGGTCTGGGTCTCCGGGTTCTTGGGGCCGGGGGCGGCTCCGCACACCCGCGTCCGTTCCAGTCGCATCGTGAGCGCGTGGTCCCCTTCGACCCTGAGGCGAAAGACCCAATCGCTGTCGCGGCGGTTCGTCCGCAAGGCGGCTTCCACCAGACGGGCGCCGCTGTCGGCGAGTTGGCCCGAAACCTTCTTTTCCAGCAGGCGGACGCGCGGAGCAGAGTCCGACCCGGCCGCGCGCAGCTCGAACACGACGCGTTTGTTCACTCCGATGGCTTGCAGCCCCGCGGCCAGAGAGGCCGAGTCGAGGACACTGTCGAGCGCCGGCAGTTGGGGGGGGAACAGGGCTTCATCGCACAGACCTGCCCGATAGACACCTGGGATGTCCACGTGTGTAAGGGGTTCCTGAGCCGCGCACACGGCGGTGCTCATGCCGACGGCGAGGACGCAGGTGCCGAGCCGGATCATACCCATCAAGTAACTCCTGAGGCTGGAAGCCGCTAGCGGATCGGCACCACCGCACTGAGCGACGACACGCCATTCTCGTCGAACGACTCGATTGCCGCCCAATACGCCTGTCCAGCCGTCAGGGCGCGCAACGCGAGCGTCGTCCCCTGGTCGGCGAAGCGCTGGTAGGTCTGGTACAGCTTCGTCGGCGCGATTCCCCAGCGGATGTTGTAGCCGACGACGCCGGGGACGGGTTGCCAGGTGATCGTCGCGTCGCGCTCATCACTATCGCGCGTGGCGGTCAGACCCGCTGGAATGGCGGGGCGCGCGCCCGAGCCGTTGCCGAACACACGGATGTCCGAAATGGCGAGGTGTGCCGCGCCGACGTGGATGTGGTCGTAGCGCACGTAGCGCGCCCGTACCGGCGCCCGCAGCTCGACGTAGGCGTTCGGCCGGTCACGCGTCTCACGCGACAGATCCGCCACTACGGTCCAGCGGCGACCGTCGACCGATGACCGGATGCGGAATCGCGTGTACACGCTCGAGTCGGATCCGTAGACACCGGAGTGGTAGTCGGCGTAGTTCACCTGAATCGCTTTCACCTGGTAGACGTTGCCGAGGTCGATCGTGACCCACTCGCCGGGGCGATTGTCGCGCGCCACCCAGAAGGTGCGCGGGTTCTCGTCGCTGACGTTCGTCGCCGGGAAGCTGTCGCGTGTCGACGAGGCCGTGACGGTCTTGCGATACGACAACAACATCCAGCCGGTGAACAGCTCGTCGCTCGAGTGCCACGGCCGCCGCGGCAGCCAGTGCGGGAAGTCGCCGAAGCGCGTGTCGACGTAGAGCTGGCCGTCGCCGTCGAACCCCGCCGGGTGCAGCCCGATGCGGCGCTCGAAGTTCCAGTTCACGCCGATCCACGGCGTGCCGGTGTTCCACCAGTTGCCATGGACGTCCTGGAAGGTGTTGCCGTGTCCGGCGCCCTGCACGAAGCCGCCGGGCTTGTAGGCGACGGGATTGTAGGGCGCGTACGTGAAGGGGCCGAATGGGCCGTCGGCGACGTAGACGCCCGTCGCGTAGACGTTGTACTCCGTCCCCGGCGCGCCGTACTGCAGGTAGTAGCGCCCGCCGTGCTTCGTCATCCACGACCCTTCGATGAACGGGTGGATCGTCGTGTCCCTGTGGTCGCGCCCGAAGCGCTCCCAGCCGTGGTGCGCGGGGTCGAGACCGAACAGCCACCGCGGCGATCCCGTGTAGGCGAGCTGCCGCGACTTGTCGAGCTCGATGGCGTGCAGCGGATAAGCGTTGCTCGAGTTCCAGTAGAGGTACCAGCGGTCGGTGTCCTG
>DATFTG010000111.1:0-14176 GCA_035262265.1 Gemmatimonadales bacterium
GGAATCGCCAGCGCTTCCTTGCGCGTGTCGGTGACGATCCGCGCGGTCGCGGAGAGATCGGGCCGCACGTCCGCCGGCGGATTGGTGAGCGTGATCTCCACCTCGTAGTCGACGGCGCGGTCGTTCGTGCCGGTCGCGGCCGACGCCGCCGCCTGCGCCAGCAACGCGCTGTTGGCGATCTTGGTCACGCGGCCGACGAATACCGTGTCGGGGAAGGCGTCGATCGAGACTTCGACCGAGTCGCCCAGCTTCACGCGCACCACGTCGGTCTCGTCCACGTTCACCTTGGTCTGGATCACCGAGAGATCCGAGACGGTGAGCAGCAGCCCGACGTCCTTCGAGAACGTGCCGGGCACGGCGACTTCGCCTTCTTCGACGGCGAGGCGGGTGATGCGGCCGGTCATCGGCGCCACGATGTGCGTCTTGGACAGCTGGTCGCGCGCCGATTGGACGCCGGCGCGGGCCTGATCGACCTGGTGCTGCGCCGAGTTGGCGACCGCGTCGGCGACGTTGAACGCCGTCTGCGCCTGCTCGAGCTGCTCGTCGGAAATGAGATTCGCGTTCTGCGCCTTCAGCTGCCTGGCCCGGTCGAGGGCGCGGCGCGACTGGTCGCGGCTCGCCTGCGCCTGCACCGCGGCGGCCTGCGCCGAGGCGTAGGTGGCCTGCGCGCGCTCGAGCTCCGCCTCGTAGATCGTCGGATCGATCTGGAGCAGGAACTGGCCTTTCTGCACGAGGTCGCCCTCGCGCACCGCCAGCTTCGTGATGCGCCCCGTGATGTCGGGGCTCACGTCGACCTTGGTCTTCGGTTGAATCTTGCCGCTGGCCGTCACCGCCGCGACGAGATCGCGCCGGCCGACTTTCTCGAAGCGGACTTCCGCTCCGCGCTCGCGTTTGGCGCTGGCGCTCATGACGATCAACCCGCCCACGACCACGACGCCGATGACGCCGATCGCGACCTTGCCTGCCTTGGACATGGCTTCGTTCCCTTCCGGTTAGCGCAACGGCCGGCCGACCGCAGCCTCGAGCTGGGCGACCGCCTTGTGATAGTCGTAGACAGCGCTGATGTAGTCCGTCTCCGCCCGCAGCCCCGTCACCTGGGCGTCGAGCAGCTCGAAGAAGGTTCCGGAGCCGACGCGGTAGCGGTCGGTCGCGAGCTGCAGCTGCTCGCGCGCCAGCACGCGGTTCGTGTCCTGGATCGCCACCGACTGAAACGCCGTCTGCAGCGTGTAGTAGGCCAGGCTCACTTCGGTCTGCAGCCCCAGCGCCCGTGCCCGCACGCTCTCCTCGAGGTTCTGCTGCGTGGCCTTCGCCTGGGCGACGGTCTGCGCCGTGGCGAAGTTGGTCCACAGCGGCAGCGTCACCGTGAGGCGCGCCTGGAACGGCTGCCCGATGAAGTTGAACGGGAAGATGCGGTTCTGGTCGCGCAGCGCCTGCTCCCGCGCATTGGTCCACACCAACCCCGAGCAATCGGTGGTCGAAAGTCCGTTGTTCTGCCGGATGGTGTTGTTGTCGTTGCACTCCGTGTATTGCGCCTGCGCCGCGAGCGCGTTCTGATTGACGAAGCTGTTCAAGTCACCGGAGTGCGCGAGCTGCTGCGTGAAGCCCGACCACCCCGCCGACACGTCGAGGCTCGGCCCCCAGCTCGAGCTGGCCGACCGCACGCCCCACGCCGCCGAGCGCTCGCGCGCCCGCAGCGCCTGCAGGGCGGGGTTCTGCGCCTCCGCCATCGTCAGCACCTCGTTCAGCTTCCACGCCGGCGCCGTGACGGGGAACGTATCGGTGAGCTGCACCGAATCCACGGACGTGGGGGCGCTCACGCCGATCTGCTCGAACAGCCGCAGCTTCTCGACCCGCTGCTGGGTCTGAGCCCGCAGCAGCGTCACTTCGGCCTGTCCCAGCGCGACCTGCGCCTGCCGCACGTCGATCAGCGTCGCCTGGCCCACGGCGTAGCGCGCCTGGGCGAGCCGCAGGAATTCCTGGTTGCGCGTCAGCAGCTGCTGCTGCACGCCGACGTTGTCCCGCGCCTGCAGCACCGTCAGGTACTGTTGCGTCACGCCGCTCTCGAGCGTCGCGCGCGCGCCGTCGATATCGGCATCGGCCGCGCTGAGCTGCGCCTTGCGCAACCCCGGCGCCGACAACGTCGCGCCCGACAGCTGCCAGTCGAGCCCGATGAAGTAGCTCGAGCTGACCGTCGCGTAGGTCTGCGAGAAGTTCGACGACAGGAACCGCTGCGAGCCGGTCCCCGAATAGCTCATCGTGCCCTGGGCATTGGCCTGCGGAATGATCAGGTTCGCGAACGCGTTCCGGTTCGCCCACGCGGCGGGGCCGCGGTTGTTGACCGCCTGCAGATAGGTCGGATTGTGTTCCCGGGCGATGCGCAGCGCGTCGGCCAGCGACAGCGTCGCCGGGACGTTCTGCTGCTGCTGCGCCGCCGCCGGTCGGGCGAAGCCCAGGAGCGCGATACTAAGAAGAAAGCGGTTCATGTGAATCCTTGGCTGAACGACGGTGACGGTCGACGGCGGTCGGGGGACCCGGTGGAACCTACCGCGAGACCGTCGCCTATACGGGTACGGTTGTAGTCCGGTTTCGAGTCGAGACACCCCTGTCGCTATGACGGAAACCTAGCGGCCCCAACGGTTTCCGGGCAGAGGGTCAGCTGGGCAGGCGCTCGGCGGTGAGTTTTCGCTCGGGAAGCTCGACTTTCATGAGCTTGCCGTCGCTGTCGAGCCAGAGATGCACGTGTCCCGGGGCGCCTCCGGTAATGAGGACATGCCGCAGCGTCGCCTGGTCGCGGTTCAGCGTCGTGGCTTCTGTGCCGAGATCTTGCACCTGGACGCGGGCCCGCAGCGCGGAGCGGGGGAACACGATGGTGAGACTCTCCGGCGTGGCACGCGCGCGCCACGCGGCGAGCAGCCAGAGGGTGAACATCGAGTCGTCGACCACCAGCAGTGCGCGATCGCCGGGCAGCTCGCGCGCCCGCTCCACGCCGGGGCTGACGGAGCGCAGCGTGAAACGGTTGCGACTCGGCAACCCCGAGATCTGCAGCTGCGCGGGACCGCCGCTGACTTTTAACGCCAGGGCCTGCAGCATCGAGTCGCGACCGATTTCGATCACCGGCTCGAACACCCGGCCCGTCCCGGTCCAGCGGGCGCTGGCCTGCAGCAGCCAGCCGCTGGTGCTGTCGCCGACGCGCCGCTCCAGCACGCGGAACGTCTCGCGCCCGACCTCCTGCGTATCGGCGCGAATCACGAGCGTGCCCTGGTCGATGACGCCGCCGGCGGCTGCCGCCTGGAGCAGGAGGGCCAGGGCGACGATCATACGGGAGACTGGGCGGCGGCGGGGGCGAGAACTCGCGAGGCGACGCGCTCCCGGATGATCTTATAGATGCGCTCGCCCTTGTCGGCGGTGGCGAGCGTCGGGCGCCCGAGCGAGCCGGGGGAAAGCGCCGGCAGCGGCTTCGTGAGCCCGCGGACGTGGCGCGCGGGACCGGGCGGGAGGAAGTCCCGGGCCAGGTCCATGCGGACCAGTCCCGGCGCGAGGTAGAGGAGCAGCGACGTGTCGAGCTCGCCGCCGTGCATCGGCGACTCGGGGTCGAGCAGCTGGTCACTCAGATCGAGGGCGAACACGTCCACCGTGAACACACGCGCGCGGTTGGTGCGCAGGGTGCTGAGCGCTTCCTGGTGCGGATCGTGGCCATGGGCCGTGAGGATGATGAACTGCTCCACACCGCTTTCTTCCCACGAGCCGAGTAAATCGTTCATCCAGCGATGCAGCGTCTTGCGGCGCACCGTCGCGTTGCCGGGATACGCGCGGCGCGTCGCGGTGTTGACCCCATATTCGACCGTCGGCGCGCGCAACACCTGGAACTCCGCCGACAGGTCGTCCGCCAGCCGTTCCACGATGAGGGTATCGCATCCCAGCGGCAGGTGCGGGCCGTGCTGCTCGCACGTACCCACGGGAATCAGGAGACGCGGATCGCGCTCCAGGTGGACGCGAATTTCTTCAGGGACGAGGTGCTTGAGGTGCAGCGGCCCGCTCATCTGGTGATCGCCGGGGTGGCGGCCGTCACGGCTGCGGCCGAGTGGCTGTTCGAGATCGATCCCGTCTGGGCGTGGATCGGCGCCGCGGCGTGTGGCGTCACCGTGATCCTCGCCGCGCTGCCGCCGCGCCGCCCGCTCGCGCTCGCCGCGGGAGCGGCCGCCCTCCTCCTCGGACTCGTCCTCATCTTCGGGATGCGCGGCGTGCGGCGCATCGAGTGCTGCTGGCCCGCGCTGCGCGAGGCGCGCGTCACGGCCGCTTCGCGGCAGCTGCAGGGGACGATCGGCGACGCCGAAGCCGAGGCGCGCCGCCTCGATTCCGTCGCCGCCCTCGCGGCCGCGGAACCGATCCCCGCGCTGTTCGCGGCGCTCGAACGGGCGATGGCCCAGGGTCCGCAGGATCTGGAGCGGGGAGTCGTCGTCTTCGGCGCCACCGGCACGCCGCTCGCGTGGGCGGGGCGGCATCGCATGGTCCCGGTGGCCGACACGGCGGAGCTGCACACGGTCATCACTCCATTTTACGTCACGCTCGAGGCGCGCCGCCAGACGCGCGCCGGTGGATCGGCCGTCGGCACCGTGTTGCTCGATGCGGCGCCGGCGATCGCCGACCGCGGCGGCGCCCTGTCCGTGCTGTTCGCCCGCCGGCACGGTGTGGAGCTGCGCTTCGATGCCCCCGACGTCGCACCGCGCGATACCGATGAATTCGACATCTGTCCCCGGGCTTGCGACAAGAGCGCTTCGTTGCTCGTGGTGCGCCCGCGCCCGCCGTCGCAAGGGGATGCGAAGCTCGCGGCGCTGTCTACCGTCGCCGTCCGCGCCACGGTGCTGATCGCTGCGCTCCTCTTCGCTCTGCTCTTCGCCGCTCCGCCGGGGCGGTGGCGCTGGTTCGTGGTGGCGGGGGCCGCCTGGGCGACGGCGCGCGGTCTGTTCGGTCCCGCCGTCCTCCCCCCGGCGCTGTTTTCTCCGGCCACATTCTACCGGCCGCTGCTCGGCGAATTCTCCGATTCGGCGGGCTCGCTCCTCGCCCTCGGCGGGCTCGCCCTGTTCGCGGCGGGCGCTCTGTGGCGGCGGGGCGTGGCGCGTCGCTGGTGGAATGTGGCGCTCGCCGGTGTGTTGCTCTTCTACGCGCCGTACTTCGTGCGCTACCTCGGACGCGGCATCGCGCCGCCGGCCAAAGGGGTGAGCATCGGACTGTGGTTGTCGTGGGAAACGGCGCTCGCCGTGGCCGGCATGGCGCTGGTGCTGCTCGCGGCGGCGCTGGTGCGGGGTCCCGCCGAGCCGCCGCGCCGCCGCTGGCCGATCGTCGTGGCGTCCGCCTGGGCCGTGGGCACCGGGCTCGCCGGGCTGTTCCTGTGGCAGCCCTCCGGCGCCTGGCCCGAGTGGTACACCTTTCTCTGGTGGCCGGCATTGGTCGGTGTGATCGTACCCGCCTCGCGCCGCTGGGCGCTGCCCGGCATCGCCGTGGTCGCGGGAACCGCGGCCGCCCTCGTCACCTGGGGCGCGGCGGTCGAGGGGCGGCTCGCACTCGCCGACCGCGACGCGCAGCGGCTCGGGACCGAGCCCGACGCGTCGGCGGTCGCGGCGCTGGAGCGTCTCGGCACCGAGGTGGCCGCGGACCCGCCGCCGCGCACCGCCGCCGACCTGTACGCGCTGTGGCGCGGCTCCTCGCTCGCCGACGAAGACTATCCCACGACGCTCGCCGTGTGGGGGCGGGGGCCACGCGGCGATGAGCAGGCCGAGCTGCGACTGGCTACCGTCGACCTCCCGACGCCGCTGCTCGCCGCGTTCGCGCGCTCCGAGCCTGATAGCGGCAGCAGCGTCGAGCGGCTCGAGCGCATGTGGGGAGTGCACTACCTGCTCACCGCACCCGTCCGCGGCGACGCGACGCTCACCGTCGGCGTCGGGCCGCGCTCGCGGCTGCTGCCGGAGAGTCGCGTCGCGCGGTTCCTGCGCGGCGAGCCGGCGCTCGAGCCACCCTACGCGGTGACGTTCACGATTCCCGTCTCGGAGCCGCCGCCACGCACGGTGCGGTGGACCCGCTCCGGCTGGACGGCACACGGCCATCTCGGCGTCCTGCTGCCGATCGGCGCCGCGCTCGTCCACCTCACCGTCGAGCTGCGCGGTCCCTGGCCGCTGCTCGTACGCGCGATGCTCGTGGTTCTTTATGACGTTCTGCTGCTGGTCGTGGCGTGGGGCATCGGGCGCATCGTGGCGGAGGGCTGGCGCCCCACCTGGCCGATCCCGCGCGGCGCCCTGACGAGCTACCGCGGCCGGCTGACGATCGTGCTCGCGGCGTTCTTCGTCACCCCGCTGATCGCGTTCTCGCTGTGGAGCTTTGCGCGGCTGGGCGACTCGACGCGCGCGTCGGGCGACCTGATGATTCATCAGACGCTGCGCGACGCGGCCGCGAGCGCGGCGCCGGTGGACGACCCGGACAAGCTCGCCGGCGCGGTGGCCCTCCTCGGGCAATCGCTCGACGCGGACCTGTGGTCGTACCAGGGGGGGAAGCTTGCGGGGACGAGCGCGCCGGTGCTCGCCGAGCTGGGGCTCGTCGATCCGCTGCTGTCGCCCGCGGTCTATCGCCGTCTCGCGCTGGAAGACGAGCTCGAGATGAGCGTCAACGCACAGACCGCCGGCCGCCCGACGCGCATCGGCTACCGCGTGATCGGCGGGGAAGGGACGCGGCAGGTGGTGTTCGCCGCGCCGCAGCTCACCGACGATGAGACGCTGCGACGCCAGCAGGAAGACCTGGCGCTGGTCCTGATCCTCGCGACCATCGCCGGCTGCATCGCGGCGATCGGGCTCGCCGGTCTCGCCGCGCGGACGATGGCGCGTCCGGTGGCGATGCTGCGGGAAGCCGCGCTCGCCGTGGGCCGGGGCGACGCTCCGCCGCCGTTCCCCGTCGACGCGCCGCGCGAGTTCACGCCGGTGCTGAGCGCCTTCGATCGCATGGCGCACGACGTCCGCAAGAGCGCCGCGGCGCTCGAGGAAGCACGCCAGCGCACCGCGCAGGTGCTCGGCAACGTCGCCACCGCCGTGGTCGCGGTCGACGCCGGCCTCTCGGTGACGCTCGCCAATCCCCGCGCCGCCGAGCTGCTCGGCGCGGAGCTCGACCCCGGGGCGAGCCTCGCCTCCGCCACCCCACCCGCGTGGGCGCCGGTATGGAAGGCGGTGCGCGAGTTTCTCGTGGCGCCGCCCGCGGGCGGCGGCATCGCCGACCGCGAGTTCACGATCGGCGGCCGCGACATCCGCGTGCAGATCGCGCCGCTCGGGCCCGCCCGCCTGGGCTGCGTCGTCGCCCTCGACGACACCACGGCGCTGGCGCGCGCCGCTCGCGTCCTCGCCTGGGGCGAGATGGCGCGCCAGGTGGCTCACGAGATCAAGAACCCGCTGACCCCGATCCGTCTCGGCATCCAGCACCTCGAGCGGGTCTATGGCGCGCATGGCCCGGATTTCCAGGAAACGCTGCGCGATACCGCGGAGCGCATCACGACGGAGATCGACCGCCTCGACGCGATCGCGCGCGCCTTCTCCCGCTTCGGCGCGCCGGGGGCGCAGCAGGCGGCACTCGAGGCGGTCGACCTGCACACGGTGGCCCGCGAAGTGGTGCAGCTCTACGCGTTGGGCGACGCGGCGGCCACGGCGCGGGTGCTGCTCGACGGCAAGTCCGGAGCCCTGGTCCAGGCCCGCAAAGACGAGGTCAAGGAAGTGCTCGTGAACCTGGTGGAGAACTCCCGCAACGCCGGGGCGAAGGAGATCGTGGTCCGGGTGGAGGACGGCGGGCAGCTCCTGGCGGTGCAGGACGACGGGCGCGGGATTCCCGCCGAGGCGCTGGGGCGGGTGTTCGAGCCGACCTTCTCGACCACCTCTTCGGGGTCGGGGCTGGGGCTGGCGATCGCCCGGCGGCTGGTGGAGAGCTGGGGGGGCTCGATTACCCTGACCAGCACTCCGGGGGAGGGGACGACGGTGCGTTTAGCCTTGAAAAGGGCCCCGCGGTCTGGTGCGACGTGACCCGACTCACAACATTGTACGCCGTTCTGTGCCACCATTTACCCGTCCCCCCACGAGGTGCCTTGTGCGGCGTACGGCGGTCATCGGCTGGTCGCTGGTGGGTCTACTTGCGTGGACCGTCCCGGCACACGCCCAACTGTCGTTCGACGCCCGCCGCACCGGCATGGCGGGGGTCAGCCTCAGACGCGACGGTGCCCTGAGCCGGTACAACCCGGCGTATCACTCGGTGCCGCAGCGCGCCGGACGTTCCGCGAAGTTCACCATTCCCATCCCGCTGGGACTGTTCCAGGCGCTGAAAGACAGCGCCGCCTTCGACGTCCACAAGTCGTACTTCAATGCCATCGCGCTGGCGGACTACATTCTGCATCCGCCGCTGTATTACGAGATCAAAAAGGTCCCCGAGCCGACGAACAACGTCGAGTTCACGATCGGCAAGGACTCGCTCGTCGTGGACCTGGGCGCGTCGAAGCAGCTCGTCCCCACCGACCGGTTCAGCTTCGGCGGGTCGAGCCGGCTGATGGACATCGGTCCCACGATCAAGGGCTTCCACGTCGGTGTGCTGCTGTGGGAGGACCACGAGCTCGGCTTCCAGCTCGGGGACACGCTGCTGCAGTTTCTGCGGCAGAAAGTTCCGGCCCGGACCAACACCAGCTACACCGGGCTCGGCGACGGCGTCGCCCAGGGCGGTTTCGCGCCGACCCTCGCCTACTCGGGCAAGGTGTGGGGCGATTCGACGCACGCGATCTACGCCGGCGCCGCCGTTCATTACTATCTCGGCGCGGCGTATGGATCGATCCGCGGCAACGCCGGGATCACGACGGGCGATTCGCTGTTCACCGGCCCCAATCCCGCAGAGCCGACCATCGCGGGGCGGGTGCAATACTCCAAAGCGGGCAATTCCTTCGGCCACGGCATCGGCAGCGACGTGGGGGTGGTGTACACGAGCGGGCCGGTCGAGTTCGGACTCGGCATCAACGATCTCGGCGCGACGCTGACCTGGACCGACACGCGCGTCGACAGCGTGCACTTCGACACATCCTCCAACACCTTCGCTTCGCAGGAGATCGCGAACCACGTCACGACGAAGACGAGGCTGCCGGTCACCTACGTGGCCAACGCCGCCCTCGATCTCGGCACCAACACGACGGTCGGCGCCGAGGTGTTGAACAACGGCCGCGGCACGACCATCCAGCTCGGCGTGGAGCAGCGCGTCGGGCCGCTGGCGCTGCGCGGCGGCGTGGCGCGCGACCAGCGCAAGCGGGTGCAGATCGGCGCCGGGACGGGACTGCGCTTCGGTCCTTTCAGTCTCGACGTCGGCTTCCTGACGCACTCGAGCTCCCTCTCCACTTCGCGCGGGATCACCATGGCCACTTCCCTGTCGATCTACTGATGAGCCCGCGCGTCCGCAGTCTCGTCATCGTGGTGTGCGCCGCGGCGCTCGCCTATTGCGGCGAGGGCAAGGCGATTTTCAACGTCGACGTGCTGAGCTTTCTGGGCGGCGGCGGAAACGATTCGGTGAACTACTCCTTTCCGGGCGGGGGCTCGGGGAACGTCGACAACCCCCCGGTGAAGGTCACGCTGCTGAAGGGGCTCGGGAATTCCAAGGTCGACTCGGTGACGCTCGACGTCGCGGCGCAGGTGCACAACCTCACCGACAGCGGCAAGGTCAAGTTCCAGGTCTTTTTCTCCGGCACGCAGGCCGGCACCTACACTGGTCCCCCGTACGCGCAGGACTCCGTCGTCGTCCACGGGGACACGGTCGCCACGCTGTCACCGGGCCCGGTCCCGATCCTCGCCGACAGCATTTTCGGTAAAGACACGATCTTCGTCGGCGTGCGCGTGGCCGTAACGGCCCGGCCGGGCCCGACAATGAACGGCGCGGTGAAGCTGTCCCGCGTCATCCTGCGCATTGTGCTGGAAGACAAGATCTTCCACTGAACAACGGCGGGAGAGGTGAGAAGTGAGAGGTGAGAGGTAGATACGGTGCTCTACCGGCCTGCCTCTCACCTCTCACCTCTCACCTCTCACCTCTCACGCATTTGTCCTTAGGATGCGAGATTTTGGTGCACAAATGAGCCGTCATTCGTGATCGACGCCCGTACTCCCGAGCGCCACCGGCCGCGGCCTCACCGCCGCGGCCTCGTGGCGCTGTTGCTGTCCACCGCGCTCGCCACCTGTACCACCGACCACACGCCCACCGGTCCAGGCCGCGGCGGGCGCGGCTATCTCGCGATCCGGCCCGTCATCGTGGCGCCGACCAACCTCGCCGCGTTCAACCTGACGATCGATTCGCTGCGCGTCATCGCGCTGCGTCCGCCGTCCGACACTGCCGCCGATACGACCGTCTTCTTCAACCCCGATTCCTCGAGCCTCCATCTCGCGCTGCCGGTTTCCCTGACGTCCAACCCGGAGACGCTGACGCTGATCCTGCAGCTGCTCGCGGGAAAGAAGGTGATGTTCAGCGGCACGCAGAGCGTGTCGGTTGCGGCGGGGCCGCCCGACACGTCGGGCGCGCCCGTCGTGCCGCTCGCCTACGTCGGCCCGGGGTCGGGGATCACGCAGATCCAGATCACGCCGCAGGACTCGGTCGTGAACCTCGGCGGATCGCAGCTGTTCCGCGCCACCGCCTCGGCGAGCGGCGTTCCGGTCGATTCGTTTTACGTCGCCTGGACGACGAGCGACACGACCAAGGCAAAGATCAACGGCCAGGGGCTGCTCAAGGCCCCGGGGGCGCGCGGCGCGGTGTTCGTGCGCGCCGTCACGCCGAACAATGTCCGTGATTCGACGCGCGTCACGTTCATCCCGACCCCGGCGGCGCTGGCGATCGTTTCGGGGACCGGCCAGAACGCGACCGTGGGAACCCGCGTGGCGCTGCCGCTGCGTGTGCGGGTGACGGCGAGCGATCTGCTCGGCGTGAAGGGCGTCCCGGTGAAGTTCGCGTCGCCGTCGGGGACGGTGCAGGACTCGGTCGTCGCGACCGACAGCGCCGGATTCGCCGAGGACACGGTCACGCTCGGGACGGTGTCGGGCGCGCAGGTTTTCACCGCCACCGTCGCCGCGCTCACGCCGGACACGTTCACCGTCACCGCCACGCCGGGCGTCGTGTCCCCAGCCAAGTCAGTGGTCACCGTCTCGAGCGCGACGATCGCCTCGGGCGCGGTGGCGACGCTGACGCTGCAGGCGAAGGACGCCTTCAATAACAACCTGACGACGGGCGGGGCGACCGTCGTGTTCAGCGCGTCGGGCGGAACGAGCACGGGGACCATCAGCTCGACCGTCGATCACGGCAACGGTACCTACACGGCGACGTTCACGGGTCTCGTTTCGGGGACAGCCACGACGATCAACGCGACGGTGAACAGCACGGCGGTGGGGACGACACTGCCGACGATCACCGTCACCGCGGGGGCGATCTCTCCGCTGACGTCGGTCGTGTCGACCTCGAGCGGCACGGTGTCGTCGGGGGCGAGCGCGACGCTGACGTTGACGGCGAAGGATTCGGGCGGCAACGCCATCACGACGGGCGGCGCGACGGTCGTGTTCTCGCGCTCGGGCGGCACCAGCACCGGCGCGATCGGCGCCACCACCGACCACAACAACGGCACCTACACGGCGACGTTCACCGGCGACACCGCCGGCACGGCGACGACGATTCGCGCCACGATCGGCGGCGTGCTGGCGACATCGACCACGACGATCACCGTCGTGCCGGGGAACACCGTCGCCGCGAAGTCGGTGATCACCGTCTCGAAGGACACGATCGCGTCGGGCGCGAAAGACACGCTGACGCTGCAGGCGAAGGATACGGCGGGGAACAACATCACGACGGGCGGGCTCGTCGTCGTCTTCAGCCACGCCGGCGGCACGAGCACCGGGTCGATCTCGGCGACGACCGACAACAACAACGGCACCTACACCGCGGTCTTCACCGGCGACACGGCCGGGACGGCGACCACGATCCACGCGACGATCGGCGCGCAGCAGGTCACCTCGACGCTGCCGACGGTCACGGTCATTCCGGGCGCGATCTCGACCGCCAAGTCGATCGTGACGTCGAGCGACTCGGTGACGACCACCGGCGGCGTGCTCACCCTGACGTTGACGGGGAAGGACGCGGCCGGGAACGCCCTCACGAAGGGCGGGTCGACGGTCGTCTTCACGCAGGGCGGCGGCACCAGCACCGGCACGATCGCCCCCAGCCCCGCGACCGACAACGGCAACGGCACGTACACGGCGACGTTTACGGGGGTGAACGGCGGCACGGCGACGACGATCGGCGCCACGATCGGCGGCGTCACCGTGACGTCCGCGCCGCTGCCCACGATCCGGGTCATCAACACCGTCCACGCGGCGGACATTCTCGCCGACGAAACGTGGGCCGCCGGGTCGCACACCGTGTCGGCGTACATCCGGGTGCGCAACGGCGCGAAGCTGACGATCGCGCTCGGCGCCACGGTGAAGTTCGACGCCGGCGCGGGTCTGCAGATCGGCGACACGGCGCTGAACCAGACGGGTCAGCTGCTGATGGACGGGACGCAACCGGGCGCCACGCCGGGGATCACGCTCACCGCCAACACCGCGACGCCCGCGCCGGGTTTCTGGAAGGGCATCGAGGTACAGCGCAATCTCGGGCTCACCACCTGGCGGCGCACGTTGATCGAGTGGGCGGGCGGCACGCGGGCGCCGTTCGGGGCGCTGGCGAGCGAGGCGTGCATCCTGTTCGTCAACCGCTCCGGCGCCGAGGTCGATCTCGATTCGATGCGCGTGCGGCAGTGCGTGCATGCCGGGGTGCACCACTTCGGGGGTGTGTCGCACATTCATCGATCCGAGGTGGACAGCGTCACGGGCTCGGGGATTCACGCCGATCTCGACGCGACGCTGCAGCTCGACTCCAACACGGTGCGCGGCTCGGGACAGGAAGGGCTGCTGCTCGGCAGCGTGGCGACGAAGCTCTCGCCGTCGCGGTTCAATCGCTTCCTCGGCAACGCGACGTTCGGGATACAGATGCAGGCGGTGCAGCTGCCCGGCCTCCTGAAGCAGGACTCGATCGCGGGCAATACCACGGACTTCATCGCGGTGAACGGCGGGCAGCCCGATCCGACCGCGACCGCGTTCACGATCTTCGCGCAGCCGCAGCGCAGCGGGTCCACCGGGTATCTCGTGAGCGGCCTGCTCGACGTCGGCCGGGCCGGCGGTCAGACGGTCACTCTCGATTCCAACCTCGTGCTGCGCTTCGCGACGCAGAGCGGCGTGCTGATCGGCGACAGCGCCGGGACGCGCAGCGCATCGATCGTGTCGCTCGGGACGAACCGCACCAACGCGCCACGGCTCACGTCGGCGAGCGTGTCGCCCGCGCCCGGCGACTGGTACGGCGTCGAGATCGGGCGGCTGTCGGCCAACACGCGGCTCGACAACGTGCGGATCGAGTTCGCGGGGGATTCGATCGGCGGGCGCAGCAAGCACCGCTTCGGTCTCCTGATCCACAGTCCGGCCGCGCAAACGATGTCGGTGGACAGCGTGGTCGTGGTACAGAGCGGCCGCGTGGGATCCGATACGAACTCGGCCGGCATCGGTGTGCTGGGCTCGGGCTCCGGGGTGGACGTGCGGCGCTCGGTGGCGCAGGGGAATCGCGGCTACGGCCTCGTGGTGGGCGGCGTGCCGAACGTCAAGCTCGTGGGCGATACCGCCATCGGCAACACCGTCGGCTTGTCGCTGTTCACCGACAACCTCGGGGCGAGCAACGTCGCACCGGGCGATTCCGTCGCCGGCAACGTGGCGACGGGGAACACCCTCTATCCGTTACAGCTCGACATCAAGCGTCTGCCGGTGTTGTTCGCGAACAACGCGCTCACGGGCAACGCGCGCGACACGGCCCTGCTGTTCGCCGGCCAGGTCACCTTCACCGACACGTTGCCGAAGTTCGCCGGCGTCCCGTGGCGCGTGACGGGGGGGGCGATCGACGTCGATTCCGGCGCCACCCTGACGATCGCCGCCGGCGACACACTCGCCTTCGACGTGCTGCAGGGGATCGTCGTCGGCCCGAACGCGCCCGCGGCGCTGGCGATGCCGGGGACCGCGGCGGCGCCGATCCTCCTGACGACGAGCTTCGTGCCGAGCGGGCCGAATTT
>DATFTG010000112.1:0-16319 GCA_035262265.1 Gemmatimonadales bacterium
CCGCCCGCTCCGACCATCTGCGCGATCAGATAGAACGTCACCGTCGCGAGCGTGCCCAGCGCCGCAGCGAGGCGTACCGGCGCCTGCTGCAACCGCGTGGCCACGACGTCGGCGAAGGTGTAGCGGCCGAGATTGCGCAGCGGCTCGGCGATCAGGAACAAGACCACCGGCCAGCCGACGAGCCAGCCGGTGGAGTAGATCAGCCCGTCGAACCCGCTCGTCGACACCAGGCCGGCGATTCCCAGGAACGACGCCGCACTCATGTAGTCGCCCGCGAGCGCGAAGCCGTTTTGCCGTGGGCCGATGACGCGGCCCGCTGCATAGAAGTGCTCCGTCGTGCGGGTGCGGCGCGCCGCCCACCAAGTGATCCCGAGTGTCGACGCAATAAAGATGAAAAAGAAGACCATGGCGACCCGGTTGGGCTCTCCGATCTGGGTCGCCGCGGCGGCTGGAGCCTGCAAGAGGAGCAGCACGCTATTTCCGCAACCGGTGCAGCTCGGGGTCGTAGCGGGTGTTCGCCCAGCGGACGTACACCCAGGTCAGGAGCCAGGAGGCGACGATCACGAGCACGCCGAGCAGAATCCCGAGCGTGAGCCCGGGAGTGAGGTGCAGCGCGAGCAGCGGCTTGTCGAACGCGATGAGGGCGACGAATCCGAAGTAGACGATCACCATGACGGCGGTGAGCGCCAGGGCGACCCGCCAACGGGTCGCGGCGAGCGCACGGAGGTGCAAGTCGGTGGTGGTCACGAGCCGCGCCAAGATAGGGTCAGTGGAGGGCGCGCGCGAGCGTGTCGTGATGCCTTAATACCGGAGCTGTCGATCGAGCTCTGCGTAGCGCGGATCTGCCCGCAGCGGCGCGATCTCGTCATCCATACGGACCGCGCGCAGCCAGACGGTCCGCTCATCGAACGCGTGCCGCAGCCATTCCAACCCGCGGTCGACGTCGCCGAGGGCGGCGTAGCGGGAATGCCGGCAGCAAGAGGAACGGAAGGAGTGTCACGCCCCGAGGGTGGCCCACAGCGCGAAAATTAGGGGCAACCGGGACGGACCGCTTTCTCCCCGGCGTGGTAGTATGGAACACGTCCCTCGGGGAATCCCCCCACGAGGATTACATAGATGCAAACAACCGCCTCCAGCCCATCGCCCGTCACGTTCGAGCTCGAGCCCCGCGCAGCTGCGCGCTCGCTCGTCGTCGTGTCCAACCGCCTCCCGTTCACCGCGGAGCGCAGCCGCGACGAGATCGTCTTCACCCGGTCTTCAGGTGGCCTCGTCGCCGCCCTCGACCCTGTCCTGTCCGCGCGCGGCGGCGTGTGGATCGGCTGGCCCGGGGTCGAGCAGGAGCCGGGGGAGCCGGACGAGGCCCTGGTGCCGCCGCCAGGCCCGCGTATCCGCTACCGCCCCGTCGCCTTGACGGCGCGCGAGATCACCGCCTACTACGGTGGCTTCTCCAATCGCACCATCTGGCCGCTCTTCCATTACTCGATTGGTCGCGCCCGGATCGACGCGCGCACCTGGGCGGCCTACGAGCAGGTCAATCAGCGCTTCGCGCGTGCCGTGGCGGACGAGAGCACCGACGACGACCAGGTCTGGATCCACGACTACCAGCTGGCCCGGGTGCCGCGCTTCCTGCGGCAGATGGCGCCGGGGCGGCGCAGCGCCTTCTTTCTGCACATCCCCTTCCCCGCCTACGACGTCTTCCGCATCCTGCCCTGGTCGCGCCAGCTGCTGCGCGGCATGCTGTCGGCGGATCTTGTCGGCCTGCACGTGGGGGGCTACGCGCAACATCTGCTCACCTGCGCCGAGCGGCTGCTCGGCTGCGACGTCGATCGGGCGGCGGAGACGGTGCACTTCGAGGGTCGCGAGGTGACGGTCCAGGCGCATCCGATCGGGATCGACCCCACGCACATCGAGGGGCTGGCGCGCCTCGCGGGTCCACGGGTGCGCGGTCCCGACGACCCGGCGCAGCTGATCGGCGTCGATCGACTCGATTACACCAAGGGGATCCCGCAGCGCTTCCTCGCTATCGAGCGCTTTCTCGAAACCCATCCCGAGTTCCAGGGCCGCTTCGTCTTCACCCAGCTGCTCGTCCCTTCGCGCGAGCAGGTGAAGGAATACCGCGACCTGAAACGCGAATTGGACGAGATCGTCGGACGGGTCAACGGCCGCTTTTCCGACACCGGCTGGTCGCCGATCCGCTACCTGGTGCGCAGCCTCTCACCGGAGGAGCTGGGGGCGTTGTATCGCCACGCCGATGTGGCTCTGGTGACGCCGCTGCGCGACGGCATGAACCTCGTCGCCAAGGAGTACGTCGCCGCCCAGGTCGATGATCCCGGCGTGCTGGTGCTCTCCGAGCTCGCCGGCGCGGCCGAAGAGCTGCAGGAGGCGCTGCTCGTCAATCCCTACGATATCGACGCCGTCGCCGAGGCGTTGCACCGCTCGCTGACGATGGCGCCGGACGAGCGCGACGCACGCATGACCGCGCTGCGCGACCGGGTCCGCGAGAACTCCGTCGAGGTGTGGGTGACGCGGTTCCTGCAGGCCGCGGAGACCGCCGCCAACCGCCCGCGCACCGTCGCCCCGCTCGACCGCCTGCGCCGCCGCCTGCAGCCGTGGCTCGCCTCCCGCCCGACGGTCGCGCTGTTCTTCGACTACGACGGCACGCTGACGCCGCTGCGCGACCGTCCCGAAGACGCCCGCCTGCCCGACGCGACGCGCCAGGCGCTCGAAACCGCGGCGCGCACGCCCAACCTCGATACGGTGATCGTGTCGGGACGCGCCCTCGCGGACGTGAAGCGGCTGGTGGGCGTCGCCGGATTGACCTACATCGGCAATCACGGCTTCGAGATCGAAGGGCCGGGTATTGCGTTCCGCCATCCCGAGATCTCCCGCTACGCGAGTGCGGTCGATCGCGCGACGCACGAGCTGGAGCGGCTGGGGATTCCCGGCGCCCAGGTCGAAAACAAGGGGGCTACTCTGTCCTATCACTTCCGGCTCGTCCCCGAAGCGGAGCGCAAGGCCGCGAGCCGCCGCGCCCGAGCCGTCATCCAGCGCCAGGGCCTGCGGCCCCTGCTCGGCCTCCAGGTCATCGAAGGGCGTCCACCGGTTCCCTGGGACAAGGGGCACGCGGTGCTGTACGTGCTGGTGCAGCGCCACGGCGCCGATTGGCCGGCGCACGTGCGCGCGCTGTACGTCGGCGACGATGCCACTGACGAAGACGCCTTTCGCTCGCTGCACGGGATGGGCCGCTCGATCTGCGTGGGCGCCGCGTGGGACCGCGCGACACAGGCCGACTACGCCCTCCCCGACCCGGATGCGGTCAGCCAGCTGCTGCGCTGGCTCGCGGCGGGAGCGTTCGCCGGACGCACGCCGTGAGCCAGGCGCCGATCGACGACTATGGTGTGATCGGCGACCAGCATACCGCCGCCCTCGTCGGCCCCGATGGCGGCATCGACTGGTGCTGCGCGCCGCGGTTCGATTCGCCGAGCCTGTTCGGCGCCCTGCTGGACGACGTCCACGGCGGGACCTGTCGCATCGCGCCGCTCGGCGCGTCCACCACGGAGCAGCGCTATCTCCCCGGCACCAACATCCTGGTGACGACGTTTCGGCTGGCGGCAGGCGGCGTCGTGGAGGTCACCGACCTGATGCCGATCGGGCCGGCGCGCCGCCACGGCACGGAGCTGCTGCGGCGCGTGCATTGCACCCGCGGCACCGCCGACGTCGGGATCGTGTTCGCGCCGCGGTTCGATTACGCGCAGCGATTGCCGCAGCTGCACCGCCGCGCCGTCGGCGTTCTGGCCACCGACGAAGAGGACGACGTCGCGACGATCGCCTCGGCGAGAGAGGTCCCCTGGGAAGTCGTCGACGGGCGCGCCGAAGCGAAGATTGCGCTCGGGACCGGAGACCAGACCTGGTTCGTCGTTCGCTTCGACGACGACGACGTGCACCCGGTCGACGTGTATCGACCGCAGGAAAAGCTCGATGCGACCGCCCGCTGGTGGGACGAGTGGTCGGCGCAGCTGGAGTATGAGGGCCCCTACCGCCATGCGGTCGAGCGCAGCGCGCTCGCGCTGAAACTGTGTTGCTACGAGCCGACCGGCGCGATCGTCGCCGCCCCGACCACCTCGCTCCCCGGCGGCGTGGGCGGGGGCCGCAACTGGGACTACCGCTACACCTGGCTGCGCGATTCGGCGTTCGTGGTCGACGCCCTCGAGCGGCTGGGATACGATTCGGAAGCGAACGCATTCGTGCAGTTCCTCAAGCGCACGTCGCGCAAAGCCAGTCCCCGCCACCTGCAGATCATGTTCGGCGTCGACGGCCGTCGCGATCTCCCCGAGCACGTGCTCGACCATCTCGCGGGATACCGCGACAATCGCCCGGTGCGTATCGGCAACGGCGCCGTGGGACAGTTCCAGCTCGACGTTTACGGCGAGCTGCTCGAAACGGCGAACATCTGGCGTCGCCACCATCCCGTGAGCGAAGGGGCGTGGCGCGTGTTCCGCCAGCTCGTCGACTGGACCGCCGACCACTGGCGCGAGCCCGACCACAGCATCTGGGAGCCGCGCCTCGAGCCGAAGCACTACGTCTTCAGTAAGGTGATGGCATGGGTCGCCCTCGAGCGCGGGGCGCGCATCGCTACCGACCTGCAGCTCCCGGGGGACGCGGATCGCTGGCGCAAGGAAGCCGCCACGATCCACGCGGAGGTGCTGGACAAGGGCTGGGATCGCGAGCGCCAGACCTTCCTGCAGGCCTACGGTGAACCCCACCTCGACGCCTCGGCCCTGGTCATCCCCAAGGTGCGGTTCCTGTCGCGCAAGGATCCCCGGGTCAAAGCGACGCTTGCCGCCGTCCGGCGAGAGCTGGCAACGAGCTGCGAAGAGCTGATCTATCGCTATCGCTCAGCCGATGGACTCGAAGGGAAGGAAGGGTCGTTCGTCATTTGCAGCTGCTGGGTGGTCGGCAGCCTCGCCATGACGGGGGAGCATGCGGAGGGGGAGCGGCTGTTCCGGCTCCTGCTCAAGCGCGGCGGGTCGCTGGGACTGTTCGCCGAAGAGATCGACCCATCCACCGGTGAGCACCTAGGCAATTACCCTCAGGCTCTTTCCCACGCCGCGCTGATACAAACCGCCTACCTGCTGGAACGTTTACGGCCCACCGCAAGTAAAGGTGTGGCGGCCTCTCCACAAGCCTTGCCCAACTCTTGAGGGGACGCTACGTTAGCTGCCCCTGAAAATGGACCGTCAGGCGCTGGTCGCGATCACGACGCTCGGCACTGAATCCGACGCGCGTGCCCTCGTGACCGCGCTGTTACAAGACCGTCTCATCGCATGCGGGACGCTGCTACCGGGCGCCAGATCGATCTACCGCTGGGATGGGAAAGTCGTCGAAGAATCGGAGGTTGTGGTTCTGCTCAAGACCGACACCGCTCATTGGGAGGCGCTGTGCGCTGCCGTCGAGCGCCGTCACCCATATCAGGTGCCCGAGCTCCTCGCGCTCCCCGTCCGCGACGGGCTGGAGCGCTATCTGTCGTGGATCGCGGGTGAGGTCGCGGGATGATCAAACCCGAGAACGAACGGCACGCCTCGGCGCGCGATCGCGCCCGCGTCGCCGCCGAGCTCCTCGAGGAAGCGCGCTTCCTCACCGACACCGGCGAGACCGCCATTCCTACGCCGCAGGTGGGCGCGAATGGTAACGGCACCCCGAAGAGCAACGGCCATCATCCCAACGGCAACGGGAATGGGAATGGGAACGGCAACGGAAATGGTCACGGCCGCCCCGGGACCCGCTCCTCGCAGAGCGACAACGATCGCCTGTTGGCTCAGCTCGACGGCGCCGTCGCGGCCGAGCCCGAGAGCGTCTCGCTCCTCGTCGATCGCGCGAAGCAGCTTGGAGTGATGGGACGCTACAGCGCCGCCCGCGTCGATCTCGAGCGCGCGCTGCTGCTCGACCCCGCGAATCTCGCCGTGCGCACCGCGCTCGGGATCGTGCTGCTCCGCAAGGGAATGTGGGCGGACGCCGTGCCGCACCTGCGCGAGGTCGTGGCGGAAGAAAGCTGGAGCCCCACCGCCTGGTTCTACCTCGGCGAAGCGTTGAACCACATCGACGATCTCGAAGGTGCGCTCGCCGCGTTCGTGCGCGCCGCAGAGCTCGACCCGCGCCACGCCAAAGCGCTGCACGCGCAGGGGATGGTGCTCGACCGCCTGCATCGCCCCGACGAGGCGGCCATCCTGTACCGACGCTCCCGGGAGGCGGCCGCGCGGTGATCCGGGTGGTCGTGGACGACCTCGCGTTCGTGGCAAGCGACGCGATCGTCCGTCCCGCCACCACTCAGCTCGAGCCGACGACCCCGGCGTTACGCCGCCTGGAACAAATGGGCGGTCCCGAGTTTCACCGTCACCTCGAGTTGCACACCGAGCTCGTCGTCGGCGCCGCGGTCGTCACCGCCGCCGGCGGAGACCTGCCGGCCGAATTCGTGATCCATGCCATCATTCTGGGGCGCGAGGAGCCGATCTCCTCGCGCGGCGTGAGCCGCGCTTGGCGCTCGGCGCTGGAGCGCGCCCGTGAATGGGGGTTCGCCCGGCTGAGCGTGCCGCCGCTCGGAATCGGCGCCGGCAACCTCACCCTCGAGGACGCCGCCGAAATCCTCGTCTCGGTATTTCAGGAGCAGCCTCCCGACGCCGCTCCCCAGGACGTGGCGATCGTCGTGGAGACGGAGGAGCAACGCCAGGTGTTCGACGCCGTCCTGAAGCGATTGCACGCGAGGTTGTCCTGACCCGCCGGCACTGGGCCGCCGTGATCCTGGTGGCCTGGGCCGCGGCGCTGCTCTGGCTGATCCAGCGCCAATACCTCGGGCACGCAGGCACGCGCCCCGGCGATCTGAGTCCGGGCGTGTCTCCCGGAGCGCAGTTCTACCGCCTCTCCCTCGGCGCCCAACAGCTCGGCTACGCCTCGACGACGGTCGATACGCTCGGCGACTCGATCCGACTGGTCGACGTCCTGGTCCTCGACCTCCCGTCCCTGGGCCGCCTGGGTCGCACCTCGGGCCGCAGCGTGACGATACTCGACCGCGCGCTGCGCCTGCTCGACGTGACGAGCGAAACCGACGGCGCGGCCGAACGCTACACCACACGCGGTGCGCTGACACCGGACAACGTCCTGCGTTTCGGCGTCTCGAGCGCGAGCGATTCGAGCGTCACCGGCGTCACCCCGGGAGACGCCATCGAGCTGCCATCGCTGTGGCCGTTGCGCATGGCGTTCGGCGGCCGGCTGCGCCGGGGCCGCCGCGCCGCGGTACGCGTGCTCGATCCGTTCTCGCTCGAGCTGCGCACGAGAGCGTTCCAGGTCGCCACCGACTCCACGTTCATCGTCCCGGACAGCGCCGACTTCGACTCCACCACGATGGCGTGGGTGCCGGTCCGCTTCGATACGGTGCGGGCGGTTCGCGTCGAAGCCTCCGGCCCGGGAGAAGGCCCCGTCACCTGGTGGGTCGACGCCCAGGGGCATGTCGTGCGCGGCACGTTGCCGCTGGGATTCACCATCGAGCGCACGGCGTTCGAGCTCGCCTATGAGAATTTCCGCCGCCGCGACACGCTGCGGCTGATGCGCGCCTCTCAGTCTCCCGGTCCGGGCACCATCGTGCCGACCACGCTGCTCGACGCGGGGGTCCATGCCGACCCGGTTCCTGGCGCGATGCTGCGGGTGCGGCTCGGCGGCGGCAGGCTCGACGGGCTCGACCTCGTCGGAGGACGGCAGCGGCTCGATGGAGACACATTGACGGTCCAGCTGGAATCCGGGCCGCAGCTCGTCGGCGGCTACTCCCTGCCGCACGCCGATTCGACCCCTGCGGGGGCCTACGACGCCGATTTCCTGGTGACGAGTCGCGACCGCCGGATCGGCACGCAGGCGCGGCAGACGGCCGGCGTCGAGCGCGACCCCGGCCAGGTCGCCGCGGCGCTGACGCACTGGGTCGCCCGCACAGTGATCCCCTCGCCGTCCAGCGCTTTTCCGCAGGCCGCGGCGGTGCTGCTGCGGCGCCGTGGCGACTGTAACGAGCACACGGTGCTGTTCGTGGCGCTGGCGCGGGCGCTCGGTCTCCCGGCGCGTCCGGTGGCGGGGCTGCTGTTCGTCGACGGTCGCTACTACTATCACGCGTGGGCCGAGGTGTACCTGGGCGACTGGGTGGCGGTGGACCCGACGCTCGACCAGTACCCGGCCGATGTCGCGCATCTGCGGCTGGTCACCGACGGCCTCGTCCGGCCGGGCGATCTCACCCGGCGGGTGGGACGGCTCACCATCGAACCCCTATGATCCGACTCGAAGGCATCACCAAGCACTACGGCAGTTTCGTGGCGGTGGACCACATCTCGCTCGAGGTGCCGCGCGGCGTGTTGTACGGGTGCCTCGGCCCCAACGGCGCCGGCAAGACGACGCTGCTGCGGATGATCGCCGGCATTCTGAAACCGACCGACGGCCGCGTCTTGATCGGCAACGACGACGTCCAGGACAATCCGATCAGCGCCAAGATGCGCCTGGGGTTCATTCCCGACCGGCCCTTCGTGTACGACAAGCTGACCGGCTCCGAATTCCTGCGCTTCGTGGCGGGGCTGTACGGCCAGGACGGCGACGCCGTCGAGCGCCGCATCGCCGAGCTGCTCGAGGTGTTCGAGCTGTCGAGCTGGAAGGACGAGCTGATCGAGGCGTACAGCCACGGTATGCGTCAGAAACTGATCATCTCGAGCGCGCTGATCCACCGCCCCGAGTGCATCGTCGTCGACGAGCCGATGGTGGGACTCGATCCCAAGGGCGCACGACTGCTCAAGGACATCTTCCGCCAGTTCGTCGACCGCGGCGGCACCGTGCTGATGAGCACGCACACTCTCGAGGTCGCCGAAGCAATGTGCGACCAGATCGGCATCCTGCAGCACGGCAAGATCGTGGCGCACGGGACGATGGCCGAGATTCGCCGTCAACACGCCGCGGGGGACGCATCGCTCGAGGAGCTGTTCCTCAAGCTGACGGGAGGTCACGCGGTGCGCGAGCTGGTGGAGGTGCTCGGGGGAACCCGGTGACGCAGCCGACGCTGGTGCACGTGCTGCAGCCGAAATGGCGCACGGCGCTGCAACGCGTGCGTCAGGAACGGGCGAGCGGCGGCGGCGGCAAACTGTTGATCCTGCTGCTGGTCGGGAGCGGGTTCTGGATCGGGGCGTACAGCGTGTGCTATTTCGTCCTCAAGGCCCTGCGCAGCGTCGAGGAAATCGGCGCGCCGATCGCGGGCAAGATGCTCGGGGTCGTGCTGCTGTCGTTCATGTCGATTCTCGTGCTCTCGAACGTGATCACGGCCCTCTCGAGTTTCTTCCTCGCCAAGGATCTGGACCTCCTCGTGTCGGCTCCCGTCGACTGGCTGCGGCTCTACCTCGCGAAGCTGGGGGAGACGCTGGTCCACTCGTCGTGGATGGTGGGGCTGACGAGCGTGCCGATTCTTGCCGCGTACGGCGTCGTGTTTCACGGCGGCCTGCTCTTCGTGCCTTATGTGCTGCTGGTGATGCTCCCATTGCTGCTGTTGCCCGCCGTCGTGGGCACGGCGCTGACGCTGGTCCTCGTGAACGTCTTCCCCGCGCGCCGTACGCGGGACCTCCTGTCGATCATCGCGCTCGGCGCCGCGGCGGGGGTGATTCTGCTGTTCCGGTTGATCCGGCCGGAGCAGCTGGCCCGGCCCGAAGGCTTCCAGAACCTGGTCGCCTTCATCGCGGTGCTGCGGGCGCCCACCTCCCCGCTGTTCCCCAGTGAGTGGGCTTCGCGCGCCATCATGGGATTTCTCGACCAGGATTTCGACGTCCAACCGCTCGTGCTGCTGTGGACCACCGCCGCCGCCTTCGTTACGCTGGGCGCGATTCTGCACCGGCGGCTCTACGCCACCGGGTTCACCAAGGCGCAGGAAGGCGCGGAGCGGTTTGTCCGCGGCATTTTCTGGCGCAATACCGTCGGCCTGGTGCTGTTCCCCCTTCCCGTCGCCAAACGGGAATTCGTATTGAAGGACATCAAACTCTTTTTCCGCGATACGACGCAATGGAGCCAGCTGATCCTGCTCGCGGTTCTGGTCGTCGTCTACCTCTTCAACATCAAGGCGCTGCCGCTGCACCGCGGTGAGCAGGTGGGATTCTTCTACGTGACGCTGGTGTCGTTCCTCAACCTCGGCCTTGCCGGCTTCGTGCTCGCCTCGATCGCCGCACGGTTCATCTTCCCCGCCGTCTCACTCGAGGGGCGGCAGATGTGGCTGTTGCGCTCCAGCCCGCTCGACCTGCGGGCGCTGCTCTGGTCGAAGTACTGGGTGGGAACGATCCCGCTGCTCGTGCTGGCGCTGCTGCTCACCGGGTTGACGAACGTGCTGCTGGAAGTGGGCGCGTTCATGATGATCCTCAGCCTCGTCACGATCTGCGCGCTGACGCTGGCGATCGCTGCGCTGGCCCTGGGTTATGGGGCGCTCTACCCCCAGTTCGAGACGGAGAACGCCGCCCAGATCCCCACGTCGTTCGGGGGACTCGTGTTCATGATGACGACGATCGCCCTGCTGGCCGGCGTGATCGTGTCGTTGTACCAGGCGGTGCACGTCTACCTGCTGGCGGTCTATCAGCATGAGCCGGTGGTGATCGACAGCTGGATGCTGCTGTGGTTCGGGGTCGCGGCGGCGCTGTGTCTCGTAGCGACGGTGGTGCCGCTGCGCGTTGGACTGCGGCGGATGGAGCGGTTCGACTTCTGAGAGGTTCTGGAGGATGGTGGAGGCCCGTACACCAGCCTCCACCACCTCTACTTACCTCGTGTCTTATAGCTTGAAGTTGACGCCGCCGCCGAATTCAACGCGGTCGTCGGTTCCGAAGACGATGTGAATTTGCAGGAACGGCCGCCAGTTGACGGCCTTGAAGTCCCAGCCACCGACGATGGCGGGCCCGGCCTTCGTATCCGAGCCGAAGCCACTGACGCTCACGTGCGTAATGTCCACACCGCCGCCGACGTACAGGCCGGGATTGGGCATGGCGAGCTTGGGCCAGTAGCGCGCCTCTCCGTTGATCGCCCACACCGAGGTGCCGCTCCCCGGAAAGAAGATGTCGAACGACGGATAGACATCCCACTGCGGAGCGAGCGGGATCGACACCTGGCCGCCAACGAAGAAATCGAGATTATTCGTCGGGAACCCCGCCTGGGGCCCGATCATCGGTCCACTTTGCCCTGATGCCGTCGCGCGACGCTGCGCCGACGCGGTCGACGCCGCCAGCAAGGTGACCAGCACGGCCAGGATCAGCCGTCGAGTCGAATGGCTCACGCTCAATCTCCTGGTGAAAAGGTCGACAGACGGTGGCGCTAGTGCAGGTAGAAGCTGATCCCGCCCGCCACCTGGAACGCACTCCCGTGGCCCAGCAACAGCCGTCCCTCCGCATACGGGGCGACCGGGCTGCGCCGTACTTCCCACCCGCCAATGACGCTGAAGTTCACATCGCCGCTCGATGCGCCACCGCTGCTCGAGTGCAGGTAATCGAGCCCGCCGCCGACATACAGTGCGCGACGCGGCGTGCGGGGGCGGATCTTTACGTCCAGGTTCAACGCCCACAGGCTCGCGGGCGACACGGCATAGTAATCGAAGGTCGGGTACAGCTCGACCTGCGTGGTGAGCGGCAGCGTCGCCTGAAGTCCCAGATCCAACGCCTGCGCATCGAAGTTGTAGCCGAGATGAGGACCGACCCGCGCGGGGTCGAGCGGCGTCGCGCCCTCACGCCGTTGGCCGTCGAGCCGGACCGCCGCGCCCATCACTACCGCCATCACGAACAGCAGCCGCTGCAAGTCAGGCACGCCGTCACTCCGGAGCAAGGGTCGACAGGCGGGGGGCGAGGCGGAGAACAGATAGGATACACAATTGTGAAATGCAAGGTCCGCAGAAAAAAAAAGTGAGTAGACGCCAAGGGAGGCGCATAGCCGCCGAGCCGCCGGGTGGACGCCAAGGACTTCAGGGGTGAGGATGAGCCTAACACCCGACTCCTCGACGTCCACGCAGCGGCTCGGCGGCTCAGCGTCTACAGGGCGGCTACTCCCTCACCCCTATTCGACTCGGAAGGGAATGCCCCACTCGTTGGACCGGTAATTGTCGGCGCTGCCCAGCTCGAGCGTCGCCGCGTCGAGCGCGTCGACCACGAACCGGTCGCGGCCCGTGAACCGCACCACCCAGCTGCGCTCGAAATCGCCGTTGCCGTCGTCCTGCATCGGCACGCGGCGCCAGCGGATCCCCGTCGGATCGGCGTGGCGGACGTGCAGGAAGCCGAACGTCGGCGGCGAGAAGCTGCCGCCCGTCGAGTTGGCGACGTGCATCGTCACGCGTACCGTGTCGCCGGCGTGGAACAACGGCACGCGCGTGTCGACCGCGATCAGCGAATCGGGATTGCTCACCTGCAGCACCGGCGCGCCATTCACGAACACCGCCACGTTCTGAATCTGCACGGTGCGGCGGTCGAGCGCGGTATTCTGCCAGTTGAGCAGCGTGAGCGCCACGGCGCGCCACCCGCGCGTCGCCGTACGATCGCGCACGAATACCGCGCGCTGCTGCACGCCGTCGTCGAGGGGTTTGCTGTTGGGATTGAAGGTGGAGTCCGCGGAGGTGTCGACCAGGAAAATCCCCTGAAAGCTCGCGCTCCGCGTCACCCACGCCGAGTCGCCCTGCACCGTGATGTCGCGCGTGAAGATCGGACGCGGACCGCCCGGGACCACGCGCAGCCGGCCCCAGAAGCGCGGCGCGATCGCGGTATCCAGGATGCTCTGGACGCCGCCCACGACGGATGCCGCCGCTGTGCCGACGACGCCGGGGTCGCCGAAGTCGTTGTCGGTGTACCCGGTGAGCCCGTCATAAGTCGCCTGCACCGCGACCTGATCGGCGCTCATGCCGGTGGAGGATTCGCTGCACGCCGCGCCGACCAGAGCGACGGCCGCGATTCCCGCGGACAAGAATCGGAAAGTGTGCATCGGACAGCTCCTGTTCGGTTGAGAGACGGTCAAGCCGCTCGAGCCGCAGGAACAGACGCCGACCGGAAGGTGGTGTTAAGCGACGCGACGAATTTCAGGAGCGGGCGTGACCGCCGTCACGGCGGTGCCGGTCAGGCTGCGACGCGCCTCCCGCACGCGGCGCAGAAGCGCGCGTCCGGCTCGAGCGCGCCGCCGCACTTTGCGCAGAACCGCGTGGCGGTAGAGAGGCGCCGTCCACAGGCGGAGCAAAACCGAGCGCCCGCTTCGGGCCGGACCCCGTGCGTCGGACATGCCGGGCGCGCAACAGGGGGCGCCGCGGCGCGCGGCCGCGAGATTTCCGGCGCCGGCTCCGGCACCACGCCGGAATCTGCGCGCAGCGCGGCGAGCGCTTCGGCTGTGTACGTGGCCTTGAGGGAGTCGTAGTCGGCGTCGCTGAGCTTCCCCGTCGCCCGGTCGAACTCGATTTCCTTCAGCGCACGCAACGCCACTGCCCGCGGCGAGAGGTCATCTTCGGGGTCCTCCCCTTCCAGCTCCGGGCTGGAGTCGCTACCGGGAGCCGGGGGGGTGACGATCGGTCGCAGCACGAAAAAAACGGCCGCCACCGCGAGGGCGAGCCCCGCCGCGAGCTCGAGGATGGAGCTCACGCGTCAGTATGGAGCAACGCTTGTCGCAGGCGCTCGAGCTCGGCGGGGTTCGGCGGGGCGTCCGCAGTCGCCGGCGCGGCCGTCGCCTGCGCCCGGCGTACCCAGCGCCGCATCGACAAGAGGAGGAGCGCCACGGCTGCGACGAACACCACGCCCACGGACATATTCACCCACGGCAGCTTCGGCGCCATCAGCACTTCGACGCCGTGCTCCCGCACGAACTCGGCGAGAATCTGGTCCGGGGTATTTCCCGCGTCGGCGAGCGCCAGCACCTGCGCGTGCATCTTCGGGCTGACCGGACAGGTGAAGTCGGTCGTGCGGCAGGTGTAGACGTCGAGGCCGCAGCCGCACGTGCACTTGATGCGCTTCTCGATCGCCTGGATTCCCTTGTCGTTGTCGCGCGCGGTCACCGGCTGCACCGACGTGGCCCAGGATGGATCGTAGAGCCGGCCGGAGGGACCGGCGGTGGTGTCTTGGGCGGATTGGCGGATCGGCGGATAGCCGGAGAGGAGACCCGCGCCCACCAGGGCCAGGAACTCCCGCCGCTCCATCCGCCTATCCGTCGATCCGTCCATCCGCCTATCCGTTCTTCGCCACCAGTTTCACGCCGTACCCCGCCTGCGCGCGACGCACGGAAACGGATCCGCCGCCGGGCCACATCACGATCAGGCCGCCCAGCGCGACAATCATGCCGCCGTACCACACCCACCAGACGAGGGGATTGATCGTGAAGCGATACACCGCCTGCTCGCTGCCGTTCACGACTCCCGCCAACACGACATAGAGGTCTTCGCGCGCGTCGCTCTTGATGCCGACCTCCGTAGAGGGCTGGAACGTCGGGTTCCCCTCCGCATCGACATGTTGGCGCTTCTCCGTCGTCAGCAGGCCGACCCGCTTGCCGTCGCGGCTCACGTCGACGGTGGCGGCGGTCACCTGACGATTCAGTGCCGTGTACTGTGAGATGCCGAGATGCGTGAACGTGTACGTCCAGCCGTACGGGCTCTTGATCGAGGCTGACTCCCCCGGGCGCAGCGTCGCTTCGGTCTCGGTCTTGAACGCATATCCGGCGAAGGCGATGAACAAGATCAGGATACCGAAATGCACCACGTAGCCGCCGTAGCGGCGGCGGTTGCGGGCGATGAGACGCCCGAGCGCCAGGAGCCACCCCTCGCCGTACTGCCGGTGCCGTGCCGCCACGCCGCGCCAGAACTCCTGCACGATAGTGGTCAGCACGAACCCGGCCAGCCCGATCGCGATCACCGGATACGGATCGCGCATTCCCGCGGCGAGGATCGCGAGCGTCGTCACCAGCCCGGCCGCGACCGGTGCAGCGAACTGGCGCTTGAGGTTCGGAACCGAGGCGCGTCGCCAGGCGATGAGCGGCCCGATCCCGGTAAATGCCAGCAACAGGAGTCCGAGCGGAATGTTGACGAAATTGAACCACGGCGCTTTCACCGTGTACTTCGTCCCGACCAGCCATTCGGTGAGAATCGGTAGCAGTGTCCCCAACAGCACCACCGCCGCAATCCCGACGAGCAGCAGATTATTGAACAGGAAACTTGCCTCGCGGCTCACCATCGACTCGAGTCGGGCTTCGGCGTTCAACAACGGGAGCCTGATGAAGTAGAGAAGGCAGCTTCCCCCCGCCGCGATCAGCAGGAACCCACCGAATAACCAGCCGACTTTCGACTGGGTGAACGAGTGCACCGACGCGATCACGCCCGATCGCGTGATGAAGGTGCCGAAGATCGACAGCAGCCACGAGCCGATGATGAGCGCGAGATTCCATTTCTTCAGCATGCCGCGCTTTTCCTGGATCATCACTGAGTGCAGGAACGCCGTCATCGTGAGCCACGGCAGGAACGAGGCGTTTTCGACCGGATCCCACGCCCAGTACCCGCCCCACCCCAGCTCCACATAGGCCCACCACATCCCGAGACAGATGCCGATCGACAGGAACAGCCAGGAGAGCAGCGTCCACTTGCGGATCGCCACCAGCCAGTCGGCGTCGAGGCGCTTCGACAACAGCGCCGCCATCGCGAACGCGAAGGGAATCGTGATCGAGATGTAGCCGAGGTAGAGCATCGGCGGATGGAACACCATCCCGGGGTTCTGCAGCTGCGGGTTCAACCCGTTGCCGTCGACGGGGGTGTAGGCGAGCCGCTCGAACGGGTTGGCGTGGGTGATCGGCTCGACAACCATCACGCTGACGAAGAAAGCGCACACGAGACAGGTGATCGCGCCCACATACGGCAGATAGACGCGGTGGCGCGGCGCCGTGAGCGCCTGCGCCAACGCCCCGAACAGCGACAGTACCGTGGCCCAGAACAACAGGCTGCCCTTCTGTCCCGCGTACAGTGCCGACCAGGTGTAGAAGATCGGGAGGTTGCGGCTGGTATAGGCGGCGACGTACTCGACGTTGAAGTCGTGGCGGAACAGCGCCACCTCGAGACTGACGACCGCCACGAGCAGGACCCCGCACAGCGCGTAGACGGCCTGCCGCGAGCTGGCGATCAGATCGGCTCGGCCGCGCGCCGCGCCGAGAAACCCGGTCAGCGCCCCCCAGGCGCCGAGCAGAAACGCCACCCAGAGCGCGAGGTTGCCGAGCAGCGTCATTCAGGCCTTGGGAACCGACTCGTAGCGGGAGCCGCACTTCGCCAGCACGTCGGTCGCGTG
>DATFTG010000113.1:0-10199 GCA_035262265.1 Gemmatimonadales bacterium
CGTCGAGAGGCTGCGCTTGGCGAGCACCTTCTTCAGCGCGTGGAACACTTCGACGCCGAGACGCAGCCCCTCGGGGAACGTTTCGGCGCCGATCGGAACCACCATGAATTCCTGGAAATCCACGGTGTTGGAGGCGTGCGCCCCGCCGTTCACGATATTCATCATCGGCACAGGGAGGACGTGCGCCAGCGGCCCGCCGAGGTAGCGGTACAGCGGCAGCCCGGCGTCGTCAGCAGCCGCGCGCGCCACCGCGAGCGATACCGCGAGAATGGCGTTGGCGCCGAGGTGGCCCTTGTTGGGTGTGCCGTCGAGCTCGAGCATCGCGTAGTCGACGGAGATCTGGTCTTCCGCGGCGAGCCCCTCGAGCCGCGGCCCGATCATTTCGTTGACGTTCTTCACCGCTTCCAGGACGCCTTTGCCGCCGTAGCGCCGCTGATCGCCGTCGCGCAGCTCGACCGCTTCGTGCTCGCCGGTGGAGGCGCCGCTCGGCACCGCTGCGCGGCCGCTGGCGCCGCTCGCCAACGTGACGTCGGCTTCGACGGTGGGATTGCCCCGGCTGTCCAGGATTTCACGCGCGCGGACGGAGATGATCGTGCTCATGGTGGCGCCAACCTTAAGGGGCTTCCGACCTGGCGTCAACGCGGGCGCGCATCGCGGCGATCGCATCGTGGGCCCGCTGCCGCAGCGCCTCCCGGTCGTGCAGCGTCATCCCCGTCGTGGCGATCGGCTCCCCGACCTGGATGCGGATCGGGGTCGGCTTCAGGCGCCAGGCGCCCTTGGGGAGAATGCGGAAAGTGTCATGCACGTAGACTGGCACGAGCGGCACCTGCGCGGCGATGGCGAGACCGAACGGCGCGTTCTTGAACGGCAGCAGTTCCCCGGTGCGGCTGCGTGTCCCTTCGGGAAACACCACCGTCGAGACGCCGCGCTCGTGGATACGCCGCGCCGCTTCGGCGTAGGCGTCCATCGCGCGGCTGCGATTGGTGCGGTCGATCGTGACGTGACCCGCCGCCACCATCGCCTGGCCCAACAGGGGAATTCGCGCCAGCTCCTGCTTCGCCACGAAGCGGATCGACCCCGGCATCCCCGCGGCCAGGGCCCAGATGTCGAACATCGACGAGTGATTCGATGCATAAACGACGGGGCCTGCCGGGATACGCGCCAGCCCGTCGATCACGAGCGGCGTGCCGGCGCCGCGCAGAATCCAGCGCGCCCAGTCGGACGTGCCCCAGTCGTAGATGCCGCCGGGACGGTGGCGGATGCGGAGCAGCGCGCCGATCAGCGTGCCACTGGCGTGAATGACGGACGAGACGACGAGCACGACGTAATACCACGCGATTCGCAGCATCAGGCGGCGAAGTGATCGAAGCCCGCCGGAGCCGCCACCTCGACACCCCGCTCGGTGAAGCGCACGCTGCCGGCGGTCCCGTCGACGCAGGTTCCGATGCGGGAGAGCTGGATCCCGACGAGACCGCTGAACGCCTGCGCCTGGGTTTCGCCGAACGACGGGGGCATGGCGACGAGCAGCTCGTACTCCTCGCCGGAGGACGCCGCGATGAGCGGCGCCGCCCCGGTCCAGCACGGCAGCCGCTCGAGCGAGAACTCGAGCGCGACGCCGGACGCGGCAGCCAGGTGGCGCGCGTCGGCGGAGAGTCCATCGGAGAGGTCGATCATCGCCCGCGCTCCCTGGCTCGCGAGCCACTGCCCCGCCTGGATGCGCGGCTCGGGCGCGGCGAACCGCGCCAACACCGCCGGCTCGGGGGCGCGCCCGGAGCGCAGCTCGCGCAACGCCAGCTCCATGGCGCCGAGCCGACCCGTCACCCACAGTCCGTCGCCGACTTCCGCGCCGCGGCGGCGCACGGGGCGCGGCGCCGTGCCGATGGAGCAGACGTCGACGACGAGCAGCGGCGCTTGCGAGAGATCGCCGCCCAGCACCTTCGCCCCGGCGAGCGTCGCCGCCTTCCCGACACCCTCCATGATCTCTGCCGCGTGCTCGGCCGGCGTCTCAAGCGGCATCGCGAGCGCCACGAGCACTCCCGCCGCGCGCGCCCCTTCCGCCGCGAGATCGGACAGCGACGCCACGGCGGCGCGATAACCGATCTGCGACAGCGTGAGCCAGTCGCGCCGGAAATGCACGTTCTCGACCGAGATGTCGATGCTCAGCGCGATCGTCGCCTTTTCGGCGCGCAACAGGGCACAGTCGTCCCCCAGCGCCTGCCCCGTCGGCCCCAGCCTGGCGAAGATCGCCCGCAGACGATCGAATTCTCCGCCACTTCCCAACCGGAGATGTGCACTCACTACCGGACTCCCGTTACGGCGTCGCGCCGCAGCCGCACGACCCCGCTGTCGGTTGCCACCCATACCCAGCGCGGCGACGCCTGCACGTCGCGCACCGGCGCAGGGAGATCACCGGGGATCGCGAGCCGCTGATACACCCCGCGGCTCACATTCCACCAGGCGAGCCCCGACGTCCCGCCCAACCAGACGCCTCCCATATCACTGCCTGCCGCAGTCAACGTTCCCAACGCCACGCGCGGCCGCTCGACCGTCCAATGCGCGCCCGCCGGATCGCGCCAAGCGACCTGATCGGCGAACACCGCGACCAGCGTGTCGGATGCGCGCGCCAGCGCCACCACCGGCGCGCGTAAGGCCGGTTCGGCCTGAAGCTCGGAGTCGACCACGGGTGCCGGGGAGCCCGGCGGCACGACACCGAGCCCGGCACTGCTGCCTACCCACAGCGTCTCGCGCACCGCAAGGAGACTCGACACCGCGACGCCGTTGTCGGCCAGCCGCACGATGCGATTGCCGGCGGTGACGACGGCGAGGCCATGCGTCGTACCGACCCAGACGCCGTCGGGCGCAGGCGCGAGCGCCCGCACGTCCTCGGACGGCAAGCCGTCGCTCGCCGAGAAGCGTCGCATGCGGCCGCTTCCCGGGTCCACCTGGTAGAGACCCGCTCCGGTCGCGATCCAGAGCTGACTCCCCGCCGCCAGCAGCCGATACACTGGCGCCGCGCCCCAACCGCCTCCCGCCTGCGGCTCCACCGAAGTGGTTGCCGACAGCTCATCGGGGAGCCACGTCAGGCCGCTCTTCTCCTCGGGCCGACCGACCAGCCCGCGGGAGCCGGCCACCCAGATACCGTCCGACCCGAGCGCGAGGGCATCGGCGCGGTTGCCGATCAACGTAAACGGCAGCGGCTCCCACTGCGCCATCGTGGGATCGATGCGGACCAACCCCAAGCCGTTCGTGCCGAAGTAAAGATCGCCACCCTCCATCGGTCGCGCTGCGGCAGTGAACTGATAGGAGCGCAACCGCGGATCGGTCAGGATGAGGGCCCGCAGCGCCTGAGCCATGGGCGCGGTCTGCAACGCCGCTTGGACGTCGAGCGGCGTCACGCGCCGCTCCGGGGGCGGCAGCGGCGTTCCCGGAATCGCGAGCAGCCCACCGCGCGGCAGGAAGCGCCAGCCCGTCTGGTCGCGCACGAACACGCCGCTCGCCGGATCGCGCGCGTCGAGCAGCAATCCCGAGATCCCGCCTGTCGCGGGTCCGGCGTCCCAGTGCTGTTGATCGACGTCGTAGCGCGCCCACCCCTCGTCGGTCCCGAGCCAGACGGCGTTGCCGACGGGATCCGCCAGCGCGAGCCGCACCCGCGCGGTGGGATAGCCGTCGAGCGTGGTCACCGGAAGCCGCCAGGCGTTCACCCGACGGTCGTAGACCAGGAGCCCATGTCGCGACGCGGCGAAAACCACCCATGGCGACGCCGCGACGGCGTCGATGACGGAAAAGTCGGAGATGAGGACGCGGTCTTCCGGGCGCCAGCTGCGTGTCTGAGCGGATGGGCGGATGGACGGATCGGCGGATAGCAACAGCGCGGCTCCACCAATGCACCATCCGGCTATCCGCCAATCCGCCCATCCGCCCATCACACCGCCTCCGGCGGCTCGAGCACCATCAGCACCGGCGGCCCGGGCGGCGGGCTGTCGCTCCAGGTGCGCCACACCTCGGGGAGCGATGCCAGAACATCCGCGGGTCGCAGGCTCCGCGCGCTCCAGGCGCGCGCGCCGAGCTCCGCCGCTCGACCCAGCGCCTGCGCGCCGAGCGCGGCCGCCTCGGCCGCCGCGACCCCGCGCGCCAGGAACGCGCCGATGAACCCCGAGAGCACGTCGCCCGATCCGCCGGTCGCGAGACCCGGGTTGCCGGCCGCCACGACGTGCATCGGTCCCCGCACGTCGGCGATGACGGTGGGCACGCCTTTGAGCAGCACGCAGCCGTGCAGCGTCTGGGCCGCTTTCGACACCGCGGCCCAGCGATCGTTGGCGACGGCGTCGGCGAGCTGATCCCCGGCCAGGGCGCGAAACTCCCCCAGGTGGGGCGTGAATACGAGCGGGCGCTCGGTGCGCCCCTCGAACAGCATCAGGGCGTCGGCGTCGACGACCGTCGGGATCGGCCGGCGCGCGAGCACCGCCGCGAGAAACGGCTTGCGCGGCAGGTCGCGCCCGAGACCCGGGCCCACGACGAGGGCATCGGCCCATTCGAGCGCCTCTCCCACCTCGGGCTCGAGCCCGGGGCCGAGCGCGGAGGGTACGGTGAGGACATCGGGGAGACTGGCGCGCGCGGCGGCGAGCGTCTCCTCGGCCGCGACGAGCTTCACGAGTCCGGCACCCGCCGCCAGCGCCGACCGCGCGGCGTGCAGCGCCGCCCCCGTCATTCCGGCGGACCCACCCACCACGGTGACGCGGCCGCGATCACCCTTGTGCATCGTGGCGGTGAGACCGGGAAGGCGCGCGCCCGCCCAGGCATCGGTCACGAGCACGGGAGCCGAGGGTTCGGCCGGCGGGAAACCGATGTCGACCACGATGATCCGCCCGCACCACTCGCGTGCCAGGAGGTGGCCGCGCCGCGCGCCGCCGAAGGTGATGGTGATCTGGGCGCGCACCGGCCCGTGTGTCTCGCCGTTCGTGAGATCGAGACCCGTCGGGCCATCGAGCGCGACGACCGGCAGCGCGCTCGCGACGAGGCGGTCGGCGGCGGTGCGCGCCTCGCCGCGCACCGGTCCGCTCGCTCCGGTGCCGAGCAGGGCGTCGACGGCGACCGCGGCGGCGGGCCACGGCTCTTCGCGCGTCAGCTCCGGCACGCCGCTCACCCGTGCCAGGGACCGGTTGTCGATGGCGTCGTCGGTCTTGGGATCGAGGCCGTACACCCACACGGGAATGCGAGCGGCGTGCAGCGCCCGGGCGAGCACCCAGCCGTCGCCGCCGTTGTTGCCCGCGCCCGCCACGACGAGGACGCCGCGTTTGACGATCTCGGGAAACGCGCGCGCCACTTCGCCGGCGGCGGCGCGTCCTGCGCTCTCCATCAGAACGCGGCTCGGGATGAGATACTTGCGCCGTGCCGCCGTGTCCCACGCGGCGGCCTCCGTCGCGGAGAGAACGGGAATCGCCGCCGGCATCGTCACAGGATCACCACCCCACCGTAACCCACGACGCGGGCCTCGTCGCCGGTGACCCAGCCGGAATGCCGGTAGTCCACGACCTCGGCCTGCGTGCTGCCGAGCGCGCGCGCCGCGGCGATCACCGCGGCGGCGGGCGCGCGGCCGCACATCGACACCCGCTCGGCGCGGCAGCGGCGCAGCAGCTCCGCTCCGTCGAGGGCGCGAATGGCACCCAGCACCTGGGCGTCCTTCAGCTCGGTCATCGCGGCCGGCTCGTAATGGTTGAGGTCGCTCGACGCCAGCAGCAACACCGGCTCCGACCAGCGACGGACGAGGCGCGCCAGCGCGTCCCCCAGCGCCTGCGCTTCCTCCCACCCGTCCCAGGCGAGGAGCAACGGCACGATCCGCACGTCCGCGCGGCGTAGCTGCAGGAACGGCAACTCCACCTCGATCGCGTGCTCGTCCAGGTGCGCTGTACGGTCGATCGCGACCAGCGGCGATTCGGACAGCAGCGCGGCAGCGAGCGCGTCGTCCACCGGGACATCCCCGAGCGGAGTGGCGAACGCCCCCGTTTCCCACAGCGACGCCCCGCCTGGGGCGCGACAACGGCCAGTGTGATTGGGACCAACGATAACTACGAGCCGCGGGACGTCGAGCCGCGCGAAGACGTGCGCGGCCGTGACGCCGGAGTAGATGTAGCCGGCGTGGGGGGCGATTGCCGCGCGCGCCGCGGCGGCGTGCGCCATCGGCTCGACGGGCTGGAGCAGCCCCCGGACGTCCCGTTGCAACGCCTCGCGCGATCCGGCGTAGAAGCGCCCGCTCACCGCGGGCGGTCGTACCGGGCCGGGCGCGAAGGCTATTTCAGGCTCTGACCGATCGCCCGGCCAAAAGAAATCTCGCCATTATCGATGCGCACGTTGAACCCGCAATCGGGGCTGCTGCACACCCACGCCTTATACATGATCGGGGCGCCGTCTCTTCCGTAATCCGACAACGGAATGAGCACTCCCCGCGTGCACTTCTGGCAGGTTGGCCACTCCATCGCATCCATCGATCCACCTCATCTCCCGGGCAACCTACGACCGCTCCACACCGGGCCAGCGATAGCCGGCACCGAAGGCGGCGTCGAAGTCATACACCCCTTCGAAGTCCTCGATTCGGTCGCTCGACTGCTGGGCGAGGAGTCCGGCATCGATCAACGCGAACACGATCGTACCGAAGTCCTCGGTGCGCCGCACGCCCCAGTGCTGCAGCACCGTGGGCGCGAGCAGGCCGAACTGCTCCAGAGCGAAGTCGCGACAGGCCCAGGCGAGCTCGGCCCCCGACAAGTGGCGGCGCGCGGGGAGACGGCCCTGCGCATACTCGAGGGCGGCGAGCACGAACAGATAGGCGCGCTCGTGGAAGCGGCCGTCGCGCGCCCCGATCTTCTGCAGCGCGTCGACGAGGGCGCCGTAATCGCTCATGGCCGCACCCCGGCGGCGATCCGCGGGTTGCGCGCCGCGCCGCGCGTGCCGCGCCGGGCCGCGGGCTCGAGCAGCGCCGCCTCGAGCACCTGATCGATCGTCTCCACGCGCCGGATGTCGAGATGGCGCACCACCTCCTCCGGCAGGTCGACCAGGTCGGGGCGGTTGCGCTCCGGAACGAGGACGGTGCGGAGTCCCGCGCGCACGGCGGCCGTCAACTTTTCCCGGAGTCCGCCGACGGGGAGGACGCGCCCGCGCAGCGTCAACTCTCCCGTCATCGCCAGATCGTGCCGCGCGGGCCGGCGGCACAGCAACGACGCCAGCGCGGTGGCGATCGTGATTCCCGCCGACGGACCGTCCTTGGGAACGGCGCCGGCCGGCACGTGGAGGTGAACGTCGGTGGTGGTGAAGAGGTTCGCCGGGATGCCGAGCGCCGCCGCACGCGCGCGCAGCAGGCTCCACGCCGCCTGCGCCGACTCGCGCATCACGTCGCCCAGCTGGCCGGTGAGGGTGATCTGCCCGCGCCCGGTCATGAGGATCGCCTCGACGAACATGATGTCGCCACCCGCGGGGGTCCACGCGAGTCCCGTCGCGACGCCGATCTCCGGCGCGCGCCCGGCCACCTCGTTCAGCACCGTCGGCTGACCCGCGAATTCCTCGATGTTTTTCGGGGTGACCTTCACCGCCGCGCGTCCGTCCTCCACCACCGCGCGCGCGACCTTGCGCAGGACTCCCTGAATCTCGCGCTCCAGCTGCCGCACGCCGGCTTCGCGGGTGTATTCGCTGATCAGGCGCTCGATCGCGCCGTCGGCCAGGTTCGCGATCTCCTCGAGAAGCCCCGTCTCCTTCAGCTGCCGGGGCAGCAGGTAGCGCTTGGCGATGGCGAGCTTCTCGCCCGGTGTGTAGCCCGAGAGACTCAACACCTCCATACGGTCGAGCAGCGGCTCGGGGATCTGCGACAGGCTGTTCGCCGTCGCGATGAACAGCACGCCCGACAGATCGAACGGGATTTCGAGGTAGTGGTCGACGAACGTGCCGTTCTGCGCCGGGTCGAGGACCTCGAGCAGGGCGGCGGTGGGGTCGCCGCGCACGTCGGCGCCCATCTTGTCCACCTCATCGAGCATCAGCACGGGGTTGCGCGTCTCACAGCGCTCGAGCGCGTGCAGGATGCGGCCCGGGATCGCGCCGACGTACGTGCGGCGATGGCCGCGGATTTCGGCTTCGTCGCGCACGCCGCCGACCGAGACGCGGATGAACTTCCGTCCCAGCGCCTCGGCGATGCTCTGGCCGAGCGACGTCTTGCCGACGCCGGGCGGGCCGACGAAGCAGAGGATGCTGCCGCGTGCGTCGGGGTTGAGGGTGCGGACGGCGAGATGCTCGAGAATGCGATCCTTGATCGTGACGAGGTCGTAGTGATCGCGATCGAGGATCTCGCGCGCCGCCTTGAGATCGTGGCGGTCGGGCGACACGCGCTCCCATGGCAGCGCGGCGATGGTCTCGAGATAGGTGCGCACCACGTGATACTCGGCCGACTGCGGCGACATCTGGCGCAGCCGCTTCAGCTCGCGGTCGACCACGCGCCGCGCTTCGGTGGAGAGCCCCGCCCCGTCGAGCTTGGTGGCGAGGTCCTGCACGTCGTCGTCGGTGGCCTCTTCGCCCAGCTCCTGGCGGATCACGCGCAGCTGCTCGCGCAGCACATACTCGCGCTGATGCTCGTCGAGCTTGGCCCGGACCTTCTCCTGGATCTGGCTCCCGACCTCGAGCACCTCCAGCTCCTCGGCGAGCAGCTCGGCGAGCCGCTCGAGGCGCGGGCGGATCTCCCCGAGCGCCAGGAGCTCCGCCTTGGCGGGCAGGGCGAGGTCGAGGTTGGCGGCGACGAAATCGGCGAGCTTGCCCGGGTCGGTGATCCCCTCGAGCACCTCGTGCAGCTCGTCGGCGAGATAGGGCGCGAGGTCGATGACGCGGCTGAACTGGGCGACGACGTTGCGCTTCAGCGCCTCGACGCGCGGGTCTTCGGCGCCGGTCGTGGCGAGCGTCTCGAACTCGGACGTGAAGTACGTGGCCTCGGGGGTCGCGTTCTGCAGCGTAGCGCGATCGACGCCCTGAATCATCACCCGCATCGTGCCGTCCATCAGCTTCAACATCCGGACGACGAGCCCCAGTGTGCCGACGGCGTAGAGGTCTTCGGGTTTCGCCTCCATCACCGGACCTTCGGGAGGGTCGCGGTTATCGCTCGGCTTGACGACGCCCAGCAGGAGACGCTTGTCACCCTGCACCACGACGTCGAGCAGCTGTACGGCGCGGGGATCGGAGATCGACAACGGCAGAACCACGTGGGGATAGACAACGAGCTGCCCCAGCGGGAGGACCGGAAGACGCTCCACGTCAGGTCACCTTGACGGTGTGCGGCCCGGACATCCGCTGCGGCAGCTTGGTGAGACGGACCTCGAGAAATCCCTGGTCGTAGGTGGCGCGGAGGCTCGTCGGATCGACCGACACCGGGAGGCGCAGGCGCCGCTCGAACGGGCCGACCTGCACTTCCATCGCGTGGTAGTGCGGTTTGCCCTCGTGGCGCGCCGCGCGCTCCCCGGCGATGGTGAGGACCCCTTCGGCGTATTCCACCGTGAAGTCCTCGGGCTGCACCCCCGCCACGTCCATGTGGACGACGATGTCCTCGGCCGTCTCGTAGACGTCGGTGGGCGGCTTCCACTTGGGCGAGCCGACGAATCCGACGGGCCGCCCATGGGCGACCTCGTTGAAATAGACCTCCAGCTCGTCGGCGAGGTGCACCGGGAACGCGCCGGAGCCCTTGGAGGAGCGGTGGGAGCCGTCAGCCATGGACGACAAGATAACGCCGGATCAGGAGCCCCGCGTCATCGTCTGCAAATCGTCGTCGGCTTCCTCGTCCTCGTCTTCTCCGAGGTCTTCATCGTCCTCGAAATCCTCGTCCAGGTCCTCTTCCCAGTCCTCGTCGTCCTCTTCCTCCAGCTCCTCATCCATTTCTTCGTCCGGCGGGTGCTTCATCATCCTCTCCTCGAGTTGGTGTGGTTCGGCTCAGGCGGTGGCGCGCTCGGCCAGCTGCCACAGGCGGGCCGCCGCCGCGTCGTCCTGCCCCTGCGGGGCCGGCGTCTCTTCCTTCCAGCGGTTGAAATACCTCCCCGTTGCCTCTGCCGCATCCGGCGCCACGGCGAGCCGGACGACGGGCGCCGCTCCCGTGGCAGCGGACGCCAACAGCATGCGCAGCACCAGGCGCGCCGGCAGCGGCGCGGCGCGCCAGATCCCCGTCCAGATGCCCCCGGGGTGGA
>DATFTG010000114.1:0-5768 GCA_035262265.1 Gemmatimonadales bacterium
CGTCGACTTGCCGACGTTGGGACGGCCGATGATGGCGACGGTGGGGGCCCCCGCCCTCATCTCCCCTCCCCGGCGGATCGGCGGATGGGCGGATAGGCGGGTACAACTGCGGGCTCGCTCCGACCATCCGACGATCCATCCATCCGACCATCCGCCAAGACGTCCGCAAAGTCGTACGAGAACCGAATCTCCATCGGCACCTGCTTCGCCAGCTCGTGCGCGTCGAGATCGTCGGTGAACAGGAGATCGTCGTTCACCGCCTCGGCGGGCAGCAGAGCCAGATCGAGATCATGACGGTCGACGAGCGCGCGCTGAAACGCCGTGCCGGGGAGCAAGCCGGCTGTCGTCACCGACTTCCCGAAAAGATCGTTCTCGAGCGCGAGGATCTCGATGTGGGCGCCTGTCTCGGCAGCGAGATCGGTAAGCACCTGCGGCATCAGCCGTCCCATCGCGGTCCCCGTCATCACCGCGATCCGTTTTCCCGTCCAATCGCCGTAGTGCCCGGCCGCCGCGCCGATCCGTGTCTGCAGGTAGCGCACCGCACCGACTCCGTTTTCGCGCTGCTGGAAATCGCCATACCAGGCCGCCGCCGGCAGCGGCGCACCGGCCTGGAGGTAGAGATCGTCGGCGCCGTAGACCCACGGCTGTCGCCGCTCCGCCATGGCGCGCGTCGCCCAGCGCTCGACCGTTCCGAGCGCCGCCTGGCACTGATCGCGGGTCGGCTCGGCCACGAGGTGATGCTTGCTGAATTCGGTGAGCGCGACCGGCACCACGGACACCGACAGCACGGCGTCTCCCAGGCCGTAGAGATCGCTCAGCGTGCCCTCCAGCTGCGGGCCGTCATTGATGCCGGGGATCAAGACGACCTGCGTGTGGAAACGGATCCCCTGCCCGGCGAAGCGGGCGAGCTGCGGCACGATCTCGGGTGCCTCGGGGTTGCGCAGCAGCCAGCGGCGCACGATGGGGTCGGTCGCATGCACGGAGACATACAGCGGCGACAGCCGGTACTCGACGATCCGCGCTTCGTCCTTCGGCTTCAGGTTGGTGAGCGTCGCGAAGTTGCCGTAGCGGAAGGACAGCCGGTAATCGTCGTCGCGAATGTAGAGATTGGTGCGCAGACCGGTGGGATTGCCGTCGACGAAACAGAAGTCGCAGTGGTTGGCACAGCGGCGGATGCGCGGCGGCTCCAGGGTGACGCCCATCGGCATCCCCTCGGGACGCTCGATGTCGCACTCCAACTCTTCCCCGGAGGGCAGCCGGGCGCGCAGCATGAAGGCATCGTCCGCCGTGAGGAATTCCCAATCGAGGAAATCCTCGAGCGCCCGGGCGTTCACACTCACCAGCTCGGTCCCCTGGACCAGCCCCAGGTGGGCCCCGATCGATTCCGGTGCAACCGACGCCACACGCAACACTACGGTTACTCACAGTTAAAGCGTTTTCTCACGCCAGCGTCGCAAACTCAACGCGGGCAGAAACTTGAGCAACCAGTAATATCGCCTAAGCGGCGCGGTAGCGCCAGCCGACGGCCCCCTTTGCTGCGGCGTGCGCCTGGAACTGTTGACTCCCACCCGCCGGGACCGCGGGAATGTCGACTCCCTGGGTGGCGAGGATGGCGCCTTTGGCGTCGAGGAACTCGACCGTCAGGTGCGTTGCCTTCGCCGCAGCGCCGCCGGAGTTCGTGGCCACCCCGGTGAGTGTGACCCCGCTCGAATCGGGCACCATGCTGGCGATCGTGATGTCCACCGACAGCGAATCGGAGACCACGGTGTACTTGCGAGCCGAATCCGTTTGTCCCCGCAGCTCCCACGCCTGCCCCATAAGATGCAGCGCCATCTTGTTCATCGGATCGATCCCGACCAGGCGTTGCACCGTGGCCACCGCGTTGGCCCCGTCCTTCGTCTCGACGTATGCGCTCCCCAGCTCCGACAGGGCGTTGCGGTGATAGGGATTGCGTTCCAGCGCCAGAGCGTAGGCCTTGATCCCCGGCGCCCACAGCCGTGACGACACGAGGCGCTGGCCCAGATCGTAGAGATCGCCCGCGGAGAGATCGCCGGCGTGCGCGAACAGCCCGTCGAAAACCGCGATGGCATCCGCGCGGCGGCCGGCCTGCACATAGATCGAAGCGAGCGACCCCGCAGCCTCGGCATTCGAGGGATAGGCCGTCACCAGCTCCTTGTACGAGGCGATGGCCGGCTGGAACACCGACTGCGCGGCGCTGCTGTCTGCGGCGGCCTGCCGCTGCAAGGCGTCCCGTGCCGCATGGTCGCGGCTCACGGCGTCACCCCGCGCGGCGGAGTCATGGCTGAACGACTGCTGGTCGGTCGGCGACAGCCGGGCGCCGCGCGCGCGGCGCGAAGCGGCTGACGCCTGCATGCGGGCGAGTACCGTGGAATCCGCTGTCAGGTAGGGGGCCAGCGAGTCGCGGCTGTACCGCGTGTGCTGCCATTTCTGGACGGCGGGATCGGACTGGACGCCGCGCACCGAGATCCGGGCGACCGTCAGGAGGGCATCGCGCCGCGCTTCGCCGTACGCCGTATCGCCCGCCGAGGCCTGGGCGGCGCGCCGCAGCACCGCGCTGGCGGAGTCGAGCTGGTTGGCGTCGACGTACAAGAGGCCGAGCTGGAAAAGCGCCCTGAGCTGGGTCGAGTCGACGGCGTAGGCCCGTCGCAGCAGGACCGCACCGGAGTCCTTGTTCCCGGCCTGCCACAGCGTGAGGCCCTGGTTAAGGGTCGCCTGTGCCAGCGGCGTCGTGTACGCAGCGATGTCCGCCTTGCACTGCGGGGCGAGCGCCGCCGCCTTCGCGAACGCGGTGTCGGCTCCTATGGCATCGCCCTCTTCGACGTAATAGCGACCGAGGTAATACCAGGCCGCCGGATTCTTGTCCTGTTTGTCGTCGCGGATCGAGCGCACCAGTACGTCCTGCGCCTGTCCGAGCAGGTGGTCGCGCATCTGTGGCTGTTGCGCGGCGTGCTGCAGATCGACAATGGCGCTGTTGAGTCGGAAGAACCCCGGCTTGATGTCGCATGGCGGTTTGGGCTCGACCCACGTCCTCGCCTGGGCTCCGAGGCCGACAGCGCCCAAGCTCAACAGTCCGATGGTGACGGCGGCGGAACGCATCGGGAGTCTCCGAATAGGCGGGTTATGTCGAATCTGACGCGCCGTCCCGCGCTGTCAATGCGGCGTGCCGCCCCCCCGTAGCCAGCGCTCCGCGTCGGCCAGCGCGCCGAAGAGCTGATCGAACGAATCGACCACGAACAGCACATCCTGCAGGTGATCGATCTCGAATGGCTGCGCCAGCACCGCCCCGAGAGAAAATGGACGGCGGTCGCATTTCGGGCCGAGGGCATTGGCGGCATCGCCATGCGACGAGATCAACCCGCTGCCGTAGACCTTCACCTCGCCCTGCTCGCGGATCAGGCCGAATTCGACGGTGAACCAGAACAACCGCGCCAGGCCGGTCACGTGCGCTTCCGTCTCCGCGGCCGACGCCAGTGCCCCGAATCGCTGCAGGAAGTCGGCAAACACGGGGTCGGCGTGCAGCGGGACGTGGCCGAAGACGTCGTGGAAAATGTCCGGCTCTGGGAGGTAGTCGAGCTGGGCGCGCGCGCGCACGATGAGAGTGGTGGGGAAACGCCGCTGCGACAGACAGGCGAAGAATTCTCGTGCCGGCAGGAACCCTGTGACCCCCACCGCCGCCCACCCCGTGCGGGGCGCGAGCCGCCGGTTGACCAGGGCGAGCTCCGGAACGCCGTCGGGCCGGAGGCCGATGCGCTCCGCCCCTTCGAGAAACACCCGGCTCCCCGTCGCTGTCAGGGTACGCATACGGCGCTCGTACAGGATCGCCCACACGGCGTGCTGCTCCAGCGAGTAGGTGGACCAGTCCTGCTCGAGGAAATACGAGGCCTGCACGCCGACCGGAGCCTGGGCCATACGACCTCCCATCAGGTGAAAAGAAAACGGCCCGTGTCGCCACGGACCGTCGGATCGCTCGGGGTACTGCCGCTCGCTAGCTCCGCGTACGCCCCCGGCGCCGGCCCGTGGTGCGGGTCGGACGATAGGAATAGGCGTACCAGGCTCGCGTGGTCATAGAGAGCGGGCGATGGGATTCGAACCCACGACGTCCAGCTTGGGAAGCTGGCATTCTACCCCTGAATTACGCCCGCGAGACTCCTCGTGACAAAATGGGGAGCCCACCCCCCAGCGTCAACGCCGGGGGGCGGCCGCCGGTCACCCCTTCTTATAGCGCCAGCCGACGATCCCGACACCCATGGCCTGCACCTGGAAAGCATAGGTGCCGTTGCCGCCGATCGCGGGGATGTCGGAGGTCGCGCTGGTCACGACCGTCCCCGTCTTGTTCAGAAACTCGAACACGAGCTTCAGGGGGACGCTGCCCTTCGAGTGGTAGTTCGTCACGACACCGCTGATGGTCGCGCCCTGGTCGGTCGGCCCGAAGCTGCCCACGCTCACGTCGACCGGAAGCAGCGAATCGGATATCGTCACGTAGTACAGCGCGCTGTCGCCTTGCTTCTTGAGCTGCCACGCCTGGGCCAGCATGCGCACCGAATTGCGATTCATCGGGTCGACCTGGACGAGGCGTTGCGCCGTGCCCAGCATCTTGTCCGCCTGGCGCAGGGCAAAATAGGAGCTGGTGAGATTGAACAGACCATCCCGGTTCTGCGGCGCGCGGGCCAGCCCGATTTCGAACGCCTGCGCCGCGATCCGATAGTTGCCCGACGCGGCCGAGTCTCGCTGTGCCTGTGAATCCGCCGCCTCACGATCACACGCCGTCTTGCGCCGCAGCGCGGTCTGTCCCGCCGCGAGCGGCTTGCGACGGCACGCGGCGCTGATCTTGGCGGTGTCGGGCGACGGAACGGCGGCGTTGTAGATCATGACCCCGGCATTGAACAAGATGTTGGGGTCCGCGGAGTCGGCGTGCTGCAGGATCGAGGCGTACATCGCCATCGCCGAGTCCTTGTGCCCTCCCATCGACAGCACATCGGCCAGCCGTGCCCGGGCCTGCACATCGTTCGGCGCCACCTTCAAGTACGCGTCGTACGCCACCGCCGCGGAATCGTAGTGCTGGGCACCGTAGAAGGCGTTCCCGAGGTTGAACATCGCGTCCTTCTTCTCCCCCTCGAACTTCGGATCCTTCGACGCCTGGACGCCGCGGCGGAAGTACACCGCCGCGGAATCGTAGTGGGTGAGGAGCGCCGCCTGGTAGCGAGCGGAGAAGGCCGAGTCTGCCAGCCCAGGGTTTTGCTTGCGGAACGTCGACTCCGGGAGATACGCCGCCGGCGGGATGTTGAAGAAGGCCGTCGCGAGCGTCACGAATCCCTGAGGCTCGCCGTCGTAGACTTTGGCCGCGGCGCGCAACGCCGTGAACGCGGAGTCGTAGTTTCCAGCCGCCAGCGCCGCCTGCCCCGCCTGGATGGCGGGCACCCAGAGGAGATTGCGCCGATAATACTGGATGTCGTCGTGGCACAACGGCAGCTGAGCCTCCGCCTTGCTGAATGCGGAGTCGGCGCCCCAGATGTCCCCGCGCATCGCATAGTAGCGACCGAAGAAATACCACGCGCTGGGGTTCTTGTCCTGCCCGCCCGTCGTCACCGCCTGCGTGAGGTTCTTTTCGGCATTGCGCAATTGACCGTCGCGCATGGCGGGCTTCGTCGCGGCTACCTCCAGATACTGCGCAGCGCCGTTCACCAGAAAGTGATTGCGTTTGACGTCGCAATCCTTGCTCGGGGGGAGGAACTGCTGCCCCCGCACCA